>NZ_CAZEQR010000003.1:0-110884 GCF_964513795.1 Tenacibaculum sediminilitoris | reverse complement strand
ACAGTACTCCTACCTTGAATACCATAGACTTTTTGTACCTGCTTATAGGTGTAGTTGCCTTTTTCTACCTCGGCTACTAAGGCTAATTTAAAGCCTAAATTGTAATCGCGTTGGGTGCGCTTAACCCGCTTGTTTACTCCTTTACTCATAATAAGTCGATTTTGTGTCAACTTATTTCAGGACGGGACACAGAATAGAAAAAAGACCCTTAAAAAAGCCTACTTGGGAATCTGTGAATGCTTCTGTAAAAATAGTTGGAGAAGATATTCCTCTTTTACAACATAGCACCAATAGAAATATGATTGCTTTAAATTCTTACAGTACACCTAAAGAGGGAGTTAATGCAGAGGTTGTTTACGTTAAAAACTTAAAAAAGTTGAAAGAGTTAGATGTTAAAGGGAAAATTGTTTTTGCTGAAACAAGCCCTCATAGAATATTTAATCAAGCTATTGTAAAAAGTGGTGCTTTGGGTCTTATAACCTATAGCAACCCAAAATACTTACAACCTCAGAAAAATACTACTTCTATTCAATTTAGAACTATCCCATTAAATAAAGAGGTTAAATCTTGGGCAATTGCCATGTCTTACAAGGCTAAAGAAGAATTAAAGGCAGCATTGTTAAAAGGAAAAGTTTTTCTAGATGTACATATTGAAACTAATATTTATCCATCAGAAGAGTTAACAATTGTTGCCGATATAAAAGGGGATAAGTATCCTAAAGAGCGTTTGGTTTTTAGTGCTCATATACAAGAACCTGGAGCAAACGATAATGCTACAGGTGTTGGAGTTGCTTTAGAGATGGCCACACTTACTGCAGAGCTTATTAAAAACAACATATTTGTACCTAACAGAACTTTAACTTTTTTATGGGGAGATGAAATTATTTCAACAAACAGGTATGTGAAAGAAGATACGATAAGAGCAAAAAATATTAAATGGGGAATTTCTCTAGACATGGTAGGGGAAGACACCAATAAAACAGGAGGGACTTTTTTAATTGAAAAAATGCCCGATCCTAGTGCGATTTGGACAAGAGGTAACGATAAACACACTGAATGGGGAGGGCAAAAAATGAAGCTTGAAGAAATGACTCCGCATTATTTAAATGATTTTTTAATTGATAAATTTAAAGAACAAGGAAAAAGAACAAATTGGGTAGTGAATACAAATCCGTTTGAAGGAGGAAGTGATCATGTACCTTTTTTAAAGAGAAACATTCCTAGTGTTTTGTTTTGGCACTTTACTGACCAATTTTATCATACAGATAACGATCGAATAGATAAAGTGTCTCAAAAAACGCTAAAAAACGTAGAAGTATCTTCGTTAGCTTCTGCTTATACTTTACTAAATGCGAACGATACCACGGCTAAATCAATATTACTAAATATTGAAAAAGTAGCTATATCAAGGCTTCAAGAAGAAAAGAAACAAAGTGAAATAGCATTAAAAAAAGGCGATTCATTATCAACACAACTATCAATTATTTCAGCATGGAAAGATTGGTATATCAACTCAACCAAAACAACGTTAGATATAGTAAAAGATTCAACAAATCATCAAGAGTATATAAAAGAGACATCTAAAAAAATAGATTCTTTATCTTCTAAAATTACAGAAGAGCTAAAGCTTATTAAAAAGAATTAGTCTTTAACTTCTGAAAATACTTTGTAGCTTCTTTTTTTACTTTTGGTGCTAAGATTAAGGTTGAAATTACTGTTGGAATTGCCATCAAAGCATAGGCACTATCAATTAAGTTAATTACAAAGTCTAATTTGATGATAGAAGCGACTGCAATCGTAAAAATATAAATGTAGTTGTAATTTTTTCCAATTTTTGTATTGGTTAAAAAGCTCAAACAACTCAATCCGTAAAAAGAGTAGGTAAACAGTGTTGAAAAAGCGAAAATTAATACACATATGGTTAAAATAACGCTTCCTATATTGTGAGGAAGTACAGCATCAAACGCAGCTAATGTCATTGAAATTCCGTTGCCTTCAAAACCTTTCCAAACTCCCGAAGCCAAAATAGCTAGTGCAGTCAAAGAACAAACTAACAAGGTGTCAATAGCTGGTCCTAACATGGCTACCAATCCTTCACGAATAGGCTCTTTTGTTTTCGCTGTTCCGTGCATCATTGGGGCAGTACCCAAACCAGCTTCGTTAGAAAAAGCAGCTCGTTTTACTCCTGTAATAATCAGAGCTCCTAAAGCACCTCCTAAAACGGATTTTCCTGTAAAGGCATCTTCAAAAATTAAGGAAAAAATCGCAGGAACCTGTTCTAGCCTTAAAAGCAAAATAGTTAAAACAGTAAGAAGATACACTACAACCATTACAGGAACTAATTTTCCAGCAACATTACCAATTCGTTTAATTCCTCCAAAAATCACCATAGATACAATAATGGCAGTGGTGATACCTAATAATAATTTAGCTGTAAAATGGTTGGTTTCATGTACTTGAAAAACATCAATTATAGTTTGTGTTAATTGGTTCGCTTGAAAAGCAGGTAACGTTCCTATCAATCCTGCAGCAGAGAAGAATAAGGCTAATGGTTTCCATTTCTTTCCCAATCCTTCTGTAATTACATACATCGGGCCACCTTTTACATTTCCATTTTCATCTGTTCCACGATACATTATGGATAAGCTACAGGTAAAAAATTTAGTCGCCATACCTACAAAAGCACTCACCCACATCCAAAAAATAGCCCCAGGACCTCCCGTTGCAATAGCAATGGCAACTCCACTAATGTTTCCCATTCCTACTGTAGCGGCAATAGCAGATGATAAAGCTTCATAGTGAGATAAATCTCCTGGAGAATCAGCTTTGTCATATTTTCCTCTTAAAATAGCAACGGCATGTCCGATATACCTAAAAGGAATTAGCCCTGAATATATAAATAGGTACAGACCTCCACCAATAAGTAGTATTAATAAAGGAATTCCCCATACCCAAGAAGAAAATTGAGTAACTAAGTCTTGAATGCTTGCAAACATAAAGTGATATTTTAAGCGAAAGTACTAAAAGTGAAAGCAAAAGAAAGAACGATAGCTGTGAATTAACAACTATCGTTCTTTTGTGAATTTTATATGTAATTTATTTACTTACAAACGATTCCTCTTTTTCCTAAGAATTCGATATCCCTCAAAAAACCTTCTTGAATTGTTTCTGCTTGAAAAATAAAGGTTTTATCGTGTAGTCTGTTATTTTCAAAAAAAGTTACCTGAAAACGATTATCTAAATCAAATAATTCAGGTTGCATTAACTCAAATTTTTGATAACTATTTGCAGGAAGCTTGTCTATTTTTCTTCGGAAAACAGAAGTAGTTTTAGTATCTGAGAATCCTTGAGAAACAATTACCACCATTTCTAGGTCAACATCCTTCTTGTTTAGAATATATACATTCCAATCCTCTTTACCGTCAATTTCATTGGTTTCTATAACTACAGCGATTTCTACACCTGTTACTTCAGGAATTGTAATATCTTTTTTCATTTTTAAAGAGAATAATTTAAACTAAGTAGTATGTTGTTTTTGTTAAACGTACCACTTAAAAAAATGGCATTATTTTTTTTATAAGGCTTTGTAAACAAGTACGATGCTATTATACCAATAGCAGCACCCGCGGCTACATCATATATATCATGTCTGTCAGCATAAACCCTCGAGTATCCTACATAACTAGCTAATAAATAAGCAGGAACACCATATTTCCATCCATACCTTTTTTGAATAAAAGCAGCTCCAGTAAATGCTGCTGAAGTATGCCCGGAAGGAAAACTGTGAAGCCCACCGTCAGGACGCTTTTTATTTATAATTCTTTTAAGAGCATGTGTAACCACAAATGAGGTACCAAAGGCTTTTACAAATTGCCAATGAGGTTTGTCGTCTGCCTTAATTAAAAGCGTAGAACCAAAAGCAATTGCCGGAATTCCTATTTGTAGTATATCTCCAGAACTCTCAATAAAAGTTTTTTGAGAAAAAGAGGCTTTGCTGTTTAAAATTCCTAATAAAATAATTAGAATTAAACGTTTCATGGAGGTTAAATAATAGATTTAAACTGCTCTAAAAAGCGCTTATCATTTTCATAGAACATACGGATATCAGGAATTTGGTATAACAACATTGCAATACGCTCAATACCCATTCCAAAAGCATAACCGCTATATTTTGTAGGATCGATATTACAATTCTTTAATACATTTGGGTCTACCATACCACACCCCATAATTTCTAACCAACCAGTTCCTTTGGTAATTCTGTAGTCAGTTTCAGTTTCTAATCCCCAATAAATATCTACTTCAGCACTTGGTTCAGTGAAAGGGAAATAAGACGGACGTAAACGTATTTTAGATTTACCAAACATTTCTTTGGTAAAGTATAATAAGGTTTGTTTTAAATCAGCAAAAGACACATCAGTATCAATGTATAATCCTTCTACTTGATGAAAAATACAATGTGCACGAGCAGAAATATCTTCGTTTCTAAAAACACGACCTGGAGATATTGTACGAATTGGAGGTTCGTTGTTTTCCATATAACGTACTTGCACTGATGAGGTATGTGTTCTTAATAAAGTGTCAGGATTCTTGTCAATAAAGAAAGTATCCTGCATATCACGTGCTGGATGATATTCTGGTAAGTTTAAAGCAGTAAAGTTATGCCAATCATCTTCTATTTCAGGCCCTTCAGAAACGGTAAAACCAATACGATTAAAAACTTCAATAATTTTATTTTTTACTAAAGAAATTGGGTGACGTGAACCTAAGTTAATAGGCTCAGAAGGACGAGTTAAATCTCCATAAATACCTTTTTCTTCAACCGCATTTTCTATGGCTTCTTTTAAGATACTTACTTTTTCTTCAGCAGAACTTTTAAGTAAATTAATAGTTTGACCAAATTCTTTCTTTTGGTTGTTAGGTATATTTTTAAATTCAGCAAATAAATCTTTTAAAATTCCTTTGCTTCCTAAATACTTAATTCTAAATATTTCTATTTCTTCTTTCGAAGTAGTGCTAAAAGCATTTACTTCTCCAATCAATTCTTTTACTTTATCTAACATAATCTTTCCAAAAGTTAAGGTGCAAATTTACGCTTTTTTACGAAAAAATAAGTGCTTTTTAAACGGTTTGCTAAAACCTTAGTGAAATAGATAAAATAAAGGTATAAATAGAAATTAACGAATTGTAAATTAATTATATTTGCATGGTAAAATTGTTAATATTATAAAATAACAGAACAACAACTAAGTTTATGGAATCTAAGATACAAGCATTTATGGATTACGTAAAAGAACGTAATACATATGAACCAGAGTTTTTGCAAGCTGTACATGAAGTAGCAGAAACTGTAATTCCGTTTATAGAAAACAATCCAAAATATCAAGGTAAAAAATTACTAGAACGCATGGTAGAACCAGAGCGTACATTAATGTTTAGAGTACCTTGGGTTGATGATAACGGAGAAACACAAGTAAATCGTGGTTATAGAGTTGAGTTTAACTCAGCTATTGGGCCATATAAAGGAGGTTTACGTTTTCACCCATCAGTAAACTTATCAATCTTAAAATTCTTAGGGTTTGAGCAAGTTTTTAAAAACTCATTAACAACTTTACCAATGGGTGGAGGAAAAGGTGGGTCTGACTTTAACCCTAAAGGAAAATCTGATCGTGAAGTAATGGCTTTTTGTCAATCATTTATGACTGAGTTAGCACGTCATATAGGTCCTGATACTGATGTGCCTGCTGGTGATATTGGTGTAGGGGGTCGTGAGATTGGTTATATGTTTGGTCAATACAAACGTTTACGCAATGAATTTACAGGTGTTTTAACTGGTAAAGGAAGAACTTGGGGAGGGTCGTTAATACGTCCTGAAGCTACAGGTTATGGCGATGTGTATTTTGCAGAGAATATGCTTAAAACTAAAGGAGATACTTTTGAAGGAAAAACTGTAGTTGTTTCTGGTTCTGGAAATGTAGCACAATACGCAACAGAAAAAGCAACTCAATTAGGAGCTAAAGTAGTTACTATGTCTGATTCATCAGGATATATTTATGATGAAGCTGGTATTGATGCTGAAAAATTAGCTTTTGTAATGGAGCTAAAGAATGTAAAGCGTGGTCGTATAAGTGAGTATGTTAAACAATACCCATCTGCTAAATTTTTTAAAGGAGAGCGTCCATGGGGAACTAAATGTGATGTAGCTTTACCATGTGCTACTCAAAATGAGTTGAACGGTGAAGAAGCAAAAATATTAGTAGATAATGGATGTATATGTGTTGCTGAAGGAGCAAATATGCCATCTACTCCAGAAGCTATAGAGGTATTCCAAAAAGCAAAAATTTTATTTGCACCAGGTAAAGCGTCAAACGCAGGAGGTGTTGCAACATCTGGTTTAGAAATGTCTCAAAACTCGTTACGTTTATCTTGGAGTCGTGAAGAAGTAGATAGTAAATTACACGGAATAATGAATAATATCCATGAAGCTTGTGTGAAATATGGAACACAAGAAGACAGATATGTTGACTATGTTAAGGGAGCAAATGTAGCTGGTTTTGTAAAAGTAGCAGATGCAATGTTAGACCAAGGAGTAGTATAATACTATTCATAGAAATTATAAAATAGAAGCCTCATAGAAACTCTATGAGGCTTTTTAGTTTAATAAGGGAAGATCAATTTGATAAATAATTACTAATTGTTGCTCTTTTGTATAGTTAAAGGCATTTTATAGATATTGTTCTTTATCTTTAATTCGTTATTTATAAATTTATAATTTAATCTGCTTTTTACATAATGACAAATTTGTTCAGTATCGCAGTTAACATTTAAAATAACGATTTCTCCGTCTTTGTTTATTAAAAACTCTATGGTAGTTTTTACTTCATTGTCAAGAATAAAATTAGGCTTACCTAATAGCTCAACAATTTTTGTTCTAATTTGTTCTTTAGTAGGGTTTTCGTTTGTTGAAAATACTAATGAAGTACTCATTAAAGTAACGAATACAAGTACAAATAATTTTTTCATTTTTTAAGATTTTGGGTTTATTATAAGTTATAATTTCTTGTTGTAAAAGTATTGTAAATGAAGAATCTACTTGTTTTTTGTTGATTAATAAAATATTGTTTTAAGGTAAATCAAATACTAGTTTTATAGCTGATTTACATCTAGTTAATATTGACCATTTCTTTGTTTTTTAACTCTTTTTATTAATGAGTTTTTAAGTGTTAACCCTTTTTTATTAAAATTAATAAAGCTAATTATAGTTTTTCGTTCAATCTGTTAATTTGTAATGTTAGCCTTATGTTATATGCTCTATATATTTTCGTATTTTCGAGAGATAAATATGTTTACGAATGTCAACAAGTAAAAGAAGAAATAGGTATACAGTAGCTTTTTATAATGTTGAAAACCTATTTGATATAACAGATAACCCCAAAACGAATGATGATGATTTTACACCGAGCAGTAGATTGAGATGGAACAAAAAAAAATATCATCGAAAGCTAAGTAAGATTGCCTCGGTTATAAGTCAATTAGGAAGCAATCAATCTGCATATCCTCCTGCTGTTATAGGGCTTGTTGAAGTTGAAAACGCCAAAGTTGTCAAAGACTTAACTAGAAATAAAAATTTATTAAACTTTAATTATAAGTATGTACATTATGATTCACCAGATGAACGAGGAATAGATGTTGCACTTATGTATAATAACGATTTTTTTGATGTTATTTCTTCTAAAACACATAGTTTATTGCTAACAGATGATAAAGGGGAGGTAGACTATACACGTGACTTATTGGTTGTAAAAGGAGTTTTAAATAATGAAATAGTTTATGTCTTAGTTAACCATTGGCCTTCAAGAAGAGAAGGTGAGAAACAAACTGAAGATAATAGAATTAAGGCTGCAGAATTAACACGTGGTGTTATTGATGATATTAAGAAAGAAGATGATACTTCTAAGTTTATTGTTATGGGAGATTTTAATGATAATCCACATGATAAGAGTGTTGAGAAGTATTTAATGTCAAATGATTTGTATAACCCTATGAAAGAGTTGCATGAAAGAGGGTTTGGTACAACTACACATTATAAAAAATGGCATTTATTTGACCAAATTATGTTTTCAAAGGTGTTTTTCGATACAGAAAAAAGCGATCATACTTTTTTAGGAGCTAAAATATTTAAAAAAGATTGGTTAAGAATATATAAGGGAAAATATAAAGGAAGTCCATTTAGAAGCTATATAGGTCCTTTTTATAAAGGAGGTTTTTCAGACCATTTTCCTGTATATATTACTTTTGAAAAAGAGGTATAAAAATCCTGAGAAAGTTCTCAGGATTTGTATTTTGGTTTAAGTTAGGTTATTCAACAGTAACCGATTTTGCTAAATTTCTAGGTTGGTCAACATTTTTACCTAACATAACAGCTATGTGATAAGACAGTAACTGAAATGGTATTGTTGTTAATAAAGGAGAAAAAGCTTCTTCAGTATCTGGAACTTCAATAACATAATCGGCTATTTCTTTAACTGTTTCATCGCCTTCTGTAACAATCGCTACTATTTTTCCGCTCCTAGATTTAATTTCTTGAATGTTGCTCACTACCTTTTCATAATGACCTCTACTTGTTGCAATAACAAAAACAGGCATGTTTTCATCAATAAGGGCAATAGGTCCGTGTTTCATTTCTGCAGCCGGATATCCTTCAGCATGAATATATGAAATCTCCTTTAACTTTAAAGCTCCTTCTAAAGCTACAGGGAAATTAAATCCTCTACCTAAATATAAACAGTTTTTAGCGTCTTTGTAAATATTTGCTATTTCTTTTACTTGATCATCAATTTGCAACAACTTTTCAACCTGAGCAGGAATTTGTTGCATCGTTTGTAAATAAGTATTTACTACAGATGTTGATAAAGTTCCTTTAGCTTGGGCTAGTTTTAAAGCAATTAAAGAAAGTACCGTAATTTGTGTTGTAAATGCTTTGGTTGAAGCAACTCCAATTTCTGGACCAGCGTGGGTATAAGCGCCAGCATGAGTTTCTCTAGCGATAGAAGAACCAACTACATTACAAATTCCAAATACAAATGCTCCTTTAGATTTGGCTAATTTTATTGCAGCCAACGTATCTGCAGTTTCTCCAGACTGAGAAATAGCAATCACTACATCTTTAGAAGTAATAATAGGGTTACGGTATCTAAATTCTGAAGCATATTCCACTTCAACAGGAATACGAGCCATATCTTCAAAAAGATATTCTCCAACTAAACCAGCATGCCATGAAGTACCACAAGCTACAACAATAATCCTGTCTGCATTTATGAATTTAGACATATTATCATCAACACCTGCCATTTTGATAATCCCTTCGTTGGCTAACATTCTGCCTCTGTAAGTGTCTATAATAGCTTTGGGCTGTTCATAAATTTCTTTTAACATAAAGTGCTCATAACCTCCCTTTTCAATTTGATCAAGGCTTAATTGCAGCTTTTGGATGTTCGCATCAATTTCTTTATCATTATCAATTTTACGAACTTTAATTCCTTTACCTTTTTTAATAATAGCTAATTCACCATCTTCAAGATAAATAGCATTTTTTGTATATTCAATAAAAGGAGAAGCATCAGAAGCTACAAAAAACTCTTCATTATTATCTCCAATACCTATAGCAATAGGACTTCCTAGTCTAGCTACTACTAATTCATTAGGTTTAGTTTTGTCAAAAACAGCAATTGCATATGCACCAATTACGTTAGTTAAAGCTAACTGAACAGCTTTACCTAGTTTACATCCTTCAGTTTTCTTTACTTCTTCAATAAGATTGACTAAAACCTCAGTATCGGTATCACTTATAAATTCATAACCTCTTGAAATTAATTCCTTTCTAATAGTATCGTAGTTTTCAATAATACCATTATGAACGATTACGAGATCTCTAGATTGAGAAAAATGAGGGTGTGAGTTTACATCATTAGGTACACCATGAGTGGCCCAGCGTGTATGTCCAATTCCTATTTTACCTTTTTTTCTTTTCTCCTCTTTATTTGTAATTAATTCTAAGTCGGAAACCTTTCCTTTGGTTTTTGATAAATGAATAACATCTCCATCATACATCATAATTCCAGCACTATCATAACCTCTATATTCTAAACGCTTAAGCCCATTAATTACAATAGGGTAAGCATCTCTGTGTCCAATGTATCCAGTAATTCCACACATAACAATTCTTATTTTTCTTTTGAATATGATATTTTTAAAACAGCTCTTTTTGTTCCATTAGCTGTATCGTCTCCATTTAATAGAGTAACAAACCTAGGATTCCAATTATATGTACTTATAGAAGTACTAGTTACGGGTGTGTCCGTAGGGTTATACACTTTAAGTATTAAAGGGTCAACAGTAGCGTCTTCTTTACCAGATAACAAGTTAGAAATATAATCGGTAATTCTAAAAGTATATTTTTCAGGAGTGTCCTCATCTGTTTTTTCTAGAACACCTCCAAAAGTAGCAGATTCAATATATGCATCTGTTAGTTGTGTGGGTGAAAAACCTCCTGTTTTATTTTCTTTATTTTGATATAAAAATAATCTTTGAGGAATTATATCAGCATCACTATTAATAGTTTGATTTACATAAAACGTGAGTGAAGCATCGTTAATTAACCAGTTATTACTTCGTAGTTCTTGAAGCTTAGCTTCATCAAAAATGGTGATTTTAGCCATTTTTCCTGCTGTTCCTTGAACAATAAAACTGTTAGAAGGAATAGAGTTAGTTGGAGAACTCATTTTGTAACCACTATTTTTTATACCTGATAAAGGAAAGCGATATTTTTTATTTATTGTATCTGTTACCACATTAGAAGCATTGACTACAGACTTAGTGTAATGAAATTCTAAAGATGGACTAGGTGATGAAGCTAGGTTAAAAGGTACTAGGGCACCATCATTACCATAAGCTTCAATAATAAGTCCTCTAAAATAGTTATCAAAATTTTCTTTAGAAGCAAACTCAGCTCCTTCCAGCTTATCCCAAAAAAGAGTCTTCATCTTAGATACATCTAATGGAATAGCTAAGAAAGGGATAGGAATGGTGTCTCCACTAATTACGGCTTTTGTTTTTACAATTTCCTCATAGGTTTTTGAAGGATTGAATCGATCAATTCTTTGATATGAAAATAGAGTGTCTGTTTTAGACGGTTTAAATGTAAAATTAGCATCTTCGTTTAAACTCTGTATACTTTCATAACTGAAATCAGAAAAAAAAGTATTTTTTTTAGAAGGGTCATCTGGGTTTAATGTGTTAAGATACGTGTTGTTTTGTTTAACAATAACGGATGTACCTACATTAACATTTCCTAAAATAGAATCTAATCTAAATGTAGTAATTCTATTTGAATTTTTTCCTTCAGAAGTAGATATGTAAGGTAATTTTAAAATTACCTTATCTAAATTAACAATAGTATCAGTTCCAGCAGTGTTTTTTAAACCAGAAATATATCCTACCTGTGAAATAATAGAAGCCTCAATTTTTTCAGCATTTGGATTATTATAAACACCCAGCCAATATTCATTTATGCTAGTGTTTATATTGTCTGATTGAACATTATCAATATCAATAGGAGTTATTTCAATATCTAATAAAAATTCTCCTGTTTCAAATTTGTCGTTGTTAATAACGTTTGTTCCAACTTCACTAAAGTCTTTTTCACAAGACGTAACAGCTGCTAAACATAGCAAGCTAATACCAAGTACACCAATTTTTCTAATCATTATTCGCTTAATTCTAAAACGTTTTCTTTATAAAATTCTAAATATGATTCAGTTAAAGTTTCCTCTGACTGGAAATCTAGAACTTTTACATTGCTTTGATCAATAAAAGTTTCAATTTCTTCGGGTAAAATTTCGCTACCTTTTATAACAGCATCTGAATTTTCAATAGCGCTTTTTAAAATATTCATATGACTTGGTGTTTCAATTGTAGCCACTTTAGAGTCCTCAATCTTATCAAAACGAACTTTGTTAGCTAACTCTTTACTCAAATCCTCAATATCACTATTGTAAAGCGAAGTTACAATCTTGCTTTCAGCAAACAAAGGTTCTTCTTTATAAAATTCTCTTAAATATAGAGGTAACAGAGAAGCCATCCATCCATGAACATGGATAATATCTGGTGCCCAGTTTAGTTTTTTTACGGTTTCTACAACACCTTTGGCAAAGAAAATCATCCGCTCATCATTGTCATCAAACAATTTGTCATCTTCGTCAGAATATACAGCTTTACGCTTAAAGTATTCATCGTTATCAATAAAATAGACTTGCATTCTTTCTTTAGGAATTGAGGCAACTTTAATTATTAGTGGCATATCCATGTCATTAATAATTAAGTTCATTCCCGAGAGACGAATAACTTCGTGTAGTTGATGCCTACGCTCATTAATTACCCCAAATCGAGGCATGAATATACGGGTTTGAATTCCTTTAGAATGTGCATTTTTAGCAACGTTAAATGCGGTAGACGATAATTCCGTTTCAGGTAAATATGGTATTACCTCTGATGAAACATATAATATTCTCTTATCCTTCATTAAATCGATCTCTTTTATTGAGGTGCAAAAGTACGAAATTTAATGCAAAAATCGTGTTAAATTACTAATTTTGCATACATTTCAATAAATAAACAATGAAAATTTTCACGAGAAAATCTGAAGTAAAAGAGTTTTTATCAATTCAAAAAAAGAGTAAAAACTCTATCGGATTTGTTCCAACAATGGGCGCATTACACCAAGGACATTTATCATTAATAAAAAGAGCAAATAAGAAGAATGATATTACTGTAGTTAGCATTTTTGTAAATCCTACACAGTTTGATAATAAAGAAGACTTAGATAAATACCCTAAGACTTATAGGAACGATGTTGCCTTATTAGAGTCTGTTAATTGCGATGTATTGTTTTTCCCTTCTGTAGAAGAAATTTATGCTGAGAATATAACTTCAGAGAAATTTGATTTTGATGGGCTAGAGCACCAAATGGAAGGGAAATTTAGAGATGGTCATTTTAATGGCGTTGGAACCATTGTTAAAACGTTATTTGAAATTATTGAACCCGACACGGCTTATTTTGGAAAAAAAGATTTTCAGCAATTACAAATTGTCAAAAAACTAGTTGAAAAATATAAGCTACTAGTAAAAATAAAAGGAAGACCAATTTTTAGAGAAGAAGATGGGCTAGCAATGAGTTCTAGAAATGCGAGGTTAACGAAAGAACATCGAGAAGCAGCTCCATTCATTTATAAAACGCTAAAAAAGGCGAGAAAGAAATTTGGCATAAAAAATGCTAAAGAGCTAACCGAATGGGTAGAAAAACAATTCGAAGAACATCCGTTTTTGGAGTTGGAGTATTTTACCATTGCAGATGAAAAAACATTGCAAACAATAACAGAGGTTGGAGCAAATAAAAAATACCGTGCTTTCATTGCTGTTTTTGCTGGAGACATTCGCTTAATTGATAACATTCGTTTGAAAAACAATTAATTTACTTGTTATTTAGACTTAAGTTTGAGGTTAATTGTAATGTTAAAATCATCAAAAAACAATCTAGTATTCATTAAAAAACAACTATTTTTGCAGCATGTTAGTACAAGTAGTAAAATCTAAAATACACCGTGTTAAAGTAACTAATGCGGATTTAAACTATATAGGAAGCATAACCATTGATGAAGATTTAATGGATGCCGCTGGAATTATAGAAGGAGAACGTGTTCAAATTGTGAATAACAATAACGGAGAGCGTTTAGAAACTTATGCAATTCCAGGGCCAAGAAAAAGTGGTGAAATTACATTGAATGGAGCAGCAGCACGTAGAGTTCAAAAGGGTGATGTGCTTATTTTAATTGTGTATGCTTTTATGGAGTTAGAAGAAGCCAAAAAATTTAAACCACAATTAGTATTTCCTAACGAAGAAAACAACTTGCTAGAATAGTTTGAGTATATCAGTAAAGAAAATCACAAAAATACTATTACCTCTCATTTTGGGAGGTTTTTTAGTTTGGTATTCCTTATCAAAAATTTCAATTGAAACCTTAGTACAATACTTTAAAGATGCTAATTACGGATGGATAGCTTTAGGGCTGTTCTTTGGAATATTAAGTCATTTATCTCGTGCTTATCGTTGGAAATTTTTACTAGAGCCCATGGGGTATAAGCCAGATTTTGGCAATAGTACCATGGCAGTTTTAGTAGCGTATTTAGTAAATTATGCAGTGCCAAGAGCAGGGGAGGTATCTCGAGCAGCAGTAATGACAAATTATGAAAACATTCCGTTTGAAAAAGGTTTTGGAACCATTGTTGCCGAACGAATGGCAGATTTGATTATGATGCTTAGTATTATCGTAATTACCCTTTTTGTGCAGTTTGATTTTATTTATGAATTACTAACCAAAAACTTCAATCCGATAAAAAGTGGAATTTTTTTAGGAGGATTGGTGTTAGTATTTGTGGTTTTTACACGGTTTGTGAAAAAAGCACAATCAGGAATTGGATTAAAAATCAAGAATTTTGTAGTTGGGTTAATTGAAGGTATTACTAGTATTTTTAAAATGAAACACAAATGGGTTTTTATTTTTCATACGGTTTTTATTTGGTTGATGTACGTGTTGATGTTTTGGGTTACCATTCCAGCAATTAACGGATTATCAGTTCCGCTAGGAGGTGTTTTAATTGGATTTATAGCAGGAGGTTTTAGTATTGCGGCAACTAACGGTGGAATAGGTTTGTATCCTGTGGCTGTAGCTGGAGCCTTAGCTCTATTCGGAATAGCAGAAGAACCCGCAACCGCTTTTGGGTGGATTATGTGGACTACTCAAACAGCCATGATTATTGTGTTTGGTGGATTGGCGTTTTTGTTCTTACCCATCTACAATAAAAACAAATAGTTTTCTTTTCTTTGTAAGTAAATCTTACAACTCGAATGGCAAAAACCAAAACAACTTTTTTCTGTCAAAACTGTGGAGCACAACATGCGCAATGGGTAGGGCAATGTGGCTCGTGTAAACAATGGAATACTATTGTTGAAGAGGTCGTTCAAAAGGAAGAAAAAAGAAAATGGAAATCGCCTGAGAATACTCAAAAGAGAGTATCAAAACCATTACGAGTAGAAGAAATTCAACTCAACCCAGAAGAACGATTTGGTACTAAAAATCAAGAATTAGACTCCGTTTTAGGTGGCGGATTGGTTAAAGGAGCAGTAGTATTGTTAGGAGGGGAACCAGGAATTGGTAAATCTACTTTACTACTACAAATAGCTTTGCAAATACCGCAAAAAGTGCTCTATGTTTCTGGAGAAGAAAGTCAGTCGCAAATAAAAATGCGTGCTGAGCGTGTAGAAGGAAAAAATCCTAACTGTTTAATTCTTACCGAAACCAATACACAACAAATTTTTAAAAGCATAGAAGAGGTGCAGCCAGATGTACTGGTAATTGATTCTATTCAAACCTTACACACCAATTCTATTGAAGCTTCACCAGGAAGTATTTCGCAAATACGAGAAACTTCCGCAGAACTTATCAAATTTGCTAAGGAAACTGCGACTCCTGTACTGCTAATAGGACATATTAATAAAGAGGGACATATTGCAGGGCCTAAGATTTTAGAGCATATGGTGGATGTAGTATTGCAGTTCGAAGGAGATAGAAATCATACCTACCGAATTTTACGTTCACAAAAAAATCGTTTTGGTTCTACAGCTGAATTAGGAATTTATGAAATGTTATCGGACGGATTGAGAGAAGTATCCAATCCTTCAGAAATCTTAATTTCGAAAAAAGATGCCGATTTAAGTGGAACAGCCATTGCGTCAACGTTGGAAGGAATTCGCCCGTTAATGATCGAAATTCAAGCCTTGGTTTCAACGGCGGTTTATGGAACACCACAACGAACTACTACGGGGTACAACCTAAAACGTTTGCACATGATTTTAGCGGTGTTAGAAAAGCGTGCAGGTTTCAAATTAGGGGCAAAAGATGTATTTTTAAATGTTACAGGTGGAATTCATGTAGATGATCCTGCGATAGATTTAGCAGTAGTAGCAGCGATTTTATCGTCAAACCAAGATTTGGCTATCAATCCCGATGTATGTTTTGCAGCTGAAGTTGGTTTAGCAGGTGAAATTCGTCCTGTTTCTAAAATAGACCAACGTATTACAGAAGCTGAAAAGTTAGGTTATAAAACCTTTGTAACCTCAAAATACAATAAGATTACGAGCAAAAATCATTCGATAAAACTAATTTTAGTTAGTAAGATTGAAGAGGCTTTTGCTACGTTGTTTGCATAGATTAATTTTCTTCCTTTTTCTTTCCAAAAAGTCTGTTGAAAAAGCCTTTAATTCCTTTTTCTCTATAAGGAGGACAATCGATTGACGAAGAAATCTCTTCAGAAATTTTAAAAGAGGTTAGGTATTTTTTCTTGAGTTCAGGGTTGTTTTCTATTTCTTTAAGAATGTTTGCTACAATAGGCAGCGCTAAAGAAGAACCAGAACCATTCCCGCTGTTAAAGTGTATGTCATTTTTAGAAGTTCCTACCCAAGTTCCAAGAACAATATTTGGTGTATACGCCATAAACCAAGCGTTGGTGTAGTTTTGAGCAGTACCTGTTTTACTGGCTAACGGACTTTTGATTTTATACCTATTTCTTATGCTAGCTCCTGTTCCTTGTTCTACAGCTTCTTGTAAAATGGAAGTTAGGGTTTTTGTGCTTTCTTCTGTGAATACTCTTTCGAGTTTTTGTGCTTCGCTTTCATAAATGATATTTCCTTTCTTATCGGTAACCTTGCTAATCATATACAAGTCGTTCATTTCACCATTATTGGCAAAAGTACCGTAAGCTCTTGTGGCTTCAAAAAGTGATAAATCTAGTGTTCCTAAAGCAATAGAAGGAGCATCGTCAGTAATTTCTGGGAATAGTAACTTTTCACAAGTGTCAATCAACCACTCTTTTTTTAGTTTAAAGTATAGGTTTACACTAGGAATGTTCATGGATTGAATTAACGCATACCATAGAGCAACTTTTTTATCGGGAGTTGAGCTATAGTCAGCATTTTGAGGTTTCCAGTTATCGTATTTTGGATATGTTTTTTCTTCATTTTCAAAATAATCACACGGAGAAATTCCATTTTCCAGCGCTGTAGCATACAAAAACGGTTTGAATGCAGAGGCTATTTGGCGGTGCGACAGCACCATATCAAAAGGAAGTGTGTTAAAATTATTGCCTCCAATCCAACTAATCACTGCTCCGTTTTTCGGATTTGTAACCAAAACAGAAGCATTCAGCATTTTATCATAATACCAAAGACTATCAATCTTGTTTCCTGTGATGGTTTTGGTGCTATCCCAATCGAAGAGTTGAATAGTTCTTTTTTGCTTATCCTTTTCTGTGAATTGTTGTTTTTGTAACCACCTGTTTTTTAGCCTATTTGAAGCTAGCTCTTTGTCTAGTTGTTTTTGTTTATTAATAAGTTGCTCTTTTGCAGCTTTCTCTGCAATTTTTTGAATATCGTAATTCAGCGTGGTATGAATTTTTAATCCGTCTGTTTCTAAGTTATAATCGCTTTTTGAAGTTTCATTAATAGTCTTTATGAGTTCCTCAGCTTTTTTCTTTACCTGATAGGTAAAATAACGAGCAGTAGCATTTATATCGAGATTATGGTAGCTAAGCGCAATAGGTAATTTTTGTAAGCTATCCGTAACATCATTGCTTACATACGCTTCATTATTCATTAATTGAAGAACCGTATTACGACGTTTTTTAGCGTTTTCTGGATGTAATCTAGGATTGTAGTAGGTGTTGGCTTTTAACATACCTACAAGTACTGCCGATTCTTCGATTTTTAATTCCTTAACAGATTTATTAAAAAATCGGTTGGCGGCGGATTCTACGCCGAAAACATTTTCTCCAAAAGGCACCGAATTCAAATACAACAACAATATTTCATCTTTACTGTACACCTTTTCTATGCGACTCGCAATGATGAGTTCTTTAATTTTATTGATAGGCATGCTCAAAAAACCATGATACTGTCTACCGTAGAGGTTTTTAATTAATTGTTGGGTAAGGGTGCTTCCACCACCACCAGACGCATCTCGTAGTAACAAACTTCTAAAAAATACCCGTGCATAGCTTTGACCATCGTAACCGTTGTGTGAATAGAATCGTTTATCTTCTGTAGCAATGAGTGCTTCTTTTAAATGATTAGGAATTTGGGCTAGCTTTATATTGGTTCGGTTTTTAGCAAATATTTTTCCAATAATCACCTCATCTGATGAATAAATTAAAGAAGCTTCTTCATTAATAACTGACGTCAACTCTTCTTTGTTGGGTAACTTACCAAACACTTCAAAATATACTAAGGAGAATAGCAATACTACCGAAAGAAGTCCAAAAAGAATGAATCCTGTTATGGATTTCAATAAAAGGATTAATTTCTTACTTTCTTTAAGTTGAAGTTGTATTTCTTTCAATGTTTTCATGATACTACAAAACGAAGGTTGGTTGGTAAAATTGTGAGAATGTTTTAAGAAAAAGGTAGTAAAAACTAAACAAAGATTAAATAAAATCCTAGAAAATGAGTAGTTTTGCAGCTAAATTTTAAAAAAAAATCTTATGAAAAAATCACTTTTTTTATTGCTTTGTTTATCCTTTTGCTTTCAAATTAAGGCGCAATCTGTATCAAACACTTCTTTTACAACTTCTGGCGCTGGATGGTTTCAAGTTGGTAAATGGACTTCTACAGAAAGAGGATCGGCTAGGGTAGTTGTTTCTTTAAATGGAGGTAACCATGCACCCCAATCTGTGATTATTGATGCTTTTAAAAATTGGTCTACGGGACTTCAAGTTGACATAAAAGGAATTTTAAACACTTACATTCAGAAGGTACGAATAACCAACGATGCTAATTACTATTATCTTGAAGCCTATTTTAACAGAGGCATTACAGATAATGCTACCATTTATTTACATGAAATCGAAGGAAGGTCAAGTGGTTTTACGTTGAATTCAGGATTATTACCACCAAGTTCAGGGAGTGTACTTTATGAAACTGGAGATATTATAAAAAAGACGCAATTAGGAAACTCATTAGATGTAAGAAAAGATCTTTTTGTTAAAGGGAAAGTAGAAATCGTATCTTCTGGTGGAAGTTGGATATCAGGTAAAACAGGTTCAGGAGGGATTACTTCTTCAACACAATTGACTAGTAATGCATATTATTCATTAATTCGTCAAAAAACTTCAAGTGGGCATACCATTAGCATGGGAGGATTAGGAGATTCTTTTGGGTTCTTTGGGTATGATAAAGACCGAGTAGAAAACGGATATGATCACAGTATGGTGATGAACTTAAATACAGGTAATGTAGGAATAGGTATAACAAGTCCATCGACTAAATTAGAAATCCGAAATGGAACTTTGAAAGTTTCTGGAGGTTCTACATTAGGGCAAGAATCATCAAGATTTGTTGTTGATTCAGGTAATTCATATGGTCACTCATTAATGGAGCTGAGAAATATAAATGGTGTTATGTTTAAAGTTTTGGGAAATGGAAACGCTGCATTAAATGGAAAGTTTGAATCAAAAGAAATTAAGGTAACAACTACCCCGACTGCTGATTTTGTTTTTGAAGAAAGTTATAGTTTACCAACTTTAAAATCCATAGAAAAACACATAAAAGAAAAAAGACACCTACCTGAAATAGCATCCGCTAAAGAAATGAAGCAAAATGGTGTGAATATAGGTAACTTTCAAATTCAGCTATTGCAAAAAATCGAGGAATTGACACTTTATACTATTCAGCAAGAGAAGAAGATTAACAGCCAAAAAAGTAGGTTAGAACAACAAAATAGTAAATTAGTAAAACTAGAAAGTTATAAAGAGCAACTGGAACAGCAGGCAAATGAAATTGCGAAGTTAAAAAAGTTGGTAAGAAAAATAATAAAGAAGAGTAAGTTATAATCATTTTTAAATGAAAACGAAAATTAAAATTACTGTTATTGCTATAACAGGGTTTGTGCTTACGATAAAAGCACAGACAGGAGAGGTAGACAATTATTTTAACGGGAATAATTTTTATAAAGGAATTAGCTGGCAAGCTATTAAGTCTAGATTCTATAGTTACGGAGGAAATGGTTCTGAAGCCAAATGGTTATTACATAATATTCCAGAACAAGGAGGACGCTTTGTTGTTGTGGCTGGTCCAGTGGGGCAAACAGGGAATAATAATGTTGCTTTTTCCATAGAGGGTAATAAAAGTGCATTATTTACTGGTAATGTTGGAATTGGAATTACAAGCCCTGATAAACAATTAACAGTGAACAGCCAGATTAAAATTCTAAAGTCAGGGGATGCAAGAACATCTGGAGATAAAGCAGAATTAATTTTTGGAGAAAAAGATTCTGACTCCTATTCAGGAAATATTCGAATTGAAAATACAAATTCTAATCCTGGATATGTAAATCCAAAGATGGTTTTTTCTCTCCAAGATTATAATAGTAGTACTTTAGATAAAGTAATTGATAGGATGACAATTCTTCCAAATGGTAATGTAGGAATAGGTACTGCAAGCCCATCAGCTAAATTACATATTCAAAACGGAAAGCAAGCTTTAACTTTCTTGAATGGAAGTAACACTAGCGGTTACACTTTGAATATTGGAGTAAATGATGATGGAATTAACTTTACAAATAATTCGAGTATTAGAGGTTTTAATTTTCGTAATAGTAACGGGAATCTTTTAAAAATTTCACATAATGGAAACGCTGCATTAAATGGAAAGTTTGAATCAAAAGAAATTAAGGTAACAACTACCCCGACTGCTGATTTTGTTTTTGAAGAAAATTATAGTTTACCAACTTTAAAATCTATAGAAAAACACATAAAAGAAAAAAGACACCTACCTGAAATAGCATCCGCTAAAGAAATGAAGCAAAATGGTGTGAATATAGGTAACTTTCAAATTCAGCTATTGCAGAAAATTGAGGAGCTAACCTTGTATACTATTCAGCAAGAGAAGAAATTACAATCTCAAGATGAGGAAATTGAATTGTTAAAGGGGCAACAAGCAAGAATTCAAAAGCTTGAAAAAGAGAATAAAGTTTTAAAGGCTTTATTAGAAAAGGTGAATCGATTAGAGAAGTTGATTGAAGAAAAATAAAAATTATAGTACTAATAAAAACCTACTATTTTATCGTTGTTACTAATGATAAGAACAGGTTATTTGAAATTAATAATCACATGAAAAATAAACTGTTAATTTATTTATTGTTATTCCCTTTAGTGGTATTATCCCAGAGTTTTCCGAGGCCACCCAGTACTGCTCAAATCAATAATATTATGTCACAGCAACATCAGATGATGATGCAACAACAACAAATGATGCGAATGTTGCAAAGAAACTATGAAACAGATCAACAAAAGTTAGTGAAAGCTAAAGGGAAGAAAGTAAGAATTGATGATAAGATTCGTAATCTTAAAAGCGAATTGTTAACCACAAGAGAAGATCTCAGTTTATTACAAGGTTCTGACATGAAGTTGAATAAACAACAACAAAAGAGGAAGAAAAAACTGCTTAAAACTTTAGCAAAAATGAATGGTAAAATTGCTAGAAATACTGAGAGGCTGCGAAGTATTAATAGTGATATTGCCAAATTAGAAACACAAACAGAAGAAACTTCTCATGAAATCGAAAAAGAAAATAAGAAAACAAAAAACTCAAAATAATACTGGAAAAAGTAAACGTATTTGAGAAACGTAAAGCTAAAAAGCCTCACAAGTTTTGAAACCTGTGAGGCTTTTTAGTTGTTTAACAACACCCACCACCATCGTAATGATAGGTAGATTCTGAGAAAAATATATCGTCTCTTTCTAAAGCTTTTAAAGTTGCTGCTGTTTTATCACAAATAGCCAACGGTTGGTTTTTTAATAAGGTGTGTCCTGCGCCATCATCAAAATAGTCTTCATCACCAAAGTAAATGGCAGCTTTTCCTGTAAATACACATGGACCATCAGCAGGCATTGGATCTTTAATAGCTGCTACTTCAATCGATTCGATATAAATCAATTCATCCGTAGGATAATTCTTAGGGTCTAAAATTCGATAGGGTTTACGTGCTCTAATTTCAATGGTTCCAAAACCGGCATCCGTCAACATTTTAACATATTCAGCAATAGGTAAACTTCCACTTAAGCATAAGGCACGCAAACGCTCATCGTTACGTAAGGTTTCGTTCATGGGTTGCTCACACGTAGGGTCACTCATAACCAAACGTCCGTGGGGTTTTAACACGCGGTACATTTCAGCAATGGCTTTTTTCAGTTCTTCAGCTTTAAAAATGTTGAATAAACAGTTTTGAGCAGCTACATCAATAGAATTATCTTCTACAGGTAAGTGTAAAGCATCTCCTTTTCGTAAATCTACAAACTCACTTTTAAACCAAGGGTTTTGAGCTTCTGCTTCAACGAAATTTTTTTCAGAAGCTTCTAACATTTCATCTACCACATCAATTCCAATTACGCCATTTTTCTGACGTGAGAAATAAGAGAATTGCAGCAATTCCATTCCGCCACCAACACCTACATATAATATTTTAGGGTTGTTAGTTAAATCGCGTGCATGCACTGTAGAACCACATCCGTAGTTCATTTCTTGCATGATTTTCGGGATTTTTAACTCTGGTAACTCCCAAATTGGGTTTGTTGTACAGCATAAACCAACATCAGGGGTTAAGGCTGCTTCTTTATATACTTTTTTGGTGGTTTCTAAGTAACTCATTTTTTTAAGATTAAAGACTGCTAGGCTGTTAGATAAATGAATAAAGACTTGTATTGTTTGTCTTGGTTCTTGAGTCTAAGAGTCTTGCTTATCATTTGTTTTTGTCATTTCGAGCGATAGCGAGAAATCTCAAGGTTGGATGTTACTCCCATTCATAAGATTCTTTCACTATGTTTGGAATGACGTTATAATTCATTAATCAATTCTTTAAACAGCGTAATCATTTTAGGTTCAGCTTTTCCAGCAACTTCAATGATTTCGGTAATATCTACAGGTTGTAAATTTTTAGGATCGCACTCATCGGTTAATACCGAAACGGCTGCACACGGAATGTTGAGTTGTTTTGCTACGATAACTTCAGGCACCGTACTCATTCCAACCGCATCTACTTCTAAAATTTGTAACATTCTGTATTCAGCTCTGGTTTCCAATTGCGGACCTATAACACTTGCATATATTCCTTCTTTCAGGTCTATGTCGTTCGCTTTAGCAATAGCTTTCATTTGAGTGTTCAATTTTTTTGAATATGGTTCTAACATATCGGCAAAAATATTTCCAAACTCGTTTGCTCCTTTAAAGGCTAGAGGAGAGCCTCCTTGTAAATTCAAGTGATCTTCAAGCAACATCAAATCTCCTTTTTTATAAGAAAGGTTGATAGCGCCTGCAGCATTAGAAACTAACAAAGTTCTAATACCTAACGCATGCATGGTCCTAATACCGTAGGTTACTTCCCATAGGTTGTACCCTTCGTACATATGAAAACGCCCAGACATAACGACAACTTTTTTACCTGATAGGGTTCCGTAAATTAACTTTCCGGAGTGAAATTCTACCGTTGCTTGTGGGAAATGCGGAATGTCAGCATATGGTACTTCTTGTTCAATGGTTATTTCATCAACTAATTTTCCTAATCCTGTTCCTAACACAATTCCTATTTCTGGGTTGGTAATTCCTTTGTGTTGAAGAAATTCTTGTGTTTCTTGTAGTTGTTGTTTTTTCATGATTTATACTGAAAAGACCCTTCGACTGCGCTCAGGGTGACATGATGTTTATTTTAAAAATTGATTGAATGTTGGGTTGTTTTTGATGTCGTCAAAAACATCTACATCGTTTAAGGTTTCTAACAAATGTACTGATTCGTTTTGTAAATCATTTAAGGTGTCTTTTCTAACAGTTGAGGTTCCCCAGTCTTTATGTTGAAAAATGTTAGCATGTAGTTTTTTTATGCCTAATAAGTAATAACCACCATCTTCCGCAGGACCCATAACTACATCATTAGAGTTTAATTTTTGAAAAGCGTCATTGATGTGTTCGGAAGTTACATCGGGTAAATCGCTACCAATAATTACAACTTTTTCATATCCAGTAGAAAAAGCTTGTTGAAAAGCGTTGTGCATTCGTTCTCCCAAATCACTTCCTTCTTGTTGATGCTTTTGATATGTGGTAGCATCCCAAATATCATTTTCACGAATTTTCGCGGAATAATAAACGGCTTTATCACACGATAAATTTTGGGTGACTTGTTTTGTGTGTTCTAATAAGAATCTATAAATATTTAAAGCAGCTTCCTTTCCGATGGTTTTAGCTAAACGTGTTTTTACTTTACCTAATTCAGGGTTTCGAGTAAATATTAGGAGAAGGTTTCTCGACTGCTTTCGAAATGATATTTCATTGTGATTATTCATATATTTTTTCTCCTTTGTGTAGCCACTTGCTCCATTCTTTATTAAAAGCATGGATTTTTTCTGTAGGGTTGTTTTGTAGATTAACTATTGTGTTTCCTTGGTTTTTCCACTCAAAGATTCCGCCATACAGGTTAAAAATGTTGGTAAAACCTTCTTTCTGTAGCTTTTCGGCAATGTCTTCTGACCGAATTCCTAAAGAGCAATACACTACAATTTTAGTATTTTTATCTTTTGGAAGTTTTTTTAAGGTGTTTTCTAAATTGAAAAAATCATAGCCAACACAAATAGCATTTTTAAGATGACTAACTTCAAATTCTTTGGGTTCTCTAGCATCTAATAAAATAACTTCCTTTTCTTTTTGTAGTTCACTAATAGAAATATATGGAATACTTTCAGTGTTATATTTTTTTAATAACTGTTGTAAGTTCTTTTGAGAAAAAGAATTTACGGATACTAAAAATATAAGAAAGATGAGGTTTTTCATAAGAAAGATATCTCGACTGCGCTCGATATGACATTTTTATTTTCACATTAATTCACTGTTACATTAAATTACTGTACCCTGACAACTACTTCCTGCACCTGCGGTACAACCATAACAGTGTTGATTGATAATGATATTCCTGTTTTGTAACAGTTCTTCATTGTATTCAGAAATGTGTTGGGACTTACTGGCTACTTTCAAATTTAGCATTTGATTGAAATCGCAATCATATAAATATCCGTCCCAACTTACCGATAATGTATTGGTACACATTACATTTTCTACTGCCATAGGATTGTAGGCCTCTACTAACGAATACATATAGTCTTCGTAATTTTCAGAAGCAATTAAATAATCTAAAAAACGACTGATAGGTAAATTGGTAATGGCAAAAAGACTGTTGAATGTTATGTCGAAATCTTCTTGTAGAGCTTTTTTAAAATCTCTTTCAAGTCCAGTTTGATCTCCTGGTAAAAATGCTCCTGACGGGTTGTATACTAAATCTAGCTGTAAACCAGTTCCTTCAATTCCATAACCCACAGCATTTAGCATTTTTAAAGCTTCAATAGATTTATCGAAAACACCATCACCGCGTTGTTTATCGGTTTTTCCACGCGTCCAATGTGGCATGGAAGAAACTACATGTATATTGTGTTTCTTGAAGAATTCAGGTAAGTCATAATATTTTTTATTCGCTTTAATAATGGTTAAGTTAGAGCGTACAATAAAATCTTTAATCCCTGCTTTGGATGCTTCTTCAACAAACCATCGAAAATTCGGATTCATTTCAGGAGCTCCACCTGTTAAATCCAGAGTATGTGCTCCAGTTTTCCGAATCATTTCTAAACATTGTTCCATGGTTTCTATGGTCATGATTTCTTTTCGGTCAGGACCAGCATCTACATGGCAATGTGCGCAAACTTGATTACACATGTATCCTAAATTAATTTGAAGAATTTCTAATTTTTTAGGACGTAATGGAAACTGATTGGTTTCTTTGAGGTTTTTTGCAAACGTAGGCAATTCACCATTAACAAAAATTCCGTTTGATAAGATTTCAAGCTGACGTTGTGTGTTTGCTAAATCGTTATTTCTAGATTTTAAAGATTTTTTCATTATCTCCTAAAGCTGAACTTGTTTCAGCTTCTCATCATTTTTAGTATTTAATATCCTTCGACTAGTTCCTAGTGTACTTTCAATCAAAATGCATTTTGATTTCAACCAATGCTCAGGATAAGCGACCTCTAAAATTTTGCTAGAAGCAAAATAAGAGCCTGCTTACATTTCTAATTTGTTTACCTTGTTCATCATTTGAACTCCGTGTACTAAGGTTGCTCCACTTTTAATGGCAGCTCCAACATGGATTGCTTCCATCATTTCTTCTTTGGTAATTCCACGTTGTAATCCGTCTTTAGTATACGCATCGATACAGTAAGGGCATTGCTCAGTATGTGCAACAGCCAAGGCGATTAAACTTTTTTCACGAGCGGTTAAAGCGCCTTCTTCAAAAACTTTTCCGTAATAATCAAAGAACTTGTTCCCCAATTCCTCACTCCATTCAGTTATTCTACTAAACTTACGTAAGTCGGCAGGATCGTAATATGTTTTTGACATGTTTTCTTTTTTCTGTTAAAAGGTAAAAATACCAAATTGTTTTTATAAAAAGCGACAATACTATTTTCCGTTTAAGCTCCAGTCGTATTTCAAATAACTAACTTTAGCCTTAGGGTTAATTTTAGTTTTTGAGTATTTGTTTAAGAAATCAATTAAGTTTCCTTCTTTTGTAAAATCTTCTTGAAACCACTCAAATATTTTAGATAGTTGAACTTTGTTTTCTGAAATTTTATTTCTTGAAGAATCATTAATAAACCTCTTCATTAAAAGAGTAGTTTTTGATTCATAATTTTTTTCTGTAAAAGCACAATTTGGTAGTTGAGGACAAGAACCCGACGCACAATTTACAGCGACATGAATTTTAGGGTCACTATATTTTTTACGTAAAATTTCATGTTCAATTTGATTTAATGTATAGGTTTTACCACCAACTTTAGCAAATGGAATTTCCCAAGCATTTTTACCGTTCTTTTTAATATTCATAATACTTTTTAAAGGATAATTGTCTAAAATCAATTGAATAGTATACGCATTGTACGCATTTACCCAAAAGGCTTTCGTTTTTGCTACAGACCAAGATTTTTGAGGTTTGGTGCTTGTTAAGTGATTTAAATAGACTTGAAGTTGGGCTTCATCTGTTTTAAAACCTTGATAGTTTACATTCCCTTTAGTGTCTACATGTTTTTTTAGTAATGTATTATAGGTGCTAGTTTGAGCATTTGTATGTAAGAAAAAAGTTACACTAATTAATAAAAATATCTTTTGCATGATTCCGATTTTGAAGTTTAGACGTGTGTTTGAAAGATACATTACAAAGAATGTGTCAAAAAGTTTATAAACAAAAAAGCCTTAACAAATAAATGTTAAGGCTTTTGTACTGAAGGCGGGACTTGAACCCGCACGGGCATTACGGCCCATTGGATTTTAAGTCCAACGTGTCTACCAATTCCACCACTTCAGCATATGTGGTTTGTTAATGACTACTTTTAAAATGAAACCTCACTCATGCAAGTGAGGTTTCTTGGTACTGAAGGCGGGACTTGAACCCGCACGAGCATTACGGCTCATTGGATTTTAAGTCCAACGTGTCTACCAATTCCACCACTTCAGCATACTCTTTTTTAAAAAGGCTTGAGCGAAAGACGGGATTTGAACCCGCGACCCTCACCTTGGCAAGGTGATGCTCTACCCCTGAGCTACTTTCGCGTAGTCATTTTTATTTTAATGAACGTGCATTACTGCGAATGCGGGTGCAAATATAACACCATTTTTTTAATTACAAAGTAGTTTTTAATTTTTTTCAATTTTAATTCCAATAAAATTTATGGTGGTTCAATAAGAATGAAATATCTTTGCAAAAATTTTTAAAATTAGAAGTGGATTCTGTTTCATCTGTACATACTAAAACTTCCATAAAATCAATAGTTAAAGACTTTAAACAGTTAACTAAAGTTGGTTTGTCTATTAGTGTAGTTTTTACTTCTATTACAGGATATTTGTTAGGAGCAGAATCAATTAATTATACTACCATAATTTTATTAGCTTTAGGAGGGTATTTAATGGTCGGAGCATCTAATGCTTTTAATCAGGTAATAGAAAAGGATATAGATGCAGTAATGCAACGCACTAAAAATCGTCCATTACCTTCAGGAAGAATGTCAGTTACTACGGCATTGATTATTGCTGCCATTTTTACAATTGCTGGTATTGCTATTTTATATGCCATTAACCCGAAATGTGCTTTGTTTGGCGCAATTTCTATCTTTTTATATACGAGTGCATATACCCCGTTAAAAGCAGTAACACCTTTAGCTGTTTTTGTAGGAGCCATTCCTGGCGCTATTCCTTTTATGTTAGGTTGGGTGGCTGCAACAGGAAAATTTGGTATAGAAGCAGGGTTCTTGTTTATGATTCAGTTTTTTTGGCAGTTCCCACACTTCTGGGCAATAGGATGGTTACAGTTTGAAGAGTATAACAAAGCTGGGTTACATATGCTTCCTATGGATAAGAAAGATAAAGGAGCAGTTGTTCAGATTATCTTTTATACCTGTATAATGATATTAATGTCTATTGCACCCGTATTAAAAGTAACAGGAGATTTATATATATATCCATTAACAGCAGTTGTTATTTTGTTGTTAGGGTTATTAATGTTGTATTACGCAATCCAATTATATAAAACTGAAAAGAACACTGATGCAAGAAAGTTAATGTTAGCAAGTGTTTTTTATATTACAATAGTACCCATTATATATGTGGTAGATAAATTTTTACACTAATGAGTGAACAAACGTTACAAGAAGAATTAAAAGCAGCCAAGCGAAAATCAGCAAAACCAATGTTATGGGTATCCATGATTAGTATGGTGATGTTTTTTGCCGGATTAACAAGTGCTTATGTAGTTAGTATGAATCGTGAAGATTGGGTTACGTTCGATTTACCACAAGCGTTTTACATTAGTACTGTACTCATAGTATTGAGTAGTGTTACATTATTTTTCTCTCAGAAATTACTAAAAAAAGATAATATACAAGTTTCATTTATCTTATTGCTAGCTACTTTAGGATTAGGCTTAGGCTTTGTATGGTATCAATATGTAGGGTTTAACGAGTTGAAAGCAGTAGGGCTTTATTTTACAGGACCAGAAAGCACGGTATCAACATCGTTTATTATAGGAATAACATTTATGCACGTTTTGCACCTGTTAGCAGGAATAATAGTGCTTTTAGTTGTTATTTATAATCATTTTAAAAAGAAGTATTCATCAACCGATATGCTTGGGTTTGAACTCGGTGCGATCTTTTGGCATTTCGTTGATGTACTATGGATTTATCTATTTTTCTTTTTCTATTTTATTAGATGATGAAAAATGCGTAATTTTGGCGCACTGATTTAACAAAAATTAACAATATAGAGATTTATGGGAGCAAATATTGCTGTAAATTCTGACAACAAAGAGACCTGGAGCGGAGGTGGTGCTAAACCATTTGGAGCTAGTTATGGTAAAATGATGATGTGGTTTTTCATCGTATCTGATGCATTAACTTTTTCTGGCTTTTTAGCTGCATATGGTTTAACACGTTTTAAGTTTATTGACTCTTGGCCTATTGCTGATGAGGTATTTACACACTTTCCTGGTTTACACGGTGTACACGCACCAATGTACTATGTAGCATTAATGACATTTATTTTAATTGTGTCATCGGTAACTATGGTGTTAGCGGTAGATGCGGGTCATAAAATGCAACAAAAAAAGGTAGCTTGGTATATGTTTGCTACAATAGTTTTTGGTATTATTTTCGTTGGGTCACAAGCTTGGGAATGGAAAAACTTTATCAACGGTTCTTATGGTGCAGTGAAAACGACTGATAATCACATTTTACAATTTGTAAAAGACGGTCATCAAATAGCTTTAGCTGATTTTGTGCATAATGGTAGAAAAGATGAAAGAGTTCAGCATGCAAGAACCAATGGGTTATGGTTTGAAGGAGAGTCTACAATTTCTGCATATTCTGTAGTACAAGTACAGGAAGCTTTTAAAGCTGACCCTTCTTTGCTAATTAGAACGGAACAATTAAATCCTGAAACAAAGCAAAAAATAGTTTTATCAAGAGAAGAAAGTTTAGCTCAGTTAGCGAAAGCAAAAATGGTAGTAGAAGGAGCGAACTTACATGTAAATGAATATGGTAATCCTATATTTGCTGACTTCTTCTTCTTTATTACAGGTTTCCACGGTTTCCACGTATTTTCAGGAATCGTAATTAATATCATTATTTTCTTTAACGTTGTGTTAGGTACGTATGAGCGTAGAGGACATTACGAAATGGTTGAAAAAGTAGGTTTATATTGGCACTTTGTAGATTTAGTATGGGTATTTGTATTTACCTTCTTCTACTTAGTATAATTAAAAAAACAATAGAAAAAAATGGGTCACGCACACGAATCAAATACAAAAAGAATTTGGATTGTTTTAGCAATCTTAACAATAGTAACAACAGTTGAAGTAGCGTTAGGTATTATAAAACCAGCAGGGTTACATTTACACGGATGGGGAACTAGTTGGTTAAACTGGATATTCATTATCTTAACTATTGTAAAAGCATATTATATTGCTTGGGCTTTCATGCACTTAGAAGGAGAAAAACCTTGGTTTAGACGAGCAATCGTTTGGACAGCAGTTTTCTTAATATGTTATTTAGTGACATTAGTTCTTATAGAAGGTGGTTACTTATTCGATACATTAGCGCCATTAGTAAAATGGTAATCATATAAAAAACGAAAAAAAAAGGTGGTGTTATAACCACCTTTTTTTATATTTAATTTATAATAAAATGAGTAAAACAAAAAGAAATATTGTATTATTTGCATTGTTCATTGTGCCGTTATTGTTTTATATATTTTTATCATTAGGTATCAATAATTTTGCAAAATTACCTGTGCTTACAGAAAATGTTATTGATATTTCTTCAATAAACAGAAAGTATCAGTTTGATAAGAAAATTTCAATTGTAGTTTTTGTAGGAAGTAATACAAATGAGGCTAAAGGAGAGTTGTTTAATCTTAATGAAAAAATATATAAACCATTTTATGGGTTTAAAGATTATCAATTAATTGTGGTAGCTTCTAATAAGGCAAAAGAAAACGTAGAGAAACTTCGAAAAGAAATAGGGACCTATACCAATATGGTAAAATGGAATTTTATTTTTGCTAGCAATGAAGAAATAGAAGTATTGTATGATAGCTTTAAAATAAACGAATCATTAGATACTGATATGCATTCTTCAAAAGCATTTATTATTGATAAGGAAGGTGGCTTAAGAGGAAGAACAGACGATGAAGATAGCACTGACGGAAAATTATTTGGTTATAATATGAAATCGGTAGCAGAGCTCAATAATAAAATGAAAGACGATGTTAAGGTGGTCTTAGCAGAATACCGATTAGCATTAAAAAAGAACAACGCAGATAGAGAGATTTAAGGTTAGCTGAATTATGAAAAAACAGAATTATTCATACATAGGTATTTCACTAATAGTATTGCTTTTTGGTATTTACGCAGTACCTAAAATTGTGGCACACTTCCAAACTGCTAATTTACACAAGTTTAATAAAGTGCCAGACTTCGAGTTTATTAATCAAGATAGAGAAACGATTACGAATAAGAATTATGAAGGGAAAGTGTACGTAGTAGAGTTTTTTTTTGCTACTTGTCCTACAATTTGCCCTTTAATGAATGCACAAATGGTAGAAATTCAAAATGAGTTTATGGGAAACCCTAACTTTGGAATAGCTTCATTTTCTATTACTCCAGAGATTGATACACCACATCAATTGAAAGAATATGCCAAGAATAATGGAATAAATCATAAAAACTGGCATTTGTTAACAGGGAAACCTGACGATGTCGTATACGATTTATCAAATGAAGGTTTTAAGCTGTATGCAGGAAAAGGAGAGGCAAGTCATGGTGGATTTGAGCATTCAGGATTATTTGCACTAGTAGATAAAGATGGGTATATCCGTTCAAGATATGATGAACATGGAAACCCTATTATGTATTACCGAGCATTAGATGAGCATAATTTTGGGAATCAAGTTCAAGAGTTAAAAGAAGATATTAAGTTATTATTGAAAGAGTAACATGAGTATGGAAGAACAAAAGTATAAGAAATTTATAACTGCAGTATCTATTATTATTCCTGTAGCAGTAGCGGCCTTATTTGGAATTAAAATACCAAATGTTGAACCATTATCGTTCTTACCACCTATTTATGCTAGCATAAATGGGGTAACAGCTATATTGCTAGTGGCTTCAGTAATAGTGATAAAAAGAGGGAATAGAAAGCTACATGAACAACTGAATACTATAGCAATTATATGTTCTGCGTTGTTTTTGGTGATGTATGTGGCTTACCATATGACTTCTAACTCTACACCTTTTGGAGGAGAAGGGATAATAAAATATGTTTATTTATTCATCCTAATTACTCATATACTATTATCGATTGTAATTATACCGTTGGTATTAATTACATTTATGAGAGCCCGATTAGGTAATTTCCCTGAACATAAAAAAATAGCTAAAATCACATTTCCGTTATGGTTATATGTTGCTGTAACTGGAGTAGTTGTTTATTTAATGATATCACCTTATTATGTTTAAAAAAAATATTTTTTTTATTTTTTTATTGTTTTCCATAAAGGCATCTTCACAATGCGCCATGTGTAAAGCCGTAGTAGAAGGAGGGAATGAAACCATAGCTGAGGGAGTGAATAATGGAATTACTTATTTAATGGTGTTCCCTTATGTATTAGTTGGATTGCTATTTTATTTTATTTACAGACATAAAAAAAAGGAGAAAAGTTAGTATTTATAATTAATAATGTTTTTTTGTAACATATCTTAGTTTTAATCGTCATATAGTCGCAATCAAAAATATTGTAGCGTATTTATACGTCGATTTATATAATTGTTTGCTAGTTTTTCAGATTATTAGAAAAGCTATATATTTTTACATTTTAGAAATGTCAACTAACTAAGTTTAAATAAAAAATATTGATCTTTTGAAAACTAAAATTGCATTATTTACGGCTATATTTACTTCTATAGCTGTTTTTTCTCAAAAACAATGGACACTTAAAGAGTGTGTAGATTACGCTTTAAAAAATAATATTACAGTTAAGCAAAACCGCTTAAACGTAGAACTAGCAAATAAAGATGTTGAAATATCTAAAGGAAATTTCCTGCCAGATTTAAACGGATCTTCTAGTGCTGGTTTTAGTTCTGGTTTATCACCAGACCAAACAGGGGTTTTAAAGAATACACAAAACTTCAATTCTTCATTTAGCTTATCAAGTAGAGGAACTATTTTTAATGGATTTAGAAACTTGAACCAAAAAAAACAAGCACAGTTAAGTGTAAAAGGTAGTGAGCTAGATTTAGCTAAAATAGAAAATGATATTTCTTTAAATGTAGTAAACGAATACTTAAATGTGTTGTTTGCAAAAGAAAATTTAGCAGTTGCAACAGTTCAAGCAGAGATTAGTAAAAAGCAAATTGAAAGAGCTAGAGCTCAGTTTGAAGGAGGAGCAATACCTAAAGGAGATTTATTAAATGTAGAATCAACAGCTGCAGGTGATGTTCAAAATGTGGTATTACAAGAAAACACATTGAGTATAGCTTTGCTAAGGTTAAGTCAGTTGTTACAAATTTCTTCAAAAGATTTTAATATAGCTGATATCGAAGTAGGTTCTCCTTCAGTAGCATTATTGTATAATAATTCTAATGTAGTATATGAAAAAGCATTATCTGCATGGCCAGATATAGAAAGAGCACAATTGAATGTGGAAAACTCAGACCTGAACATAAAATTAGAAAAAAGTGCATATTTACCTAGTTTGTCGTATTCAATAGGTGCAAGTAGTTCTTACTTTCATCAGTTTAATAACTTGTTTCCAGGTCAAACGAATGATTACTTTTTCAAACAAACAAAGGATAGAATTAGATATAATTTAGGTTTGTCGCTTAATGTTCCTTTATTTAACCGTTTTCAAACAAAAAATAGAGTAGCCAAATCTATAATAAATAAAGAAGTTTCTGAGCTTGCTCTAGAAAATCAAAAATTACAACTACAACAACAAATTGAAAGTGCCTTTTTAGATGCAAAAGCAGCAGCTAAAACATACGAAGCTGCACAAGTATCCTTAAAAGCTCAAAAAGAAGCATTTAAAAATGCACAGGTAAGTTATGATTATGGGTCAATGACTCAATTTGATTTCGATCAAGTACGTAATCGATTAGTGAACGCTGAGGGAGCTATGATTAGAGCTAAATACGATTACGTGTTTAAAACGAAAGTATTGAAATTTTACTACGGAGAATCAATCGTTGATTAACTAAGAAAAATATATTTATTGTTGGAAAAGCCTTGTTAGAATTTTACTAATGAGGTTTTTCTTTATGATGTATCTTTGTTAAAAATAAATTTTTCAGATTTGGCAACAATCTTACATATAGAAACTGCAACCAAAAACTGTTCAGTTAGCATAGCAGAAAAAGGGGAGCTTTTAGCAATACAAGAGTTAAATGATGGAAACTATTCTCATGCCGAAAAGTTACACCCATTTATTCAGCAGGTAATACAAGAGGCAAAACTTTCTTTTAACGATATTGATGCAGTAGCTGTAAGCAAAGGCCCTGGTTCTTACACAGGCTTGCGTATTGGTGTTTCAGCAGCAAAAGGACTGTGTTTCGCATTTGATAAGCCTTTAATATCTATTGAAACATTACAATCTTTAGCTCATAAAATAAATATTAAAGAAGGAGTTATCGTACCAATGCTTGATGCGCGTCGTATGGAAGTATATGCGGCGGTATATAATGCCAATTACGAACAAATAAGAGAGATAAAGGCTGAAATTATTGATAAAAATTCTTTTCAAGAATTTTTATCAAAAGAAAAAGTGTATTTCTTAGGAGATGGAGCAGAAAAGTGTAAGGGAATAATTACACACGAAAATGCAGTTTTTATTGATGGAGAATTTCCTTCGGCAAAAGAAATGGGACAATTAAGTTTTAATAAGTACAAAAAAAACGACATCGAAGATGTCGCTTATTTTGAGCCTTTTTATTTAAAAAACTTTGTGGTTACGCCTGAAAAAAAACGTTAACTCTCTTTATGAATTTCCACTGAGTGAGGATAAGGAATTTCGATTCCAGCTTTATCTAAGGCAATTTTAGTGTTTTCAGTTATATCGAAGTAAACACCCCAATAGTCTTCTGTTTTACACCAAGGTCTTACAGCAAAATTAACAGAGCTATCAGCCAACTCAGATACATTAACTGTTGGTATAGGGTCTTTCAATACTTTTGGGTGTGATATGATAACATCCATTAATATTTCTTTAGTTTGTTTAATATCAGCATCGTAAGAAACACCAAAAGTTAAATCTACTCTACGAGTTCCTTCAGAAGAGTAATTAACAATATTTCCATTAGATAAAGATCCGTTAGGAATAATTATTTCTTTATTAGATAAACCAGTAAGTTTAGTTGTAAAAATTTCTATTTCTTTTACAACCCCTATTTCACCTTGAGCTTCAATTAAATCACCAACTTTAAATGGTTTGAAAAGCATGATTAAAACACCGCCTGCAAAATTACCTAAAGAACCTTGTAGAGCTAAACCAATAGCCAAACCAGCTGAAGCTAAAATAGCAGCAAATGAAGTAGTTTCAACACCTAGTTTTGCTATAACTGTAATTATTAAAAGAATTTTTAAAGACCAATTTAATAAGTTTACTAAGAATTTTTGTAGAGTAACATCTACTTCTCTTTTAGTCATTATTTTTTTGGCCGCTCTGAGAATTAAATTGATAATGTAAGAACCTACAACGTAAATAATAATTGCAACAATTGCCTTAGGAGCATAAGCAACTATAAGTTCTTGAAATTTTTCTAAATACTTTTCCATTTCTTATGGTAAATTTTAGTTATTAATAAATAGTTTTAGTAAGTGGTAGTTGGTTTTATAGTATTAAGCTAGCTAACCCTAATAAAGCAGGTATAGACTGAACGACAAAAATACGAGGTTTTTTTGTAGAAAAAGAGCCATAAGCACCAGCAATAAAAACACAAATTAAAAAAAACAGAGCAACATCTATTTTTTCTGATAGCATCGACCAAATTAAACCACCTGCAAGGAAACCATTATATAAACCTTGATTGGCAGCCATAACTTTTGTTTCTTCAGCAAAAGCCTTAGATTTTAGACCAAAAGTTTTTATTCCTTTAGGCTTTGTCCATAGTAACATTTCCAATATTACAATGTATAAGTGAATTAAAGCAACTACAGCTAATAAAACATATTGTATGACATTCATAAAATTTGAATTTATAGGTAAAAAATATGCGGTTTTGAATTTGATCAAAACCGCAGATAGTAGTTAGTTATATATAAAGTTATTTTACTTCAAAAGTTACTTTTAGATTTACTCTAAATTCAGTTACTTCATCATTGTTAACAACTACACTTTGTGATTGTACAAATGCAGATTTAATTCCTTTTACAGACTTTGAAGCTTGTTTAATAGCTTTTTTTGTAGCGTCTTCCCAACTTTTTTCAGAGTTAGCTAAAATTTCAATAACTTTCATTACTGCCATAATATTTTTTTTAAGATTAATACCTGTAAATATATGTTTTTAAAGTGCTTGTTAAGGTAGAAATTAATTTTATTTAATCGCAATGTTAAATTAATGTTACCAAAATGTTTTGTATATGTAAATTTTTTATATATTTGTGTTAACAGGTATTAACTTTAAAAGATTTAGATTATGAAAAAACTAGTAATAGCTGCTTGTATGTTGTCAATATCATTTTTACAAGCCCAAGATATACAGCCAAAATATGAAGTTGAAGGTGATTTAGTAAAAGCCACTTACTTTTATAAAGATGGTACGATTAAAGAACAAGGTTTTTTCAAAGATAAAAAGTTAACAGGTACTTGGACCTCTTTTGATAAAAAAGGAAATAAAACAACCATTGGGCATTATGAAGCAGGTAAAAAGACAGGAAAATGGTTTATGTGGAAAGAAGATGGCTTAAAAGAGATTGATTTTAGAGACAATGCCATTGCAAGTGTTCAAACTTGGAAAGAAGAAACAAAAATGGCAGTAAAGTAAGGTAGATATCTTACTCTAGAATAAAAAAATGAGAACCGAGTATGTTAGTTACTCGGTTTTTTATTTTCTTCCAAAATCAGCAGGAATTTCACCCCATGCCTTAGTTTCCCACTTTAATAAAGGGTTTTTAACTGAGTTTTGTTGTAACCAGTTTTCGGCACGTTTAATTAAATCTAAAATTTCTTTATTAGAGTTGTCAAATACAATATTGGTTCTACATTCTTTCTTTTTAACCCAGCTCATAGCAATTTTAGAGTCAGAATAAATAGGGTAAGAGTCCATCTTCTTACTTTTTAGTAAGGCAATCCCATGCACAAGTGCTAAGAACTCACCAATATTATTAGTACCATTTTTAAACGGCCCCATTTTAAAAATTTCTTTCTTATTATGAGTCAATACTCCTCTATATTCCATTAATCCTGGGTTGCCAGCACAAGCAGCATCAACAGATATGCTTTCTAAAACAGGGAAACCATATTTAGCTTTTTCTTCTAGAGACAAAGTTGTTTTTTTAGTGTCTTTGCCTTTGTAGTCGTTGTAGCTCTTTTTTAAAGCTAGTTCAGCTTCTCTTTTATCAGTAAAAGCCTTGTATTGTGCACCAGTAAAGCCATCAATTTGTTTTTTGCAAGCATCCCACGATGAAAAAACACCTGTTTTTTTACCTTTCCAAACTACATAATATTTTTTCTTTTTACTCATTCTTTAAAATTATCTCTTCAATAATTTTTGGAAAATAATTATATTCTAATTCATGAACTTTCTGAGCGATGCTTTCAGGAGTATCTTCAGAAGATACTGAGGTTTTAGCTTGGAAAATAATAGCTCCCTCATCGTAATTTTCATTCACATAATGAATGGTAATACCTGTTTCAGTTTCGTTATTCTCTCTAACAGCATTATGGATATTCATTCCATACATTCCTTTTCCCCCATATTTTGGCAATAAAGCAGGGTGAATATTTATAATTTTATTAGGAAAGCTTGCCACAATTTTAGCAGGAACACGCCATAAAAATCCTGCTAGTACAATAATGTCAGCTTCAACTTGCAAAAAGTTTAATACAGTGTCATCTTTAGTAAAGCTCTCTTTATCAAATAACGAAGCATTAATACCTAGTTTTTCACAGCGGTCAAAAACTTTGGCACGTTGGTTGTTAGAAAGCACATGAGTAACAATCGCAGTTTTAGTTGAATGGAAGTACTTAATGATGTTTTCGGCATTAGAACCCGAGCCAGAAGCGAAAATTACAATACGTTTCATGTTAAAGTTTAGTTGTTTTGTTACTACAAAAAAAAGAATAATTATTAACAATGGTGGTGTTTGTAGCAAAATATTCAGGTATTTTTTTTATTTTAGACATCACATTTTTGAGCAAAAGTTAGAATTAATAACTAAGATTTGTATTTTTGCTTCGATTTTAAATTTTAAAACAAACAAATTATGTCAGACATTGCATCAAGAGTAAAAGCAATTATCGTAGACAAATTAGGAGTAGACGATAACGAAGTAACTAACGAAGCAAGCTTCACAAACGATTTAGGAGCAGATTCTTTAGATACGGTTGAGTTAATCATGGAATTCGAAAAAGAATTTGATATTCAAATTCCAGACGATCAAGCAGAAAACATCGGTACTGTAGGTCAAGCGATTAGCTATATTGAAGACGCAAAAAAATAAGATTATATGCAATTAAAACGAGTTGTAGTAACTGGACTTGGCGCATTAACGCCGATAGGAAACAATAAAGAAGAATATTGGAATAGCTTGGTTAACGGAGTTAGCGGAGCAGCACCTATAACGTATTTTGATGCTGCCAAGTTCAAAACTCGTTTCGCATGTGAGCTTAAAAATTTTAACGCGACTGATTTTATGCATAGAAAAGACGCGCGTAAAATGGATAGATTTACACAATACGCAATGGTTGCTTCTGATGAAGCAATTGCTGACGCTGATTTAAATCTAGATAACGTTGATAAATTAAGAGTTGGCGTTATTTGGGGAGCAGGTATTGGAGGCTTAGAAACATTTCAAGATGAAGTGTTGAACTATGCTAAAGGAGATGGTACTCCAAAATTCAACCCGTTCTTTATTCCAAAAATGATTGCAGATATTGCGCCTGGTAATATTTCTATAAAAAATGGATTTATGGGGCCAAACTATACTACAGTATCTGCTTGTGCATCATCAGCAAATGCAATGATTGATGCTTTAAATTATATTCGGCTAGGACATTGTGATGTAGTGGTAACTGGTGGTAGTGAAGCCGCTGTTACAATTGCTGGTATGGGTGGTTTTAATGCGATGCATGCCTTATCTACTAGAAATGAAAGTCCAGAAACAGCTTCAAGACCTTTTGATGCTGAGCGTGATGGCTTTGTTTTAGGAGAAGGAGCTGGTGCAATTATATTAGAAGAATATGAACATGCTAAAGCTCGTGGAGCTAAAATTTATGCAGAAGTTATTGGTGGAGGATTATCTTCAGATGCTTACCATATGACAGCACCTCACCCTGACGGAATTGGTGTGGTTGCAGTAATGAAGAACTGTCTTGAAAATGCTGGAATAAAACCAGAAGACGTAGATCATATCAACACTCATGGTACTTCAACTCCTTTAGGAGATGTCGCAGAATTAAAAGCAATCTCTGAAGTTTTTGGAGGTCATGCTAAAAACATTAATATCAACTCAACAAAGTCTATGACAGGACATTTGTTAGGTGCTGCTGGTGCTATCGAAGCAATTGCTTCGTTGTTAGCCATGGAGCACGGTGTTGTTCCTCCAACAATTAATCATACTAACGTTGACGAAAACATTAACCCAGAGTTAAATTTAACGTTAAACAAAGCTCAAAAGAGAGAGATTAAAGTTGCAATGAGCAATACATTTGGTTTTGGTGGTCATAACGCTTGTGTAGCCTTTAGAAAACTAGATTAATTTTTCATGAATTTTCTTCGTAGAATTGTTAAACCCCAAAACAAAGAGGATGAAAATTTCTACTACGAATTAAAAGAGCTGCTTAATTTTAAACCAATTAAGTTATCACTTTATAAAAAAGCATTTACGCACAGGTCTCTAAAATTAGTTGATGGTAAAGGCAACCCTGTAAACTATGAACGATTAGAGTTTCTTGGAGATGCTATTTTAAGTACGGTAATAGCTTCTTACTTATTTAAAAAAGTACCAGAAGGAGACGAAGGATACTTAACACAAATGCGATCTAAAGTTGTAAGTAGAGAACATTTGAATAGCTTAGGGAAAGACCTCGATTTAATTAGATTTGTAAAAAGTAATATTTCTAAAGAACATGTTAGCATCAACATTTATGGAAATATTTTTGAAGCTCTAATAGGCGCAATTTATTTAGATAGGGGGTATAACTATTGTCATCAGTTTATTTACGACCAAGTAATAATGCCTTATGTAGATATTGAACGATTAGAAGGGAAAATATCAAGTTACAAAGGTTTTGTTATAGAATGGTGCCAAAAAAAGAAGAAAAAGTACAAGTTTGAATCTTATGAAGATTCAGGTAATCAAAGTAAGAAACACTTTAGTGTTCGCGTTAGTATAGATGGTAGTATCATAGCTAAAGGAAGAGCAACCTCGAAGAAAAAAGCAGAAGAAATTGCAGCAAAAAGAGTTTACTATGCAATGCAAAACCAAATGCTAAATTCTTAACACGCAAATAAAAACGTTTTCAAAAAATTTACACAGTATTTTGTATACATTCATTAATTTAGCAAAAACAAATAATTGTTTTTATGCCAATTTATGAGGTGAATATAAATGAATTTTCTACTGATGATTATACATTGATAGGTATTCATACTGCTTTGAATGAGTATAAATTAGCATATCTATTAAACAAGCATTTACAAGTTAAGTTTAATAGAGCGAGTTATGATTTAGATTTTATTCAAAAAGGTAGTCAATCCTCTTACACGGTATACGAATATACTAACGTAAAATTATGTCAAGGTTGGTTTTTAATAGCAAATGTATATAAATCAACTCTTGAAGTAGAATCAATAAGTCTCTTTAAAGAAAGTGAATCAATTTCACATTTAATACCCGAAAAGAGAAAAGTTGATTTTTTTTTGAAATTAGAAGGAGATTTTGATTACGAGTCAATTGTAAAAAAGATAGAAACGATAAATCAAATACCTCAAATAATAACCTCGTACAAAATAGAGGTAAACTCATTAAAGTCGAAAGATTTTTTAATTTTTTAATTATATGCCACACAATAAGAAAACAAAAATTGTAGCAACATTAGGACCAGCAATCAATACTAAAGAAGTTTTAGCCGATATGGCTGCAGCTGGTGTAAATGTTTTTAGAATTAATTTTTCACATGCTGATTATGAAGTAGTAAGAGAGCGCATACGTCAAATACGTGAGATAAATGAAGAAAGAGGGTATAATGTAGCCATATTAGCAGATTTACAAGGTCCAAAACTAAGAGTAGGTGTAATGCAAGACGGAGTAGAGGTAAAGGCAGGTGATACATTCGTTTTTACTACTGAAAAATGTGAAGGAACACAAGATAAAGCATATATGACCTACCAACGTTTTCCAAAAGATGTAAAAATAGGAGAGAAGATTTTAGTTGATGATGGTAAATTAATGTTTGAAGTAACTGCAACTGATAAAGAAAATGAAGTAGTTACTAAAGTAATAGTAGGAGGAGCATTAAAATCTAAAAAAGGAGTTAACCTACCAAACACTAAAATTTCATTACCAGCATTAACAGAAAAAGATAAAAAAGATGTAGTTTTTGCCTTAGAGCAAGAAGTAGACTGGATTGCGCTTTCGTTTGTACGAACACCGGAAGACTTACGTATTTTACGTGATATAATTAAACAAAAATCACGCTATAGAGTTCCTGTAATAGCAAAAATAGAAAAACCAGAAGCTGTTGAAAATATTGATGCTTTAATTCCATATTGCGATGGGTTAATGGTTGCCCGTGGTGATTTAGGAGTAGAAGTACCAATGCAAGATGTACCTTTAATTCAAAAGATGTTGGTACGTAGAGCAAAACAAGCAAGAATTCCTGTAATTATTGCTACTCAAATGATGGAAACTATGATAGAGAACTCTGTTCCAACTAGAGCAGAGGTGAATGATGTAGCAAACTCTATTATGGATGGTGCAGATGCAGTAATGCTTTCTGGAGAAACTTCTGTAGGAAAACACCCAATAAAGGTTATTGAAAAAATGACAGAAATTATAGGAAGTGTTGAGTATTCAGAGTTAATTGAAGTTCCACAAGAACCACCCCATATTCGTACTAATAGATTTATTACGAAGTCAGTGTGTCATCATGCAGCATTGATGGCGGATGATATCAATGCAGCAGCAATATCGACCTTAACTAATAGTGGGTATACAGCTTTTCAAATTTCAGCTTGGAGGCCAAAATCACACGTATTGGCGTTTTCATCTGAGAAAAGAATCTTAGGAAAGTTAAATCTTTTATGGGGTGTTAGAGCTTATTTTTACGACAGGGAGTTAAGTACCGATGATACTATTGAAGATATTAACGAAATAGCTAAAGAAAAAGGCTATGTGAAAACAGGAGACTTTATGATAAACTTATCTTCAATGCCTGTAAAAGCAAAAGGTATGGTAAACACCTTACGTGTTTCTCATATTGACTAAATAAACGTATAATAAACATAAAAAGCTCAACTTTAAAAGTTGAGCTTTTTATGTTTATTATAATTTAAGTTTTCGAGTACAAATAATAGCATCGTTAACCACAAAAGGCATCGGCATCATTATTTCACTTCTAGGACGTATGGTAAACTTAGGATGCGATAATAAATCGTTTGATATCTCATTAATCACAATATCAGGTTGGGTGTTTTTATCAATTGTAAAAAAAATGGTCAAATCTTTATCAGTATTAGCCATTTGATAAATTAACAACGTTCCTTTTTTAGAGGTAAAAGCCTGCCCTTTATCATATAAAATTCCGTTAACAGTAAAATTAGTTAACTTTATTTGAGTGTTTGTATATAACTCGTACTTGTCAATATTACGAGTAGGAGTGATTGTTAACGAAACACTTCGTTGGTTATTAATAATTGTGTCCTGATTGATTTTGATATTAGAAGTACGAATATTTTTATTTTCAGCTTTTTGGTAATAGTTAAAAGAAGTATCGTATTTACTTTTCCCTGCAATTAAATTAGCACTATTTTGTTTAGACTCATCATTAAAATATTGTTTCGTAAACCCATCTAATGTTTTATTATGACTTGCCCAGTACGAAGTGTTTGTATCAGAATTTTGAATAAAAACTAAGCTGTTAGGCTTTTTCTTTTCAATTGAAAAACCGCTATTAAACGTTGCATACCCAAAGAATAATAATGCAAGAAAACCAGTTAATGCTTGCCATCCGTTTTTAGTTTTTTCTTGATAAAAAACAGGAAGCATTAATCCGAAAAGAAATACGAGAAGTACGGCAGAAATAAATAATGCTTTTAAACCTAGTGCTACAGGAAATAATTGAACCATAGGGGCAATCATATACACTGTTGGAATAGATATAATAGCAAAAAACGTAGCTCTAGATGTTTTATTAAGGTTCATGAACAGCAAGATTGCTAAAATCAATAAAGAAGCAAAAACAGGAATAATAAAGAAACTAGCTTCTGGTAACTTCATGTAAATGATAACATTTATAATCAATCCAAAAGTTATAGGAGCACCTAATAAATTTATAGCTTTGGCATCTTTTAGTTTATTATATATCTTGAAAAGAATCCAAAGATTTAAAAGAACAAAAGCAATGATATATTGATATCCGTTATAGGTAAAGCCATGAAGCATATCAGTATATTGTGGGTGGATGATTAATAGTAATTGCCACAACCCGTATGAAATTCCTATACATGATACTAAAGACAGTATGTAAGGAATAAAACCTTTTAATACACCTATTACTGTCATCTTATTCTTATATATGCCTACTACAATCAGCGCTATAAATAACAAAAAGGCAATGATAATCATTGGTAGTACCCAAGAAAATGGATACGTTAACAACTTAGTAAAAGGAAAATTAACGTAAATGTAATCAGTATCACTGTTTAAGTTAGTTAAATCAGCATTGGCAAAATAGTTTAACGAAGTGGTAAAATAATCTGCTTGATGTAATAGTGTTTCTCTATTCAACCTTTCATATGAATCTTGTTCTGTGTGATAATCAAAGTGATCATCAATAAAGGCAAAATTAAATCCGTTAATATTTCCTTTTTCCCTAAAAATAGTTAAATCGGTATCATTAGGTAGTTTTTTATACACACCATACATTAAAGAGTTGGCAGCTGGGTAATTTGGGTTCGCGTTTAAAAACTCAGTTAATAACGTTTTGTTTTTCCCATTAGTCTCCATTAACATATAGCTAGAGCCACCGCTACCCCGGGCTTCGAAGTTCAGTACTAGACCAACATCTTTTGCCCAAGGATGATTTTCAACAAAAGCTTGTGCACCTAAAAGACCTAATTCTTCAGCATCCGAAAAAAGTATGATAATATCGTTTTTAGGAGTTTTATTTGTTGCTAAATAAGCTCTTATACCTTCTAAAATAGTTACAACACCAGAGCCAGCGTCACTTGCTCCTAACGATGAATGTGGATTAGAGTCGTAGTGGGTTAAAAGCAATAAAGCCTTGCTGTTTTTAGTTCCTTTAATCCTAGCGATGATATTTTCTGTAGTGGTTGCTGCTCTCCATTTCTTATTAATAGCAGTTTGATATTGAATTTCAGGTTCTAAATTCAATTTCTTCAACTCTTGGACCAAATAATCTTGTACTTTTTTGTGTTCTTCAGATCCAGTATAATGTGGTTTTTGAGAAATATTTTTTAAATGATATAGCGCATTATCAATAGAAAATGCTATAGCGCTAATTTCTTTTTTAGAAGATGTTACACTTGGTATGATATCTTTAAAGCTCCAATAAACAGTTAAAATAATGATGATAATTGCAAGGTAATTTCTAGATGATTTCATGGATGAATTTTAATACTCCTAAAAGTAAGTAATTTATTTTTTAAGTGATTAAAGTGTAATTAGTTAAAAATCAGCTTATTTAACTCTTTAATTTTATTCCAAAAACTTGCATTATGGGAATTATAAACTTTCAAGGTAAATGAAACAATCCGCCAGAAAAGAACACAAGTTTATTTTAGTATCGTATTATATGACCAAAAGCTAATTACGTTTAAAGAAGAGTAATCGATTGAAGATGTTATTGATACATTAATTAAAAAAATTTTCGGAGAACCAATGGTGAATGATAAAAATGAATTGATAGGAATTATTTGAGAGTAGATATTACAATTTACCTATTGATAAGAACAATACAAGTAGGTAAAGTAATGATTAGAGAAGTTGAGATAATTAATGGAAGTATGAATATTTTAGATACTGCGAATAAGTTTCTAGAATCTTGAAGAAGACGTTTTCCTAGTTGTTAAAAAATGGCAAGCTTGTGAGGCAATAAGTTATAAAAATGCGCTTATAGCTGCTATGAAGTTAAAAAGAAATACTTATAAATAATTAATCCTGCTTAACTAATAAATACAGTTCATTTTCTAACTCTAAATATCCTTGATCATATACATAAAAATAAGTACTACCCTTTTTTGTGGTATAAACAGAGGTAATAAATTTAAAGTCGAAACCTTTATCAAATAATTTACGGCGTGTTACTTTTGTTTTTCCAGAAGTATTTAGTTCAGAAAGAATCTTGTAGTTCTTTCGTAAACGATTGTTGGTGTTTCTAATTAAATTTTTACTCTCCTTGTTTACTTTGTTGTTATATGCATTTCTACAATAATCTGAACAGAATTTTTTATCAATTCTACCTATAACTTTATCTTCACACTCCAAACATTTTTTATCGTTCATAATCCGTTTTTTTAAGAGCATACCAGTTAACATCCACACCCTCATAATCAAATTTATTTACAAGAAGCAAACCTATTTTTTGTAGAATTTTATTAGAACCAACATTTTCTAAATCGGCAGCACCATAAATAATATCATATTTCATTTCTTTAAAACCAAAACCTAAACAAGCAAAAGCAGATTCTGAAGCATAACCTTTACCCCAAAAACGCGGTATAAAACGATAACCTATATCAATAAAATTAGTAAAACCATTTAAAGATTCTTTTTCTCCTTGATTAAGTTTTAATCCGGACCACCCCATAAAATCACCAGAAGATTTTTCTATACAAGCAAATCTACCAATACCCCTTTCTTTATACTGTTCTTGTATAAAAGTTATGTTTTCTTCAGCCTGTTTAAATGTGGTAATAGGATTTTTACCTAAGTATTTATGTACTTCAGGGTTGGAATCTAATTCGAAAATACCTTCTATATCACTCTCATGTATCTCTCTTAAAATTAAGCGGTCGGTTTCTAAATGAAAAGTCATGTTATGCTAATTGTTTGAAATCAAATATATTAAAAATTAAACGATTACATTCAATTACAAACGAAATTAAACGATTACTAACCGGTTTTAATTTGTATACTGTTTCATCTTTGCAGTGTCAATTCGTTTGAATGACAAAATCTTAACTGTTTAACATTAAAAATAAAAATTATGAACGCACTAAAAAACAGAGTACAGTTAATTGGAAACTTAGGAAACACTCCAGACATTATCACTTTAGAAAGTGGAAAAAAACTTGCGAAATTTACTATTGCTACCAATGAAACGTATAAAAATAGTCAGGGAGAAAAGATAACCGACACACAATGGCATAATATAGTTGCTTGGAATAATACAGCTGAAATTATAGAAAAATATATAGAAAAAGGAAAAGAAGTAATGATAGAAGGGAAGCTTACTTCTCGTTCTTTTGAAGACAAAGAAGGAAACAAACGTTATATAACAGAGGTTGTTTGTAATGAATTATTGATGCTAGGAAACAAATAAGTGGGTAAGTTGCTGAAAAAGAGTGAAAAAATAATCTTAATTTACTTTGAGATTATTTTTTTTAACAAAAAAAAACACCTACATTTGCAGTTCAATCCCCCCGGCCAAATTTAATTCGTAGAATACTATACTATAGTTTATTAATTTATAATTATTATATGAAAAAGTATTTTTTAGTAGTTTTTTTGTTGTCGTTTTTTAATTTTTATGCCCAACAAGAAGTGTGTGAGACCCCTGATGATTCTTTAATGGATGTTAATAGTATAACTAAATGTACTGTTGAACCTGTTGAAAACTCAAAGAAGAAAAAAGATAGGCAGATTAAAGTTAAAATTTCTGCAAGTAAAAAAAGATATCTTAAAAAGAGAATAGCCAAAAAACAAATGGCTCAAGCAGTAAGTTCAGTTAATACTTTAAGTGTTAATGATGTTTCGGCTTCTGAAAATGTAAAATTAGAAGAAGTACAAGAAATTAAAGAGATAGAAGAAGTAAAAGAAATTGAAGAGACATCAGACTATAAGAATAGCTTAGCAAGGCTTACAGAAAAACTATCAAAAGAAGAGTTATCTATAGCAGAGAAACTTTATTATGTAGAGAGAGTTCCGTCTTTTGATAAATGTAAAAAAGCAAAGAAAAATGAGAGGCTTGATTGTTTTAACGAAGAAATGGTTAAGCATATTAATAAACATTTCCATTATCCAGGAGAGGCAGTAAGAAATCAAATTCAAGGAGAAGTTTGGGTTCGATTTATTATTGATAGAGATGGTTATGTAACAAATATTAAAACGTTAGGTCCTGACGGAGGAGAAATCCTTAATGAAGAAGCAAAAAGAGTAGTATCCAAACTACCTCGCTTCGAGCCAGGGAAAAATGATGGTAAACGTGTGCCTGTAAAATATGGTTTTCCCATAAACTTTTCATTAGAAGAATAAAAATCAATTAAATTTAAAATGTTAAAAAAACAGTTAGTAATGATTGTTTTTGCCTTAGTTGCTGTAACAAATTATGCACAGGTGAAAATATCAGGTTCTGTATACGATGAATACTTAGAACCGTTTTACAATGCAAGAATTTCGAGCGGTGGAAATTTTGCTATATCGGATGAAGAGGGTAACTTTTCAATCGTTTTACAAAGCAGTACTTTACCTCAAACATTAACAATTTCTGCTTTTGGATTTAGAACAGAAGAAGTAATTGTTACGTCTCTTGAAAAAGGAATAAATGTGGTGTTAAAGGAAAATTTCTTATTAGATCAAGTAATTATTTCTGCTTCTAGAGTTCCTGAAAGAATTATAGAATCACCAGTAACGGTAGAAAGGTTGGGTCTTGCTGATATAAGAAGGAATACATCTAATTCTTTTTATGATGGTTTAACCAATTTAAAAGGAATTAACTCTAGAGAAGGTAGCTATGGGTTTAAATCAATAAATACAAGAGGTTTTGCTGATTTTGCCAACACACGTTTTGTTCAAATGATTGATGGAATGGACACAGCTGCTCAGGCATTGAGTTATAGTACAGGGAATTTTTCAGGAGTTTCTGAATTAGATATTCAAAGTGTTGAACTTTTACCAGGAGCATCTTCTGCGTTATATGGAGCAAATGCTTACAATGGTATCATGCTAATGAATACTAAAAACCCTTTTGATTATACAGGAATAGCTACTATGTTTAAAAGTGGGTATACAAGTCAAGAAGCAGGAGGAAACAATCCTTTTTATGATGTAGCTGTAAGAATGGGGTATAGGTTTAACGATGCTTTTGCTGCTAAAGTTAACTTCTCATACTACGAAGCAGAAGAATGGCACGCAAATGACCTAAGAAATAAAGAGATAGATAGCAATGAGTTAATTGATGGAACTATTAACTCTACGGTAAACTATAATGGTGTAAATACCTACGGTGACGAGAACTTTTATGATTTAAATATTAAAGATTCGAATATTCCTTGGGGTACTCTTTTAAGAAGGACGGGGTACACAGAAGGAGAACTTATTAAAAATAATTTTAAATCAAAAAATGCAAGATTTTCAGGATCTTTATATTTTAGACCATTAAGAAATGAGTCGTTAGAGATTCAATTTACATCAAGATTATCGTTAAGAGATAACCTTTTCCAAGGTACAAGTAGATTAGTCCAACGTAATTACCTTATAGAACAACACAAATTAGAAGTAAAAGGAGATAACTTTTACATTAGAGGATATTATACTGGAAATGATTCAGGTAATTCTTACGATTTAACAAGAACAGGGAATTCCTTAAATGAGGCGGTTAAATCAATGGGAGTTTATAAAGATGATTTCTATGATCAAAGATATGTACAAGGAAGTACATTAGAAGAAGCAAGAGCATATGCAGATAGAGATAGGTTATTACCAAATACTAGCGCATTTAATCAAGAGTTTGAAAGAATAACAAGTACTTTGATTTCAGATGGAGGAAGTAGGCTTTATGAAAGAAGTTCATATACACATGCAGATGGTAATTATAACTTTAAGAGTTTATTAAATGATTGGGCAGATGTTCAAATAGGAGCTTCTTATCGTCAGTACAATCCAAAATCGAAAGGAACTTTATTCAATGATAAAGAAGGAGCTATTAGTGTAGAAGAATATGGAATGTACACACAAATTCAAAAGAAATTTTTTGAAGAAAGGTTAAAGTTAACAGGGTCTATCCGTTATGATAAATCTGATAACTTTGAAGGTAATTACTCTCCAAGAGTAGCAATAAATTATGCTTTAGGAGAAGAAAAGAAACATGTTTTAAGAGCATCTTACCAAACAGGTTTCCGTAACCCAAGTATACAAGAACAATATATGTTTTTTGATTCTCAAGTTAAAACAAACGTAGGTACTGTGGCAGATAATTTAAGACGAATTTCTTATCCTGATAGTTATTATATAAGATGGGATGACCAATCAAACAGTTATGTATGGGACACTAGGGATGTAAGAGGAGAAGAAATTTTGAACAACTCGTTGTTAACTAGAAGTGTTTATTATGATGCAGACACGTATGAAGGAGAGACTGATATTGAATCGAAGTATAAGGAATTGGTGCCAGAAGTTGTAAAAACATTTGAGTTAGGATATAGAAGTATGTTCCGTTTAAATAATGAAACGAATATAGATATAGATGTAAATGGTTTCTACAGTATCCATGATAATTTTGTGTTTAATCAAGATGTAACTGTACCCAATGGAGGTAAAGTGTATCCTTATGGAAATAGAAAAGCTACAGATGAAGAACTTGCTTTGCCTGAGAATAGATTTTCTTATGTAAAAGATGGAGTAATTGTTTTGAATACAGCTGCAAATTATCTTTTTTCAGAAGGTTTCGTTCGTGATTTTACAATAACCACGAATGCAAATTCACAGGTTGAATCATATGGATTTGCCTTTGGAATGCATACTAAATTATTTAGTAGTTTTGATTTTGGTCTTAACTATAACTTTATTGATTTTAAATATGAAGATAAAGATTATGGTTTATTTGAACCTAACTTTAATACACCAAAACATACAGTAAAAGCACAATTTGGGAATGAAAACTTATTTAATAATTTAGGTTTTGGAGTAAGTGCTAGATGGCAAGACAAGTATAGATGGGTTTCGAACTTTGTAAAAGGAGACGTTACTGAAAGAACGGTAATAGATGCTCAATTAAACTATAGAATTCCATCAATTAAATCTAGAATTAAAGTAGGAGGAACTAACTTGTTCGGAAAAGAATATTATGTAGCTCCTGGATCTGGAAGAATAGGTCAGCTATATTATATATCTTGGACAATTAATAACTAAGACACCTACTTGTTAAAAGTAATAAAGATAAAAGCAGTATAAGGTTTAAACCTTATACTGCTTTTTGAATTAAGAGATAATCTACTTTGAGAGTGTTAAAAATTTAACTTTAACAAGAAATTAGGAGTAGTACCTAATGAATAACGAGCATATTTATTAGCATTGTTATCTTCTATCTTATAATAATTATTAATAGTATTTTGGGTATTAAATAAGTTCCATACAGAAACTCCAATATCTACATTTGTTTTATCAGTTACTTGTTTTTTGTAAACCGCAGAAAAATCTGCTCTTAAATAATTATCAATTTTATTGCTGTTAGCAATGCCAAAATTAATTTCATCGTTGACAATCTCATTTCCATAAATAGGTTGAGTTGTGGGTTTTCCAGAAGTATAATTTAATCCTAAAGAAATATTGAATAATTCGTTAGAATATGTACTTCCTAATGTAACAGAATGAGTAATGTCAAAATTGCTTGGGAATTCTTTTTCTATTAAACCTTCAAAGGAATACGTGTTTTGAATAAAAGAATAACTTAACCAAGTATTCATATTTTTAAAGTTTTTTTTCAATAAAAAATCCACCCCGAGAGCATTATAGCTCCCTTTATTTTTACTAAATTCGTATTTAGTAGTGAAGCTTTGACTTTGAGTAGTAATGCCGTCAATAACCTTATAATAGCCTGTAGCGTCGAGAAGCCATTGGTTCTTTTTATAAGTAAAACCTAAAGAAGCTTGTTTGCTTTTTATTATAGGAATACTATCATTATCAGATAACTGCCATCTACGTTTTTCAATCCCCAAAAAGTCATTTTGAAAGTTAATAATTTGCGAAACGTTTTGGTGTTTAAATTCTCCTAGGACTTCTATAGAAAAAGTATTGTTTATTTTCTTGTGAATATTTAACCGAGGTTCAATAAGAATTTTTTTAAACTTTTCAATATAATTAACACGTACTCCTGGTTTTATTGTAATATTCGTATTAGAGTTTTGATATTGGGCTTGTCCAAATATAGCATGTTCTCTTATAACATTAGAATAGAGCCTTATAAATCTTGGATTATCAACATCATTAAGGTTGGTAATTTGTGTTTCTACAAAGTTATAACCACTATTGTATTTCCAAGAATTATTACTGTAGTTACTCTCAAGTTTTATACTAGTTTCAGAAACGATATTCTCTTGTAAAAAACGTTGATCATTTAAAATATTTACATTAATAGCTTGCAGCATATAATCGGTCTCATAAATATTTAAGGTTGTACTAAATTTTGGATTCCACTTTCGACGATAATAAATACCGCCAGCAATACTTTTTTGTGATAAACTACTTTGTTTGGTTTCTATAGAACTATCTATAAGAGCCGTTTCATCAAAGGTTAAGTTATTATCAATTAAAATAAAATTTACTCGAATAAAGTCTTTATCGCTAGGGGTATATAACCATCGTAAGGAGGTGTCGTAAAAATTAAACTCTTGGTTTGAGTTGGTAACATTTTTATCGTTGTTTTCTATTTCGGTACTTTGAGTAACACGTTTAAAGTAATTATGATAGGTTGGGGTTTTTATCCAATCGTCAATAGATCTTCTAGCTGCAAGTTGAAGTGAAGACTTTTTACCTAAAGGAACGTCAGTAAAAAGATTTGCATTTATAAAATTAATACTAAAACTACCTGTAAACTCCGTTTGCAATGTATTTTCAGTTTTCATGTGTATGGTACCTGAAACACCATCAGAATAAGAAGCATTAGTACCATTAGTAGTTACATTAGCAATTTGTGTTATTCTTGGGTTGAAACTAGAAATTAACCCAAAAAAATGTCCAGTTTGGTACATTTTTATATCGTCCCATAAAATAAGGTTTTGATCATGAGATCCGCCTCTTATAGTAATGTTTGAAACTGTTTCATCAATACTTTGAATACCAGGTAAGGCTTGAATAGTTTGTAGTACATCAGTTTCAATTAACCCAGGAAGTAAGGTGAATTTTGAAAAGTCTATTACTGTGTTTCCATTAATAGTTTTATCAATACCTCTTACTAAATACCCGTTTATAGTTACATCAGGAATGAATTCTTGACGCTCTCTTAAATACAATATTTTACAGTTTTTAGAAGATAATTCGTTGGTTGATAAGTTAATTGTTTGATATCCAATAAATCGAATGTTTACCTTTTCAGAATTATTTCTCGTTTTAAGCTCAAAAAAACCATTATTATCAGTAGTAGTATAGTTGGTTTTTGCTTTAATAGTAGCACCAATTAAAGGTGCTTTTGTTTCGACGTCTTTCAAATAGCCACAAATTATTACTGGTGATGAAATACCAACTATTTGGGCATTTAAACGTGTAAAAATAAAATCTGTTTGTACCTCTAAGTTTTTAAGCTTTTCTTTTAAACTTAATTCTTTGGGAACAAGAAATACAGTGGTTTTTTTAATTGAATTACTATCATAATTAAATTGGATATTGTGAGCGTCAGCAATTTGCTCCAATACTTCTTTAAGAGGAGTTTTTTTTGGAACTTTTTGTGCTTGTAAACCAAAACAAAAAGACCAGAGGAGTATTAAAAAAAAGAAAGAATTATTGTTCTTCATCCCAAATAATAACCTGTTGCTTATTTTTAATTTCGTAAGATAAATTAAATGGATGAGTGATGGCTTTTAAAGCGTTTTCAAGATTATTGTTTGTAAATGCACCCGTAAACCTCATGCTATCATTACCTATAATGTTAATTTGCACCTTAACGTTGTATTGTTGCTCAAATTCAAAAATTACATCAGCAAACAATGTATTATCAAAAGCACTCATATTTTTTAGCCATTTTGGTTGTGCTAAAACAGTATGAGTATGCTGTTCAATATTTTTAACAATGGCAAATTCTTTTCCAGCTGGTAGTTTTGTAATTTTATTTTTGTAGGTAACCTCTACCAGTCCTTCATAGCAAGAAACTTTAAAAATACTATCTCTGTCAAGTACGTTAAATTCTGTTCCTAAAACACTTACAGTTCCGTTAGGAGTATTAACATCGAAACGCATTCCTTTTTCTACATCAAAATAAGCTTCACCGTTTAATTGCAAACTTCTTTGCTTCTTCCATGTAGTAGTATTGTACTCAAGCCTTGAGAGTTCATTTAATTTTACAATAGAATTATCAGGAAGAATAATACTTTTATTATCGGCATATTGAGTTTTAATAACTTCAGACTTCTTATTGTTGAAAAAGTAGAAGATACCTAAACCAATGATAAGTATTGCAGCAATTTTAGAGATTAATGTTATCCAACTTGAAGAGAGTGTAGACTTTTTATCAGGTAAACGATTTTCTAATGTTTCAAAAGAAGGGATAGAAATATGTTTGTCAGCTTTAAAACGTTGACTTTCTTGTATAATTTCTTCATAAAAACTAGCATCCTTTAAAGCATTAAAGGTAGCTTGCTCTTCGTTGGTTAATTCGTTGCGTAACCATTTTTGTATTAAATAATCCTTCTCCATAAGTAATTGCCTGTATTATTAAAACACTTTATTTTGTATAAATCCCAAAACTTTTATTTAAAATCCTCTAATTGATCTTTTAATTTTTTAAATGCCGAATAAATTCGATGCTCGGCAACCTTTTTGGTAACTCCTAATATTTTTCCTATTTCCTTATGGGTTTTACCATCTATTTTACTCAACATAAAAGCAACACGTTCTTCTTCCTTTAAGTTTGATAACGCTTTTTCATAACGTAGTAAAAACTCTTTTTTACGAAGTACAAACTCAGGAGATTCGTTGGTGTAGTCTTTTGGTTTTATTTTTTGATGCTTAAAAACTACTTTTTGATGTTTTACTGCATTTAACATTAAATTATTAGCTACTGTGTAAAGAAAAGACTTCGCTTTTTCAGGAAGTACTTTTGTACAGTTTTCCCATAACTTTATAAAAGCATCTTGAGCTTTATCGGTAGGATTTAAAGTATTTCCATATTTATAGTATAAAAAATTACTTAACTCTTGAGCGTGCTTTTTATAGAATAATGAAAATCGTTTTTTATCACAAATGTTATTATGTAGAGGCTTAGACAAATTAAAATAGGGTTTTTAGGTTCAGAAAGGTATAAAAAAATATTTTTTCGGGAGATTAAAGAAGTTAGTTGTTTTATAATAAAGGCAATTGCAATAACAAGTTAAATTAAAATAAATCACCAAGAAATTATGAAACTTTTAAAATCCTCCTTATTAGTATTAAGTGTTTTACTATTTCTTTCTTCGTGTAGAACAGAAGAAATTCAAATTGTAGACCCCCCAATTCAAAATGCTCTTGAAGCAAATTCTAAAGTAGCCAACTTAATGAAAAGTACTGTTTTAAAAGACGGTTCTGATGATAATATTATAGATGGTGCTAGTTGTTTAAGTATAAAGTTACCAGTAACGGTTACCGTAAACTCAAAAGAAATAATAGTAAACGATGAAGATGGCTATGAAGAAATAGAAGATCTTTTTGATCTTTTTGATGATGATGTTGATTCTATCGTTATTTCTTACCCTATAGAAGTTATGTTAAGTGACTATACCATAAAAACGGTTAATTCTGACGAAGAGTTAGAAGTTTTAGCACAAAATTGTAAAGGAGATAATGAAGAAGATGATGATATTGAATGTTTAGATTTTTACTACCCGCTTACGGCATCTGTATTTGATTCTAATTATGAACTAATACTTACAATCAAAGTTAACAATGATGAAGAAATGCATGAGTTGATAGAAGATTTAGAAGATTACACTGCAGTAACCATCGATTTTCCTTTTAAAGTTATTTTAAATGGTGATACTTACGTATATATAAATAATATGCAAGAGTTAGAAGAAGCTATTGAAGCAGCAAAAAACAGCTGTGACGAAGATGATGATAATGATTATAATGATGATGATTGTGATGACTGTACTACAGATGGAGTTAAAGAAATATTTGCGAATTGTAATGAATGGACTTTAGAGAAATTATATATTGATGAACAGTACCTTACAGAAGAGTTTAAAAATTTTACTTTTTCTTTTACCGAAAATGGTGGAATTAAAGTAGATAATAACGGAACTATTTTAGAAGGAACTTGGGAAGCATCAGGAAGTGAAAATGACATTAAATTCACAATAAATATTCCTGATCTTTCATATTTTAATGCTACTTGGTACTTACATGAAATAAAAGAAGATTCAGGTGAAGTGAGATTTCACTTCGTGCTTAACGGAAATCATCTTCGCTTTAAAAGTCAGTGCTCTATAGTAAAAGATGAATTAAGTGATGTTCTATTAGCAGATGGCAGTGCTTGGGTAGTTGAAAACTATAAAAATAATGGAGTAGATGAAACAGAAACTTTTACAAACTACGAGCTTTACTTTTATTCAGGTAATGTCGTTAAAGCAAAAAAAGATGGAGTTGTTATTGAAGGTACTTGGGAAGTGTCTAGTGATTCTAATGTTTTAGCATTAAACTTTCCTGATGCTCCAGTAAACGAATTTAATAAAGAATGGGTAGTTGCCTTAACTTCTGAGAATGAAGTAGTCTTAGAAACAAATGATAGAAGGCTGGTCATAAAACGTGTCAATTAAAGGAAGCCATATTCTTTGTATTGATTTTGATTAGGATAAACCAGCTAAAAATAGCTGGTTTTTTTATTTCTCAAGTTTTAATTGAATACGTTTTCTAGCAATATCTACTTCTAATACTTTAACCTGAACGTGTTGGTGTAAACTAACATGCTCATTTACATCCTTCACAAAAGTATCAGAAAGGTTAGAAACATGTACTAAGCCACTTTCTTTAATACCAATATCTACAAAACAACCAAAGTTGGTAATGTTATTTACAATTCCAGGAAGTACCATACCCGTTCTTACATCATCAATAGTTTTAATGTGTTCATTAAAACTGAAAGCTTTTGCCTTTTCACGAGGATCTAACCCCGGTTTTTCCAACTCTTTTACAATATCGTGTAATGTTGGTAATCCGTAAGAATCAGTTACATACTGTTGTAGTTTGATTTGTTTTAAAGCAGATGAATTTCCAATTAAATCATCTACTTTTTTACCCAAATCTTTTGCAATTTGTTTAACCAAAGTATAACGTTCAGGGTGTACCGCAGAATCATCTAGTGGGTTGTCACCATTTTTAATACGTAAAAAACCAGCAGATTGTTCAAATGCTTTTCCACCTAAACGAGGAACTTTTTTTATAGCTGTTCTATTAGTAAAAGCTCCATTTTCATTTCGGTAATTCACAATGTTTTCAGCCAATTTAGGACCTATACCAGAAACATAGCTTAATAATGAAGCACTGGCTGTATTTATATTTACACCTACTTTGTTTACACAATGCTCTACAACGGTGTCTAATGATTTTTTTAATTGCGTTTGATCTACATCGTGTTGATATTGTCCTACACCAATTGATTTTGCTTCAATTTTTACCAATTCGGCCAACGGGTCTGCTAATCTACGTCCGATAGATATTGCACCACGAACAGTGACGTCGTAATTCGGAAATTCATCACGTGCAATTTTTGACGCTGAATAAATAGAAGCTCCCGCCTCGCTTACTACAAATATTTCTACTGGATTTTTAAAGTAGGTGCGTTTTACCAATCGTTCGGTTTCTCTCGAGGCAGTTCCGTTACCTATGGCAATGGCTTCTATTTTATAAGCATCAGCTAAAGAACTAAGTTTATTCGTTGCCTCTTTAGCTTGATGTTGAGGTGCATGCGGAAAAATAGTTTCGTTATATAGTAAATCACCTTGGGCATCTAAACAGACCAACTTACATCCTGTTCTAAATCCAGGATCAATAGCCAGTATGCGTTTTTCACCCAGTGGAGAACCTAATAGTAATTGTTGTAGGTTTTTAGCGAATACGTTAATTGCACTTTCATCTGCTTTTTCTTTGGCAATGGATAAAGCTTCGTTTGATAGTGCAGGAAATAATAAACGTTTGTAGGCATCGGAAATGGCAAATTCAATTTGTTCAGCACATTCGTTATGTGAACGAATAATTCTGTCTTCTATTTTTTGAAGTGCTCGTTCGTCATCAATACTAACTTTTATGCGAATAAAACCTTCTTTTTCTGCACGTAAAATAGCTAACAACCGATGCGAAGGAATTCGACTTAGGTTTTCTTCCCAATCAAAATAATCTTTAAATTTTTGAGCAGCTTCGTCTTCCTTTTTGGTTTTAACGACTTTGGTTGCAATGGTCGCAAAACGCTCTAATTGATGACGAATGTTATTTCTTACATCCGTTCGTTCGTTAATCCATTCCGCAATAATATGGCGAGCGCCTTCTAACGCTTTTTCTTCAGAGTCAACTACGTTGTTTATATATTTTGAAGCCGTAAATTCCAAATCGTTTACACGCTGACTCATAATCATTTTAGCCAAAGGTTCTAAACCGTTTTTACGAGCGGTTTCTGCTTTGGTTTTTCGTTTCTTCTTATAAGGCAGGTAAATATCTTCTAAGGTAGTTAAATCTTCTGTTTTTTCAATTTTAGCTTTTAACTCATCAGTTAAAGCATCTTGTTCTTCAATGGCTTTTAAAATAGCTAGTTTTCGTTTTTCTAATGTTTCAAACTGTTCTTTTAGTTGTACAATTTGACCAATTTCAACTTCATCTAAATTTCCTGTTTTCTCTTTTCGGTAACGAGCTATAAAAGGAACTGTACAATCTTCATTTAATAACTCAATAGTATTTTGAATTGATTTTTGTGAGATTTGTGTACGAGAGGTTATATAGGAGATAAGTTGCATAGTTTAATTAAAGGTGTAAAAAAAATATTTTTTGGCTAATGGTAAATAGAATCCAAGGATGGTAGAGTTGCTAGTTTTGAATATATCAATGGCTTGAGGAACTTCTGTATTTTGTGAACTAACCTCATAGATACCATCTTTTTCGGTAATTAATTTAGGTTTTATAAAGTTTGTTATCATATATATTCTCTTTAATTCTTCCAGCTTTATGATTAAAATTTTCATCAAAAAGACAATGAATACGAACTGATTTTGTAGTTAAATAATTAGTAAAAGAATTAAAATCAGTTTGTGAAAAATTACTAGTATCCATTAAGTTGGGAGAGAAACCTGCTAACCCCATACTTAAAATAGTTGAAATAGTGTTTATACCTTTAACTGTTTGCTTTTCGCAACCTATTACTATTTCATAACCATCTTTATTGTTTGTAACACCAATTCCTACATTACTTTGAGACACTTTTCTTAAAAACTGTTTAGTTTGCTTGAGGCTTCTATACTCTTTAAATGCCCCTCCTTCTTGAATAATGGGAGAATTTTTAAATTTTATGGAGTCACTAGATGTAGTTATAAACTCTTTTAAAAGGTTTTTATTTTCCAAATTGTAAATAGAGAAATTTAAAATGTCTTTTGAAGCAGTAATTTGAAAAAACAAATTATTATGAATAAAAGAATTAGATCTTTTATTCATACTACTGACATTAAAAAGAGGTTTTTTTATTTTTTGGAATGTATAAGTACCGTGTTCTAAGTTTAGTGTTAAAATTTGAGTATAGAACCTGTTTTTATCTAGAGTGATAATAATATCACTTTCGTTAATGTATAATTTATTTAATCGAGAAGAAAGCTCTATGGAAGTAGGAGGAACTTGACTTCTTTTAGTTGTTGTAGAAAAACTTTTGTAAACAAACTCATTTTTATATGGGCTATCATTAATTTTTGTAAGTTCATAAACAATGTTTTTAATTTCCGAATGATTAGGCTTCGTATAATCAGTTAAGAGTTGTTTTAAAGACGTTTCTTTTGTGTCTGTTATAAAAAACTTTTCATTTTTAAAATCAAAAACAGTTGAAGTTGTTTCCTTGTTTATCGAATAATTTCGTGAGACTATATTAGATGTTTTCTCATCTAGAAAAAGTATGTGAGCTTTATCTCCTTTGTTAACACTTTGAAGAAAGCGAAGATTTTTTGTATCAAAACTATCCTCAATTAATAGAACTTTATTAGTGTCAAAAAGGAATTTAATTATAGCAAACTTTGTTCTCTTGCTGTTGGAAAGAATGAGAGTATAGTTATCCTTTTTATCATATATTTTTCCAATAAAAACATTGTATTTATGTTTTTTGATTTCAAAAGAAAGTTGTTTTTTAAGATTAAAATTTTCATTCAATAAGTAGGCATAAATAGCTTTATTTTCAAAGAAAAAAGTCGAAGTATTGCTATTATACTTATTAAATATTGAAAATGATTTTTGAATTGATTTAGAAGAATTCTTAATTTCAAAATTAAGACTACCAACTTGTTTTTGTGAATACGTATAAATCAGATTCATCATTATCAATCCAAAAACAATTTTTTTCATGTCAATTTTATTAAATAAACTCATAAATTTCTTAGGTTTCAAATATAGTAATTGACGTTAAATCGATTTGATTTTTTAATTTATGAATTTTAATAGTTTGAAAGATTTTTCTTTTCTATCATAATTTATGTAAATATAAAAATCTTTGTATTTAAATATTCCATTGTAAGGATTGAATTCGTGACTTTTAAAGGGATCCAAGGAGAAATTTGAAAAAGGGGAACTAGACTTTTTTGAATCTAAATAATTACTAATTTTTTCAAAAGCATTCGTGTTTTTTTCGTTTTTTAAATGAGAAAATTTTTCACCTAAAATGCTAGAAAATTTTATAAAGTTAAATTCATCTGAATTTATGTAATAATAAAAACTACTGCAAATATTGTTAGAATAAGAAACAGAGTAACCATTTGGCAAAGTTAAACTGCTAGTACCAAAAGAACCTCCTCCAGAACTTCTGGTAGCTGGACCTAATGAACCTCCAATGGTTAGATAATATTTATTATTATTTAAAAAAGCATTAATAGCAGGATTGGCATAATTCATAGTGTTAAAGAACTTCTTCGTTTTTTTTAATTCATTGTGTTTTTTGTAGGTATCAGTACGTGTTTCAATAGATGAGTTTTTAAATTTGATTGTATCTGTTTTTGACACTGAAAATTTTTTTATAATTTTTCTGTTTGTTAAATCTATAATATTAATGTTGAGTTTTTCTTTAGAAAAGGTAAGGGAAAAGATTTTATTATTAAGTAAATATGAGTTGGATTTCTTTTTATGTCTTTTTATATCTTCTTGAGGAGTCTTTAATTTAAAAGAAGAGGCAATAAAACTCTTTAAATCTATTTTGACAATTTGTGTAAAATCTGAGTTGTTATTTAGGGTAAAAATAACTGATTCATCTTGAACATACATTTTTTGTTTCTTTGAAGAAGTTTCTATAGAATTAGGAGTGTTCTCATCAAACTTAAGTAGAGGTAATGATTTCATTAAAATAGACATTAACTCTTTTTTTTCACCAGAAGATGATACTAAGTCTAGCTTATCCAAATTAACCTTATTTCTTCGTGGTTTATCTTTATCAAAAGTATAGAAGTATAAACCATTAACTTCTTTTGAGCCAGATATAAGGTAAAATTTATTATTTATACTAACAGATTGTAGATAGGTTTCATAATCTTTAAGAAGTTTAAATTCTTTAGCTATTGAAGCATTTTCATTTAAAGAAAAATAAATTTCTAAAAAATCATTTTCTTTATTTTTAAGATATAGCTTATAATCTCCATTTTCTAGAAAATTATACCCGATAATGTCTTTGTATTTTCTCTTTTTGTTTTCAAACAATAGTTTACTTTTAATAGAGAAAGTATTATCAAAATTATAAGAGTATACATTTTTGGCGTCAGCAAAGAAAATTGAAAAGAAATTATTTTGGTGATTTACCAGAGTATAAATGTCTTTTATGTTAGAGTTATTATCTTTCAGTGAATTATTAAATTCAGCCAGTTTTTGTTGACCAAAAAGCATTGTGCTAAAGGCTAATAGTAATAGAAAGGTAGTTGTAAAAATCTTTTTCATGCTAATTTATAATATAAAAAACCTCGCATAAAATGCGAGGTTGCGAATATAATAAATACTGTTTTCTTAAGCAATAAACTCTCCGTTATTCACCTTTTCAGAAGGCTGAACAAAAGCTAATTTACCATCAGGAGTATCAGTCATTAAAATCATTCCTTGACTTTCTACTCCGCGTAATTTTCTTGGTGCTAAATTACATAGCACAGATACTTGCTGCCCAACAATATCTTCTGGTTTAAAGCTTTCAGCAATTCCAGAAACTATCGTACGTGTGTCAATACCAACATCAACGGTAAGTTTTAGTAGTTTTTTTGTTTTAGCTACTTTTTCAGCTGCAACAATAGTTCCTACTCGAATATCCATTTTTGTAAAATCGTCAAACTCAATGGTATCTTTTTGAGGCTCTACTACTTTATTAGCTGCTTCGTTTGCTTTTTTTGTAGCTTCTAATTTATCTAACTGTGCTTGAATTGCAGTGTCTTCAATTTTAGAAAATAATAATTCTGCTTTATTAATTTGATGATTTTCGGCTAAGAAAATGTCTTTTTCAGTAATATCATTCCAAGAAAGATTGTTGTCAAGATTTAAAATTGACTTTAATTTTGTTGAAGTGAATGGTAAAAACGGTTCTGATACTACCGCTAAACCAGTTGCGATTTGCAAGGCAACATTCATAATGGTTTTAGTACGTGCTTCATCAACTTTAATCACCTTCCAAGGCTCTTCATCAGCTAAATATTTATTACCTAAGCGAGCTAAATTCATTAGCTCTTGTGAAGCTTCTCTAAAACGATAACGCTCAATAGATTTTGCAATGATATCAGGAAACTGTTTTAATTGCTCTAAGGCGTCTTTATCAGCTTCTGATAAATCACCAGCAGTAGGAACCACTCCATTATAGTATTTGTTAGTTAACACCACAACACGGTTGATAAAGTTACCGAAGATGGCTACTAACTCATTGTTGTTTTTCGCTTGAAAATCTTTCCAAGTAAAGTCGTTGTCCTTACTCTCTGGTGCATTGGCTGTTAAGGTATAACGCAATACATCTTGTTGGTTAGGAAACTCTTCTAAATACTCATGTAACCAAACTGCCCAGTTTTTAGAAGTTGATAATTTATTACCTTCTAAATTTAAAAACTCATTTGCAGGTACATTTTCTGGTAGAATAAAATCACCATGTGCTTTTAACATGGCTGGGAAAATAATACAGTGAAATACAATATTATCTTTACCAATAAAGTGTACTAGTTTAGTATCGTCTTTTTTCCAATAGTCTTCCCAGTTTTTGCCTTCGCGTTCTGCCCATTCTTTAGTAGAAGAGATATAACCAATAGGAGCATCAAACCAAACGTATAATACTTTTCCATCGGCACCTTCAACTGGCACAGGAATTCCCCAATCTAAATCACGGGTTACCGCACGAGGACGTAACCCGTCATCAATCCAAGATTTACATTGCCCTAATACATTAGGTTTCCAATCGTTTTTGTGTCCTTCTAAAATCCATTCACGCAAAAAAGCTTCGTGTTTATCTAACGGTAAAAACCAGTGTTTGGTTTCTTTTAAAGTAGGAACATTTCCTGTAATTGCCGATTTAGGATTGATTAAATCGGTAGCGTTATGACTAGTTCCACACTTTTCACATTGATCTCCATAACTTTCTTCGTTTCCACATTTAGGACAGGTACCAACAACAAAGCGATCAGCTAAAAACTGACTAGCCTCTTCATCATATAATTGTTGTGTAACTTCTTCAATAAATTGACCATCATTGTATAATTTTATAAAGAAATCTGAAGCAGTTTTATGGTGAATTTCAGCTGAGGTACGAGAATAGTTGTCAAAAGAGATTCCGAAATCTTCAAACGATTTTTTAATGATTCCGTTATACTTATCAATAATATCTTGCGGAGTAACACCTTCTTTTTTAGCACGCATTGGTATTGCAACCCCGTGTTCATCAGAACCACAAATATAGGCTACATCTTTTCCTCTTTGACGCAGATAACGCGCATAAATATCTCCAGGAACATACACCCCTGCTAAATGCCCAATATGGATTGGTCCATTGGTATAAGGTAATGCTGCTGTAATTGTATATCTTTTTGGTGTACTCATGTTTTTCTACTAAAATTAAAGGGCAAAAGTACGAAAAAGCAATTTTTTATACTGTTATAAATTAGGTACATTTACTAATGATTGAGATGCAAATTAAAAAATTAAGTAATTTGAATATAAATTGGAATTCCAAAATCAATATTATTGATTTTCAAACTTGGATGAACGGAGGGTCTTTAACTTTACTTTGCGAAGATGAAAATGAAGAGAAATTTAAAATAGATTTTGTTCAAAACGTTTTTTTTGAAAGAGATAAGAACCTCAAATTACCAGGGAGGATTTATTTGAATGATACTTTAATACAACAGAGATCAGAAAACGAGTATGATATAATTCATAATCTAGAAAACTTAGACTTAAATTCGCTAAAGAAATTAGAGAAGAAAATATTAAGAGATAAAATTATGTATATGAAATCTAATCAGTATTTATTAGATGTAGGCAAGGTTATTTTATATGAAAGAAAATAAGTAAAACGAAATTATGGTAATCAAATTTTTAAAATTATTTTTTTTACTGATAATTACATCAGTCTATGCACAAAATAACACTATGAAGTTAATTACACCACCTTACTTACAAAAAGGGGATACTATCGCAATTGTTGCTCCTGCAGGAGTTCTAAAGAACCGTAAACACACAATAAATAAAGCAAAAGAATTAGCCGAAAGTTGGGGGTTAAAAGTGGTATATGGTAAACACTTATTTAATCAAAACCATCATTTTGCAGGTACTGATGAAGAGCGTTGTCAAGATTTTCAAGATGCATTAGACGATCCGAGTATCAAAGCGATTTGGGCTGCACGTGGTGGGTATGGCTCTGTGAGAATTTTAGATAAGTTAGATTTCACCAAATTCAAACAACAACCAAAATGGATTATTGGATATTCTGATATCACAGCATTTCACAACCATATTCATAATTTAGGAATAGAAACTATACATGCTATGATGGGGACAAGTATGGAAGAAAATCCAGAAGATTTAGTACAAACCATTGCGACTTTTAAAAAAGCATTGTTTGGAGCAAAATTAAATTATAAAATTTCTGCTTCAAAAAAGAATAGAGTTGGCGAAGTTTCGGGGGAGTTAGTAGGAGGTAATATTGCTATTTTAACCTCAATGTTAGGGTCGGATAGTCAAATTTCTACCAATGGAAAAATCTTATTTATTGAAGAGATAGGAGAATATAAATATTCGATTGATAGGATGTTACAGAGTTTAAAACGGGCAGGTTATTTTGCTAAAATTAAGGCAGTTATTGTTGGTGATATGACTAAGATTAAAAAAAACACGACCCCATGGGGAAGTTCAATAGAGCAGTTAATTTTAGAGGTTGTTCCAAATAATGTTCCTATACTATTTAATTTTCCAGCAGGTCACGAACCCGATAATAGAGCTATGATAATGGGAAGAAAAATTAAGTTGTCGGTTAGTAATAGTAAGCAATGTTTGGTACTATTTAATTAGCTACTTTTTGTCTTACAGGTATTTATTCCAAACAAGGTGTATAGAGGACAAAAGTTGATGAAGCTTGTTACTAAAAGTATAATTGCAAATACAAGTAAAACATAACTAAAAACTCCTGTAATAACATTAAAATAAGACAGTGCAGCAATAATTAAAGCAACCAAGGTTCTAAGCGCTTTGTCGGTTTTTCCCATGTTTTTTTTCATGATAAAAGAATTTTAAGGTTACTCAAATATAAGTTTTAAATGGCACAACACAATGAACTTGGTAAGAAAGGTGAACAATTGGCAATAGATTACCTTGTTAAAAATGGGTATACTATTGTTGAAAAAAACTACCGATTTCAAAAAGCAGAGATTGATATTATTGCTCAAAAAGAACACTTACTTTCTGTTGTTGAGGTTAAAACACGATCGACTGCGTATTTTGGCAATCCACAAGACTTTGTGAATCTAAAGAAAATAAAACTCTTAGTTTTAGCTATTGATAATTATGTAAGTGAAAGAGATTTAGATGTAGAGGTTCGTTTTGATATTATTGCTATTATTAAGCAACGACATGAGTTTATAATTGAACATATAGAAGATGCCTTTTTATATTTCTAAAAAATAAGAAAGCACAACAATTTACTATTGTCGTGCTTTTTTATATGATACAAGTATTGTATACTATTCGTTTATACTATTAAAATATTTTTCAACGTCTTCTACATGATCTGGCATTGCAATAATCTTCTTGTTTCTATCTAAAACAAAGTAAGAAGGTGTTGCAAGTAATTGATATTTTCTAACAGTTTCATTATCCCATTTATTATCAGGATGAGTACCAATAGCATTATGCCACTTAGGTAAATTCTTTACAAACTCATTCCATTTAGTTTCTTCATTTTCTATACCAAAAGAAACTACAGAAACTTCTTTATGGGTTTGCATAAATTTGTATAATTCTGGGATTTCTTTTACACAGTGAGGACATGCAGTACTCCAAAAAACTAATAAATAGTTATTACCGTCGTTTAGTGTAGATAACTTATAATCTTGTTCAACTTCTTTCCAAGAAAAATCAGGAGCTATTCTACCTACAGTAGCAAGTAATATTTCTAACTTTTCTTTTTTGAAGTCATCATCTTGATCTTCAGTTGGAAGTTGTTCGTAATATTCAGAAAACATCCAATCTACCGCTGGTCCATTACGTTTATCTGTTAGAGCATTAATTAAATATTCAATAACTGCTTTTCTTAATTTTTTTGAAGAAACTTTATCCATTACATTAACAATAGCTTTTCTCATCAACTTTTGTTGAATCATTTTTTCTTCAGAAAAATTCAAATAAAAAACATAATCGTTAATCTTATCAATTAAAAAAGAAGAGTTGAATAAAGTTTCACTTTTAAAATCAATATATTCAAAAAAGTTTTCAGTAGTTGCAGACAAATAATCCTCAATACTCTCATGAGGGTTAGAGGAGTTATAGCGGCGAGAAGCTTTTATAAAACTATTTACTAGCATTCCTTCAGATTTGTTTTCATAAGTTTCTTGAACATCTTCAAGTTCCTTAAGCTCTTTTTTGTAAGCCTTTTTATCGTCTTTAGATTGTGTTTGAATATAAGCAGCTTGAAAAGAGTCTATTTTCTTTTGTATAGCATTATATTCTTGTAGATATTCTTTATACACTTTATTTTCTCTAGAGCTTGTAAAAAGAACAGATTGATCTGGATATTTTGGATTAAAAACAAATTCAACATTTTCTTTATTAAATAAGAAATCAACAAAACCTACTCCAGTATTTCTGTAGGTAGCTCTATAGGCTCCTGGAGTAGCGGTATTAGGTAGTTCAAAACTAAATTTTCCTAAAACTTGTTTTTCGCCACCTATGGCAACAGTATCAAATTTAATTGTTGTATTGGAAAGAAATTTCTGTTTAGCTCCTTCTATTTTATATAATATAACCCAGTCTCCTTTATCAGGAGGGGTCATTGTACCTTTTACAGTGTATTGTGCATTTACAAGTGATGTTGTGAATATTAATAGAGCCAGTAATTTTTTCATCATAATATTTTAAAGGGTTATTAATAAGGTTTTAAAACTAGTCATTTACAAACTTCTATCCAAGAAGTGTACCACTTTTATTTTTCCTTACATATTTTGGAAAATTTTTTTAATTATTTGAAAACATGAACTTTAAATAAGAAAAAAAACGGGTTACAGATGTTTTATTCGGAATCAGTAAATCTCTAGCATTAGAGTTATCTAATTACGGAGCAAAGTTAATTATATCTTCAAGAAATGAAAGTGTTTTAAACGAAGTTAAAAATAGGTGTAAGTTTCCTGAAAATGTTGTGGTATTACTATTAGATTTGGAAGATTATAAAAGTCTTCCAACTAAAGTAGTTAAGGCAATTTTGTTTTTTGGTAGTATTGATGTTTTAGTAAATAATGAAGGTATTCATCCAGATAGGTTTGCTAAATTGATATTAAAAGCAATAAAAAATCAAAAAGAAGAAGTTTATATTGTTAGAGCGAAGGAAAAAAACTAGGAGTGTACACCAAACATTTTTTCTAAATTTACTATCAAAAATGATTAGAAAATTAAGTATTACTTAGTTAAAAAAGTTTATTACTTCAAAATAGTTAATAATTGCCTCTTTCATTAAAACCGATTGTTCTCCTGGTTTTAAACTAGGAAGCTCAGTTATCGTTTTATAATGAGGCCAACCATCACTATCAAAAAAGTCAAATTCATAATAACCATACGGTTCTAGTAGTTTACAAATGGCAATATGCATTAAGTTAACTTTTTCGTCTTTTTTAAATTTACGGTGGCCTTGTCCTAATTCTTGAACACCAATTAAATAGATAATTCCATCAATATTCAGTTGGTCTCCATCTGCAAACTGGTGTGATAAAGCAGTTACCAAAAAATTCCATTTTTCTTTTAAATTTGTTTCTTTTGTCATTTGTGTTTTTTGAAAAAGCAAAGATACAAATGAGTTATGTATATTTGAACATAGAATTTACAGTAGAACACTTTTACGTTTATGAATACTTTTGATATTATTATTGCGGCATTATTGCTTTTTGGTTTTGTGAGAGGCATAATGAAAGGATTGTTTGTTGAGGTAGCTTCTTTGGTAGCTTTGGTGGCAGGAGTTTATGGAGCTATTCATTTTTCATATTTTATTGGCGATTGGCTAAAAGACAGTATAACTTGGGATGAAAAGTACATTTCATTAGCTGCTTTTGCAGGAACTTTTGTTGTAATTATTGTAGTAGTTGCTCTATTAGGAAAAATATTAACCAAAATAGCTGATTTTGCTTCGCTAGGAGTTTTAAATAAAATTTTAGGAGGTGTATTTGGAGCCTTAAAAATAGGGTTAATTTTAAGTGTAATTTTTATCTTTTTCGGAAAAATGAACGATACTATTCCGTTTGTAAAACAAGAAAATTTAGATGAATCTATTTTATTTAAACCCGTAAAGAAAATAGCACCAACAATTTTTCCTTCTATTATTAAAGATGAAGAAGGAGAAAAAGAAGAAAAGGATGAAGATACCGAAATGATTATATAAAAAGAGCAGATAAAAATATCTGCTCTTTTTATAATAAGTTAAATAACGAATAAACGCACTCCTTTATATCGAGTCTTCTACATTTTGTTTTATCCATTCTAAACAATCAACAAACGAGTTAAAGATGTGTTCTTTAGAAATTAAATCAGGAATAATATCGATACGCTCCATCATGTAGCGAGGTTGTTGTAGTACATCTACTAATAAAACAGTAATTCCGTTTTTTTCTAAATCTACCAATATATCTTCCAAAGCATACAAACCAGATTGATCAATGTATTGCATTCTTTCCATTCTAATAATAACATGGGAGGCGGTAGCAGGAATTTGTTTAGCTAACGCTTGAAAATCACTCGTAGAACCAAAAAACAAAGGTCCTTTAACATGTTTTATAAATACTTCTTCCGATAACTCTTTAGGAAATTCTTTTTCATCAGCCCACGTTTCTTCGTTTAGAGAAGTAACACCTGAATGTTCAGCAGTTAAATCTCCTATTTTTTTCATAAACATTAATGAAGCAATAACTAAGCCAATACCTACGGCATAAACCAAGTTCCAGAAAGTTGATAATACCAAAACAACTAACATTATTATAACTTCTGAACTAATTTTAAGAGGGCCTAGCTTAACATCTTTAGGTAAATTAGGAATTGCTTTTAAACCTTTATAATCCATCACACCTATACCAACTGTTATAAGAATTCCTGCTAATACTGCTGCAGGAATTTTAGAAGCGATGGGACCCAATCCTAATAAAATAATTAGTAGCATAATACCAGCAATCATTCCAGATAGTTTGGTTTTACCTCCTGAATTGATATTTACCACGGTACGTATTGTCGCACCAGCACCTGGTATTCCACCAAAAACTGCAGCTATGGTATTTCCAATACCTTGACCTACTAACTCTTTATTAGGTTTGTGTTTTGTTTTGGTCATGTTATCTGCAACTACAGAAGTTAATAAAGAATCAATAGCCCCCAATAAGGCTAAGGTAAGTGCCGTAAATATGTATGGAGTAATACTGGATAAGCTAAAACTTGCAAAAATTTCCATATTAGGAAGAGGAAACCCTCCTGGAATCTCCTCAATAGGGCGATAATTTAACCCAAAAACTAAAGCTATTCCTGTCATTACAACAAGTGCAACTAATGTGCTTGGTACTGTAGTTGTAATTCGTTTAAATCCGTAAATAATAAATATAGTGCCTAAGGCAAGTGCTAACTCTAACCAGTTTATTTTTTTTAATGCTTTAGGTAATACTTTTAATGTACCTAAAACACCAGAAGCTTCTTTTCCAGCTAATGTTTTACTTTCTTTTAATATATCTGCTTGTGTAGTAGATTCAGCTCTTTTAATTGTTTCTTTAATATCTTCAAGGACTAAAATACCTTCTCCAGCTTCTTCTTTTAAAATATTTTCTAAAATAAGTTCTTCTGCTTGTGGTTTAAATTGGTTTACATATTCGACATCTTCCTTGGCATAATAACCTATCGAAGGTAAAATTTGTGTTACTAATATAATTACTCCAATAGCGGTCATAAAACCAGAAACTACAGGGTAAGGAATGTAACGAATATATTTACCTAACCCTAATAAACCTAATCCAATTTGAATTATACCAGCTAATAAAAATACGGTTAAAATTGCAGGTAATGCTTTGTTAATGTCTCCGTCATTAGCTGCTAAAATGCCTGCAATTACTACCATACTAACGGCAGTCATGGGTGCGGTTGGGCCTGATATTTGAGTATCTGTACCACCAAATAAGGCAGCAAAAAAGGCTATAAAAATAGCACCATACAAACCTGCACTGGGACCTAACCCAGAAGAAACTCCAAAGGCAAGTGCTAAAGGAAGGGCAACGATACCCGCCGTAATTCCACCAAATAAGTCTCCTTTAAGGTTTGAAAAAAGATTTTTCATATGAGCTAATTATTTTTTATGCCACTAAGATAATTATTCTAAAATTAAAAAAGAGGTTCTAAACTTAGTTTAGAACCTCTTTTTTAATTAAATCAAATTAAGATGAAATGATGAATTTTTATTCGAAGAAACTTACAGAGCCATCTTTAATATTGTACATAGCCCCAACAATCATTATCTCTCCACTGGTATGCATTTCGGCAAGTACACTACTTTCTTTTAAAATCTTGTTTATGGTTAATTTTACATTTTTCTCTGCAACGGTATCTACAAAATCTAAGTTAGATGAATTTCTTAAGCTAGGATCTTTAGGTTCAGTAACAGCTTCTACTGCAGGTTTTATTTTATTTAGCATACTTGTTAAGTTACCTAATTCGGCATTATCACAAGCTCCTTTAATCGCTCCACAGCTTGTGTGTCCTAATACAACAATTAATTTTGTTCCTGCCAATTTACAAGCAAATTCCATACTTCCTAAAATATCTTGGTTAACAAAGTTACCAGCAATTCTAACACTAAAAATATCTCCTAGACCTTGATCAAAAACTAGTTCAGCAGAAACCCTTGAATCTATACAGCTTAAAATAGTAGCAAACGGAAATTGACCATCTCTGGTGTCGTTTACTTGTTCTAATAAATTACGATTAGCTTTTAAGTTGTTTTGAAATCTTTCATTTCCTTCCTTCAAGTATTGTAATGATTTTTGAGGAGTCATTGTGGCTTGTGTTTCTTTAGTATGTGCTTTCATAATATATATTTTAAGATTGTTTTAAATTGATGTTATTAACAAAGATGTTTTTAATGTATTAATAGCTTTGTTAATGTCTGACTTTGTTAGAGAGTTGTCATCTTTACTTCTATTGATATGTAAGATATGAATATTGTTTTTCAATAAATAACTTGAAAGATTTTTAATGGTGTTATCATTTTGATCGAAAACATAATTTATTGATGTACTACTAGAGGAATTATCTATACCATTTATAGTGTTATTTTTTTTAGCAATATTAAAAGATACTATTGGTTTTGATATATTATTTAAAAAGTTTTTAACTATGCTTTTTTCCAAAGAATCTTTTTCATTATTTAATAAGCCTAATGCAATAGGTTTGTTAGGCTCTAAACTATTATTACTGTCTGCAAAGAAAATTGTACTATCATTATTTTTTAAAATGAAGCTAGTAAGATTATCACCAATGATATTCAATAAACTAGTCTTCTTTTTACCTAATATAATAATATCTGGTTGAGTTTCTTTAATATGTTGGTCTATTTCATTTTTTACATTGCCAAAAGAAAACTTGTAATCGATAGCTATACCATGTTCTTTAGAGATAGGTGTTATTAAGTTCTGGATTTTCCTATTGATAGAATTATATTCTTTATTTAAGGTACGCATTGCTGATAATTGACTTTCTTTCTTTACAACATCAGCTGGTTTTTTTACATGAAAAAAATTAATGTCAGCGTTAGTCATTTGAGCAATACTAACAGCGCTTTTAAGAGTACTATTAGTTGTGTCTTTTAAATCAGAAAGCACCAATATTTTGTATTTGTTCTGTTCCATGGTTTAAGGTTTTAAGCTATTTTAGGTCTTAACTTAAAAAATTGAATAAAACTATCAGGGTTTTCTACCACACCACGTTCTGAAATAAGTTTAATGTTGATGTTTCTTTCTTTAGCTTTGAAAGCAAAATCTTCTAAAATCTCAACAATATCATTATCTAAATATCTAGTTTTTCTTACATCTAACTCTAAATAAGTGTCTCTTGGTAAACTATCTAATTCTTTTAAAATAGCTCCTTTATTAAAGAAGGTTACTTCTTCTGCTAATGTCATTTTTATTTTATGTAACCCATTACTTTTATCTTCAATATGTAAAAAGTGAGAGTTTTGATAGCTTTTAATTAAAATAACAATAATTCCTACTGCTAATCCTAAAGAAATACCTGTTAATAAATCAGTAAATACAATACCAGTTACAGTTACGATAAAAGGTATAAACTGTTTCCAACCAAGTGCATACATTTGTTTAAATAAACTAGGTTTTGCAAGTTTATAACCAACGACTAATAAAATTGCAGCTAGTACAGATAAAGGTATTTTATTTAATAAAGTAGGAATCAATATTACTGAGATTAGTAAAAACATACCATGTATAATTGCTGACATTTTAGATTTACCTCCTGATTGAATATTAGCAGAACTTCTTACAATTACTTGAGTAATAGGTAAGCCTCCAATTAAACCAGATAATATATTACCTGTTCCTTGTGCTAATAATTCTCTATTTGTAGGGGTTACATTTTTATCCGGATCTAGTTTGTCTGTAGCTTCAACACAAAGTAATGTTTCTAAACTAGCTACTAAAGCAATAGTAAATGCTGTTACCCAAACTTCGTAATTAGTAATAGCACTAAAATTAGGGAATGTAAATTGTTCGAAAAAGGAAGCCGCACTTTCTGGAATTGGTACACTTACTAAATGTGAAGCTTGTATTGATAATGTTTCGTTTCCTTGAGTTAAAGTGAAAAATAAAATTCCTGTTACAACAGCTACTAGAGGCCCTTGAATTAATTGAAATATTTTTCCTTTTTTACTTAAAACTTTATCCCAAAGAATCAAAATGGCCAATCCGATAAAACCAATGACCATAGACCCCATAGTAATATTATCAGTAATGCTTAAAATAGCTGAAAAAGTATTTTCTCCAGAGGCTTCAATAAAGCTGTCAGCTCCTTCTGGTTCTGCATCATATCCGAAAAAGTGAGGAACCTGTTTCAAAATAATAATGATACCTATACCAGTAAGCATTCCTTTAATTACTGACGAAGGAAAATAATAACCTATTATCCCTGCTTTTAGAACACCAAAAAGTATTTGGATAATACCTCCTAAAACTACAGCTACTAAGAAGTTTTCGTAACCACCCAAAGAAGCAATAGCTGTTAGTACAATTGCTGCTAAACCAGCTGCAGGACCACTAACTCCAATTTTTGAACCACTTAGGGCTCCAACTACAATTCCTCCAACAATTCCAGCAATAACTCCTGAAAAAAGTGGAGCTCCACTGGCTAAAGCAATACCTAAACATAAAGGAAGAGCAACGAAGAATACGACAATACTTGCAGGTAAGTCGCTTTTAATAGTTTTAAACATAATATATGTGTATTTTTTTAGTACCCTAAACCTCAGTTTAGAGCGCTTTTTTATTTGAATAATTGATTTTTATACGAAGAGAAATCCAAGATAATTATTGATAATAACACTGTTACATCAAAATAGTACTCAAAGCTTTCTACTTATGTGCTACCTCAAACATAAGGTAGTTTACTTGGTTTTATGCAGTAAAAAATTCGGGAGGTGGAGTTAGTATTTTAGGATACTGTGAAACGTAATTTTTAGATTGAAAACGAACGTTTTTCTTTTTTTGAATTGTCTTAAATAAAAATGAAGTGTCGTTATTGTTAGGATGAGCCTTTAGTTCATCAATCTTTATATGTTTAGTGTTCTCTTCTTCTTCGTTAAGTTCAAGAAAGAAAGAAATATCCTGGTCTTGATCTACCAACGTTAGTATCATAGGTGTCACAATAATACTTGTGAATAAGAAGATAAAAAAGATAGCAGTTTTAGATTTCAAATGAGTTTTTTTTTAGCTTAAAAAAGCTAATGTAATTATTTTTTTAGACTTTAAATACTATAATTCTTTCAAATTTTGAGAATTAACCCAGCCTATTTTACCATCTACAAGCTTTATTTTTTTCCAATTATCTACAGAATCTAATACATAAACTTTGGTTCCTTCGTGTAATGTGAAAATTTCATTAGAGCTATCAGTAGGTTCATTATTAACTGAAACTTCTTCAGTAAAAATAATAGCCTCAATAGTGTTTTTAGTTTGGTTGTATTGTGAGTAAGTGATTGTTAAAGAGGTTATCAAAAGAAAAAAAGAAATAATACTAGCTGTAAAATAAGCTCTCTTTTTATTTGGAGTATAGGCAAAATAAAACAGCAAAAATAAAATCGAAGCAATAAAAGAAAATACAATGGTAATTATTGCCCAAGTGTTATAAGTAAACTTTTGTAAATAATTTTCATTGAATTTTTGAAAAACGGATTTAGGTAATGCTTCAATCCTATCAAGAGTTAAACGTTTTGCTATAATTAAGTTGTTTTTAGCATCTTCATTTAACGGGTCTAATTGTAATGCTTTTTCATAATTATAAATAGCAGGAGCTGTTTTATTTATCTTATAGTAACAGTTAGCCAAGTTGTAATACACTTCTGAAGACACTTGGTTCTTAGCTTCTATTTGTTCAAATAGTTTAATAGCTTCTTCGTATTTTCCTTCTTTGTATAAAGAATTTGCACTTAAAAATAAATCACTGGCGCTTTGTGCTAACGTAATTGTTGACACAAATAAGAATAAATATATAACTAACTTTCTCATTATAACTGTCTGTCTAATTGCGTTATTACTTGCTTTGCTTTTTCATACTCCTCTTTCATTTGTAGATTGGTAATTGGAGTATATCTAGCAAAATCACAATTGTTAAATACTTCAATAAAACTACTAATGGTTTTTTTATTAACGTTTTTATCAGTCAATAAATCAGTAATTTTTTCACGACTTATATCAGAAGCTTCTACACCTAATTTTGCTTTTAAGTAATTATGTAAAGCTCTTTCTAAGGCTTCATAAAAAGCTTCTTTATTACCTAATTGTTTTTGTGCTTCAGATAAGTACTTCTTAGCAAGTTTGTCTGCCTTTCGCAGTTTGTTACCTAATACATCACTATTACGTTCTTCTTTCTTTTTCTGAATAAATACTCCAACAGGAATAGCTAAAATAGGAAGTAATAAAAGAATATAAAATAGGGTAGATTTAAAGAAATCATCTGCTTTTACAGGTTGTAAATCGGTATTTGTTTGAATGTATCTAAAGTTATTACCTGTAACTTTTACATCTTGTTTCGCTACAGTATTCGTGTCTGAATTTGTCGGAACTTTTTTTCCTTCTAAAACATCAACATATAAATCATCAGTAGTAATGGTTTGATATACTTTTTCTTTTGGGTTAAAATAAGAAAAGCTAGTTTTCGGAATTTTATACTTTCCTTTAAATTCAGGAACAACGGTATAGCTATCGGTAACTGAACCCGATAACCCTGTTCCAGTAATACGAACGTTTTCTTTTCTTTCTGGTTGATATACTTCTAATTCTTTAGGAGTTTCAACTTTGGGGAGTTCAAATAGCTTTAAATTTCCTTTACCATTAACAGACACCTTAATTTCTGATGATTCGTTAGCCTTTAAGGTATTTTTACTTAAAGAAACATCAAAAGAAAATTCACCTACAGCACCTGCAAAATCTTCTGGTTTGTTTTGTAGAGGTAGTGCTTTTGCATTAATTACTTTCTTAGCAGAAGAAAATTCCTTACGAACTTGACGAGTGATCACATTACCAAAGAAATCAGCTCTTCCTGAGGGTACTGCGACAATTATATCCATTTTCATAGGATCTATTGTTAGTTTGCCAGAAGTTGTTGGAATTAATAGTGCTTTGTGTAACACTGCATAACGATAATTTTCTCCATTATATGTACCGGTTTTAACTGGCATCCCGTTTTGTTTAATTTCTTGATTCCAAAACCCGTTATATTGTGGGGCTTCTGTAATAGCATTGTCATAAATACCAACATTATCACTAAAATATAAACGATATTCTACATAAATTCCTTCACCAACATAAGGCTGAGACTTAGAAACTTCAGCAACCAAATGAATGTTTTGTTCAGCAATATAGTTAGGGTCATTAGGGTTTTTAGGTGTTTCTACTGCGTCTAAAACAATAATTTTTATAGGATTAGACTTTATTGTTTCTCCTTCAATTTCAATACTTGCAGAAGGTATATTAAACTCTCCTTTTCTTTTAGGTTGCAGTATGTAAGTGTATGATTGATTAAAAGAAACTTTACCATTTATCCAAGATTGACTTACTGATTGGCTAGGGCCACCAACTATTTTAAAATTGGTAAAATTAGGAGCTTTAAAGTTATCGGCTCCTTGTTTGTTAATTGAAAACTCAATACGTAATCGTTGATTTACTCCCAATTTATTTTTACTAACAGTTGCTGTTAACGCACTGTCTTGTGCATTAATGGCGAATGTTATAAAACTAATTAATAACGATATGTGTACTTTCAACTTCATGTTAATTTTCAAAAATGTATAAAACTAATTAAGATTATTAAGAATTGGAATATTACCAGTCTTTTTCTTGTTTTACTTTTCTCCCTTTTGATTTTTTTGCGTTCATTTTTTTCTGCGTTTTGTTTTCCTCATTATTTAAACTCTCTAACAATTGTTTCATTTGTTCTGGAGTCATTTTACCTTGTTGAGGTTGAGGTTTTTGATTTTGTTTGTCTTTTTGGTCTTGATTAGGTTTTTGTTGATTTTTTTGATCGTCATTTTTTTGATCTTGTTTATCATCTTTTTTATCCTTATCGTCTCCTTTCTGATCTTTATTCTTGTCGTTCTTTTTGTCTTTGTCGTTTTGTTTTTGTTGATCTTTCTGATCTTTATTTTTTTGGTCTTTATTTTTATCCTTATTGTCCTTCTGATTTTGTTGTTGTTTTTTAGCTGCTTTTTGGGCAACAGCTAAATTATAACGTGTTTCGTCATCATTTGGGTTTCTACGCAAGGAGTTTTTAAAGGCTTCAACTGCTTGTTCATATTGTTTTTGCTCCATCATAGCATTTCCAACATTGTGATAAGCTTCAGCTTGAGCCATTTTGTCTTTTGAAGTTTCAGTAGTTACCTTAAATTGTTCTACAGCTTCTTTGTATTTTTTTTCTTGGTATAACGTATTACCAAAATTATAACTTGCTTTTTCATACTTGCTATTTTTACCTAAAGCTTTTCGGTAGGCAATAGCAGCTTCGTTAAACTTTTGTTTATTGTATAGTTTATTTCCTTCTCTCAATAAAGTACGTGCTTCACGCTGTAATTTAAGCGTGTCTTGTTGTGCATTTACCATTGCAGAAATTGCAAGAATAACAATAAATATTAAATTTCGTAAACTTTTCATTCTATACCACATTAATACTTAATTGAGTTTAAGACTCCTCATTAAATAAATCTACTTTCTTCAACCATTTGGTTTTCTTATCAAACAAAAACATATCAAGAATTAAAAATAACAACCCAATAGCTACAAACCATTGAAACTGGTCTTTATAATCAGAAAATTGTTTTGTTTCAAATTCGCTTTTTTGTGCGTTTCCAATAATTTTTTCAATAGCTTCTACTGGATTTTCAGTTTTATTACCATCAAAATATGTACCATCAGATGCGTCAGCAATTCCTTGTAAAACATCAGGTTTTCTTTTGGTAATTACTGTTTCTCCCATTCTATCTTTTTTATAACCAATAAGTGCGCTATTTAATTTGATAGGGATGGGGCCTCCTTTTTCAGTACCTACACCAACGGTGTATACTTTAACACCTTCATTGGCAATGTTTTGAGCAACTTGTTTCGTTTCTTCTTGGTGGTCTTCACCATCTGAAATAATTATTAAAAAACGATTAGTTTGCTCATCATTATCATAATAAGTATTCGCCAGAGTTAAAGCTTCATTAATAGCAGTACCTTGACTTGAAACCATATCAGGATTTGCATTTTGCAAAAACATTTTTGCTGCTGCATGATCAGTAGTAATAGGAAGTAGCGGATAGGCATTACCTGCATAGATAATAATACCAACTCTATCACTTCCTAATTTATCAATAGTTTTAGAGATAATTTGTTTTGCTTTTTCTAGTCGATTAGGAGCAATATCTTCTGCTAACATACTTTTAGAAACATCTAAAGCAAATACTACATCAACACCTTCTCTTTTTACAGTTTTTAGTTTAGTTCCCATTTTAGGATTTACTAATGATAGAATAAGAAAAGACAATCCTATTAAAAAAAAGACAAGTTTTAATACCGGTTTAAAGGTTGATGTATTTGGTGCTATTTTAGATAAAAGAAAGGGATTAGCAAACTTTTTTTGAGTTCGTTTTTTCCACCATAAAACTAATAGGAAAACCACAACTATTACAGGAATAATTGCAAAAAGATAAAAATATATTGGTTCTTCTAGTTTATACATCTTTTTTAAATAAAACTTTTAAATAATGTGTTTTTTAGTGTGAATTCTATTAATAAAAATATCCCTGCTAGAAAAACTAAAAAGCGATATTTTTCAGAGTAATTATAATATTTAAATTCCTCTATTTTAGTTTTTTCTAACTTGTCAATTTCATCGTAAATTTCTTTTAATTTGGTATTGTTAGTTGCTCTAAAATATTTTCCATTAGTTTCGTTGGCAATATGTTTTAGTAAATTTTCGTCAATTTCTACCTGTTGATTCTTAAAAGATATTTTACCAGTTCTAGGGTCTTTTGCCCAAGGAAAAGGAGCCATACCGTTAGTTCCTATTCCAATGGTATAAACTTTAATTCCGTTTCCTTTGGCTAATTCGGTAGCCGTTTTAGGGTCTACAAATCCTGCATTGTTTACACCATCGGTTAGTAAAATAATAACTTTACTTTTAGCTTTGCTCTCTTTTAACCTATTAACAGCAGAACCCAAGCCCATTCCAATGGCTGTTCCGCCTTCTAACTGCCCCCATTTAATTTCCGAAATAGTTCTTTTTACAATAGACTTATCGCTAGTAATTGGAGTTTGTGTAAAACTTTCTCCAGCATATACTACAATACCAATTCGATCATTTGGGCGTCGGTTTATAAAGTCGGTTGCTACTCTTTTTAAAGCTTCTAATCGGTTTGGTTTAAGATCTTTTGCTAACATACTAGCTGAAACATCCACAGCCATAACAATGTCAATTCCTCGATTTGTTTTTGTCTTTTTGCTAACAGCCACATTTCTAGGACGTGCTAAGGCAACTATTAAGCAAGATAATGCTAATAATCTTAAGAGATGTAGTAGAGGTTTAAATTTAGGTAAAATAGAACCACCTGCTTTAAAACCTTTAGTACTAGGTATCTTTAACTGTGCACTATCTTTTTTTTGGGTATAAAAACTCCAAAAAGCTAATAAAGGAATTAATAGTAGCAGCCATAAAAACTCAGGGCTATGAAACTCGAAATTACTCCACTTCATCTTCTTCTACTTGTTTTTTAGGTTTTAAATTATCAATAATAAGTTTTGCGTCTTTTCGATCTTCTTCTATTTCATGTGATAAAGGTTTCGATTTTGCAAACTTAACTAAATCAGATTCTTGTAAAAGACCTTTTAATTTATCAATAATTTCCTTAGAAGTTTCTATTGACTTGATGTCGTTAAAATCTTTTAAAACATCAATTAATTCATCTGTTGTACTTTCTAAGGCAGGAACACTTAACTCTCTTTCAATATAACCTCTAACAATATCTGTTAATTCACTATAATACTTTTTAACCTGATTGTTTTGCCATAATAATTTTTTGTCTAGTTCCTCGAGTTTCAGCATAGCTTCTTCATAAGGAGCTAATAAAGGAATAACGACAGCCTCTTCTTGTTCTTTTTTCTTTTTGAAAACAAAGAAATAGAGTAGTAATACTATAGCCACAAAGGCTATTATAACCCACCAGACATATTGTTTGAAATCGTCAAATTGATATGGTTCCCCCTTAATTCCTTTAATTGGGAATTTTTTAACTTTGGTAGTATCAATAGGTACTGTAGCTACATTAACTAATAAACTATCGGTTAAATAAGCTTGATTTCTAATAAATATTTGCTGTTGAGGAATGTAAAAAGCACCGCTATCAAAACCTGTTAAAATATATTTTCGGATGAGCTTGTTTTCAATAGTGTCAATTTTGAGTGTATCTACAACTTCTAACCCTTTTAGATTTTCTAACTTAGGAATGATAACATTTTCAGTTTCATCAATAGATATTTTATATTGAAACTGTTCACCAATTCTGATGTTTGTTGTGTCAATTTCTGCTTTTACCTGAGGTTGCTGTGCAAAGGTAAAAGAAGTTAAAAACAAGCATATGTAAAGTAGTTTGTGTTTCATTGTTTGTTCTTATCCTTTTCGTTTAAAATAACCTAACAATTTTCGTACATAACTTTCATCAACTCTAGTATTGATGGTTCCTGCACCACTTTTAGTAAAAGTGGTTTCAAAATAATCAGTTAAACGCAAGGCGTTAGCTTTGTACCGGATTCTAACCGATTTAGAACTCGTGTTAATTAACTGTGTTTTCCCCGTTTCAGCATCTAGCATAGAAACCATTCCTAAGTTTGGTATTTCCTCGTCGTGTTCATCATATACACGTATGCCAGTTAAGTCATGCTTATTACCAACAATTTTTAGTGTACGTTCGTAGTCGTCATCCATAAAATCAGAAAGCATAAAAACAATCGCTTTCTTTTTCATGATATTAGACAAAAACTTGAGAGCTTCACTAATATTAGTTTGCTTACTTTTTGGTTGAAACTCGATAAGTTCGCGTATAATTCGTAATACATGACTTTTCCCTTTTTTGGGAGGGATGTATAGTTCAACTTGATCAGAAAATAAAATTAAACCAACTTTATCGTTGTTTTGAATAGCAGAAAAGGCTAATGTGGCTGCAATTTCTGTAACGGTATCTTTTTTAAATTGATTGGAAGTACCAAAAAACTCAGAGCCAGAAATATCTACTACTAACATCATAGTAAGTTCTCTTTCCTCTTCGAAAACTTTCACATAAGGTTCATTGTAGCGAGCGGTAACATTCCAATCAATAGCCCTAATATCATCTCCATATTGATATTGGCGTACTTCAGAAAAAGTCATACCTCTACCCTTAAAGGTAGAGTGATATTCTCCTCCAAAAATGTGATTAGACAATCTACGTGTCTTTATTTCTATTTTTCGAACTTTTTTTAGTAATTCTTTTGTATTCATTAATTTAACCAAGATTCAGGCAATGGAGGTAACTCCATTTCTGTATATTCAACGCTTTTTTCAAAAGCTAAAAAAGGTGCTTCCTGTATTGATAAATTTACATTATTCTTTTCGCCAATTTCTTTTATTACTTCATGTATACTTTTTTGTTGACATAAAACCAAGCTATTCATTATCACATTTGATTCTGTTTGTAAGTCGAAACAGTTTACATAATAACTAGGTTCGTTGTCTTTGTATACAATAGCCTCTGTGTTTTTTTTCTTTTTTAACTCTAAAATTTTTTTTGTTCCTTTTAGTGTTTTGTACGTTGTTAATTTAAAAGTCATTAATAGCTAATTTAAGGGAATTAATATGGAATAGTAGGTTTGGTTAGCTATAAACGAGTATGTATATTTTGTTAAGGTACTTGTACTTCATTTATTATTGAATTTATAATATCTAAAGATGTAATGTTTTCGGCTTCAGCTTCATATGTAATTCCTATTCTGTGGCGTAAAACATCGTTTACTATAGCTCTAACGTCTTCGGGTATTACATATCCTCTTCTCTTAATAAAAGCATAGCATTTAGATGCCTTAGCCAAGGCGATACTACCACGAGGAGAAGAACCAAAACTAATTAATGGTTGTAGTTTTTCTAAATTATATTTTTCAGGATAACGAGTAGCGAAAACAATATCTAAAATATATTTTTCGATTTTTTCATCCATGTACACTTCATTAATTACATTACGAGCTTTAATGATTTGTTCTATTGAAATAACAGGATTAATTTTTTGAAAACTTCCGTTTAAGTTTTGACGCATAATTAGCTGTTCGTCTTCTAATCTTGGATAGTCAATTACGGTTTTTAACATAAAACGGTCTACCTGTGCTTCAGGAAGCGGATACGTTCCCTCTTGTTCTACTGGATTTTGAGTAGCCATTACTAAGAAAGGCTCGTCTAATTTAAAAGTTTCATCACCAATAGTAATTTGACGCTCTTGCATAGCTTCTAATAAAGCAGACTGTACTTTAGCAGGAGCACGGTTAATTTCATCAGCTAATACAAAATTAGCAAAAATTGGACCTTTTTTAATTGAAAAATCATTTTCTTTTACATTGTATATCATAGTACCCACCACATCTGCGGGTAGTAAATCTGGAGTAAATTGAATTCGGCTAAAGCTCCCGTCAACGGCTTTTGATAGTGTATTAATTGCTAGGGTTTTTGCAAGTCCAGGAACACCTTCCAATAAGATATGTCCGTTTCCTAAAAGCCCAATAAGTAATCGCTCAATCATGTGTTTTTGACCTACAATTACTTTATTCATTTCTGCAGTTAATAAGTCTACAAAAGCACTTTCTTTTTCTATCTTTTCATTGATGGCTCTTACATCTATATCCATAGTGATTGAAATAAATTAGAATTTTATAAAACAAAACTACAATAATAAGAAAATAACAGCTGTTAAAGTATAGTTAAAGCTAAAAACATAAATATCATTTATTTCTAATAAATAGTGGAATTATTTATTATTTATTTACTTTTGTTAATTAAAATTTGCTTTTTATATTGAAAATTAACATTTTTAACGCTTTCAATTTTAAATAAACTTAAATAATTTTACTTATGTATAAAAAAAATAAGATAATAGTCTTTATGTTGTTGATGTGTTTTACATCAATGATAGGGCAGACTATAAAAGGTAAGGTAACAGACGAGAGCGGAACTCCGCTTCCTTTTGTAAATGTTTTGGAAAAAGAGACAGTTAATGGAGTAAGTACAGATGAGCAAGGAGAATTTGTTCTCAATGTAAAAAAAATGCCTACTACTCTAGTGTTTTCTTTTGTGGGCTATACTACGGTAGAAAAAACATTATATAATGTTTCTTATGTTACAATAATTTTGAATGAAGATAATGTTTTGGACGAGATTGTGTTGACAGGAAACCGTTCTAAACCAAGAACAATTTTAGATTCTGCAGTGCCTATTGATAATATTAGTGTAAGAGAATTACAGGCAACAGGACAAACTAATATCGATCAGATGTTAACCTACACAGTTCCTTCTTACAATTCAAGTAACCAAACTATATCAGACGCAACAGCTCATTTTGATCCAGCTGATTTGCGCGGACTAGGACCAAGTAGAACATTAGTTTTGGTAAATGGAAAACGAAAAAACCAAAGTGCTTTGGTATACGTGAATGATACACCAGGTAAAGGTGAAGTAGGGGTAGATATGAAAAGTATTCCTACAGCAGCTATCGAAAGAGTGGAGGTTTTACGTGATGGAGCTTCTGCTCAATATGGTTCTGATGCAGTAGCGGGTGTTGTAAATATTATTTTAAAGAAAAATATTGATTTTACTCAAGTTAATATAAACTCAGGGGTTACTAAAGAAGGAGATGGATTTAATATTGATGGAGATGTTAACCATACATTTACTTTTGGAGAGGGAGGTTTTGTAAATACTACACTAGGTTTAAGTTATCAAGAGAATACGAATAGAGCAGGTGAACCAGGTAAAGATGATTTATTTGGTGTAGATAATCAATGGACAAGAGATAATCCAGATTTAGGAATGATAATAGGGCAACCAGAAATGAAAAAAGGGGACTTATTTGTAAATGCTGAGTACCCTTTAAATGATAATACAAAACTATATGCTTTTGGTGGGTTTAATATGCGACAAGGAAAAAGCTTTGCTTTATATAGACCGCCATATTGGATTACTGATGATTTTGGATTGTTAACTCCATCTGGAGAAACATATAATGGGTTTCAACCAACCTTTGAAACAGATATTCAAGATATTTTATTTACTGCAGGAAGTAAGTTTAAGTTAGGAGAGTTTGATGCAGATTTAAGTGCAAATTTTGGTAGAAATAATGTAGATTACACCATAGGGAATACCATCAATGTTAGTTTAGGAGCGAATAGCCCTACATCATTTGATGCAGGTGCGTACGCGTTTAGTAATATTGTTGGAAATTTTGACGTAAGTCGTTCTTTTGGTGATGTTAGTATTGGGCTAGGTGTCGAAGCGAGAGAAGAAAGGTTTGAAGTAACCGCAGGAGAAGAAGCGTCTTATGTAGATGGCGGAGCACAATCATTTCCAGGACTACAACCTAGTAATGCTTTAGATGAAAAAAGAACTAATATAGGTGGTTATGGAACTTTAGATTGGGATGTTTCTGAAGACTTTTTAATAGGAGGAGCTATTCGTTATGAAAACTATTCTGATTTTGGAGATAACATTTCTTGGAAAATGAGCTCTAGATATAAAATAGGAGAAGCAGGAGTTTTACGAGCTTCTTACAGTACTGGGTTTAGAGCACCTTCATTACATCAAGTATATTTGAGTAATGTACAAACCTTAGTCTCTGGAGGTACTATCTCAAACCAAGGAACGTTTAATAATGTAAGTCCAGTAATTCAAGCTTTAGGAGTAGATCCATTATTTGCAGAGACGTCAAAAAATATTTCAGCAGGTATTACGGTTAAAGCCTCTAATAACTTTACAATATCGTTAGATTATTATAATGTTAGAGTCGAGGATAGAGTAGTATTCTCAGGTGAAATAGGAGGAACTGATGATAACGGTAACCCTAATGCCACAGTACAACAAATTTTAGATGATTACGATGTAACAAGTATCAAGTTCTTTATCAATGCAGCTGATACTAAAACAGAAGGTTTTGATTACACCATGCGATATAAAAATATTGATTTCGCTGCAGGGAAATTAGGGTTAAATTTAGCATTAAATATAAATAGAACTACATTGGAAGGAGAAGTAAAAACTCCAGACAATTTAGCAAACTACAAAAATGCTATTTTTAATAGAAAAGAACAATCAAGAATTATTAGTTCAAGACCAAATACCAAACTATTGTTTGGAGGAGATTATAAATATAAAAAGTTTACAGCCTTTTTAAATAATACTTATTTTGGAGAAGTAACATGGCAACATGCAACTGACCCAAATAAAGATCAAACTTTTACTGGAAAAGTAATAACTGATTTGTCTTTTGGATATGAAATCTCTGATATGATTTCTATCAATGCTCAAGTGAATAATTTATTTGACGTATATCCAGATGAAATTGATACAAAAGGAGATGTGGTAACTGACTTAGGAGGTCGTTTTAGATATCCTTGGGAGGTAAACCAATTTGGTTTTAATGGAATGACTTTTAGAGGTGGGTTAACCTTTAAATTTTAAACTTAACTTATTTGATTATAAAAAAGCACCTCTTGAGGTGCTTTTTTTATGAGTTATATTCTTTTAAGAATAGTTTATCGTTTTCAAAAACAGCATAGGTGTAATACTGGATCCAATCACCAGTATTCAAATAAGTACTATTTTCTTTAAGTTGAATTTCTAACGGGAGATGTCTGTGTCCAAAAACAAAATAATTGTAGTGTTTAGTTTCTAACTTTCGCTTACAATACTGTACTAACCACTCTTTATCTTCGCCTAAAAATTTGGCATCTTCATCACCAGAAATCAGTTTGTTTTTTACTGACATATATTGTCCTAATCGAACACCTAAATCTGGGTGTAGCCAACGAAACATCCATTGGAATAGCGGGAATGTAAACACTTTTTTCATGCGTTTATACCCTTTGTCTCCTGGTCCTAATCCATCACCATGACCAATTAAAAATAACGTATCGTTGATTTTAAATTCTTGAGGAGAATGATACACAGGAATATTTAATTCCTTTTCAAAGTAATCATACATCCATAAATCATGATTTCCAACAAAAAAGTAAATCGGAATACCGCTATCTTTTATTTCAGCAAGTTTACCTAAAACGCGCACAAATCCTTTAGGAACAACAGTTTTATATTCGAACCAAAAATCAAATAAATCACCTAGAATAAAAATCGCTTCGGCATCTTTTTTAACTTCGTTTAACCATGCAACAAACTTTTGTTCACGAGGAAAACTAGCCTCAGAAGTTGGAGCTCCCAAATGTTGATCGGAAGCAAAATAGACTTTTCTATTTTCAGAAGTGTTGATTGAAATCAAATCGTAAATTTTGGTAAAAATAAGTATTTTACTGAGAGTTCGTGCAAACAAATTTTGGCTACATTTGTTTAAGAACTTATATGAAACCAAGTATATGAATCCGTTTGATGAGACTTACTTTATGAAAAAAGCCTTACAAGAGGCTGAGCTTGCTTATGATAAAGGAGAAGTTCCAGTAGGTGCAGTAATCGTTTTTAATAATCAAATTATTGCTAGAGCGCATAATTTAACAGAGTTGTTAAACGATGTTACGGCGCATGCCGAAATGCAAGCTTTTACTGCAGCAGCAGATTTTTTAGGTGGAAAATATTTAAAAGATTGTACCTTGTATGTTACACTTGAACCTTGCCAAATGTGTGCGGGAGCGAGTTACTGGACGCAAATAGGGAAGATAGTATATGGAGCAAGTGAACCAAAACTTGGTTTTAATGTGTTGAAAACAAAATTACATCCAAAGACAAAGGTAATATCAGGGGTTTTAGAAGAAGAATGTAGCTTTTTGTTAAAGAAATTTTTTATTGAAAAACGGAACTTAAATTGACGATAGTCATTCCGAACTTGTTTCGGAATCTTATTAAGAATGCTGAAATTAAGTTTAACTAAACAACTTAAAACAATGTTTGTTGTTTTGCTCCACTTTCGTGCTCTAATAACCATTTTTTACGCCAAATACCGCCTGCATATCCTGTTAACGAACCATCAGAACCTACAACTCTGTGGCACGGAATAACTACCCAAATAGGGTTTTTACCGTTAGCAGAAGCTACAGCACGAATTGCTTTTACATCACCTAATTGTTTGGTTTGTTCTAAGTAGGTTCTAGTTCTTCCGAAGGGAATGTTTAATAACTCTTCCCAAACCGATTGTTGAAAGCTTGTTCCCTGTGGATTCAGTTGAAGATCAAACGCTGTTCTTTTTCCAGCAAAATACTCATCAAGTTGAGCGACACAATTTTGTAAACAAGATGGAGTCTCTTTTAGAAAGCTAATTGTATCCGAAGTATCTTCGTCCAATACAGAAATCGATTGGATTCCGTTTTCATCGCCATCAATTTTGGCAATTCCAATAGGAGTTTTATAATATGCGGTTTGTAAGTTAAACACCAAAAACGTCTTTAGAATTCTGTGTTGTAATTTCTGAAATTTCATCGAAAGATAATCCGTAAATATCCACCAACTTATCCACAACATTAGTTATGTAGCTACTTTCATTACGTTTCCCTCTGTATGGAGTTGGAGCTAGGTATGGAGAATCGGTTTCTAACACAATATGTTTAATATTAATTTGATGTAGGAATTTGTCAATCTTTCCATTTTTAAAAGTAGCAACACCGCCAATTCCTAATTTCATATTGTAAGAAATTGCTTTTTCAGCTTGTTCAAGTGTTCCTGTAAAACAGTGAAAAATTCCGTATAAATCATCTCCTTTTTCAGTTTCCAAAACTTCAAAAATTTCATCAAAAGCATCACGGCAATGAATTACAATCGGTAGTTTTTTTTCTTTAGCCCATTGAATTTGAGTACGAAAAGCTTCTTGTTGCTGGGGTAAAAACGATTTATCCCAATATAAGTCGATACCAATTTCACCAATCGCATAAAAATCACGTTTGTCTAGCCATTCCTTTACATGCGCCAATTCCTCTTGGTAATTTTCTTTTACCGAAGTAGGATGTAAGCCCATCATTAAAAACACATCGTTTGGGTAGTTTTTTTCTAAATCGAACATACGTTCAGTATAAGAACTATCAATCGCAGGAATAAAGAAACGAGAAATACCAGCTTCTTTGGCACGTTGTATCATTTCATTTCTATCTTCATCAAACTGACTAGAATATAGGTGTGTATGGGTATCTGTTATCATATTTTTTTAAAGAAAGACCTTTCGCTAAGGCTCAAGGTGACATTGTATTATTGTATCTTTGTGATGACAAAAGTACAAGAAATGACAAGTTTGAAAAAAGTATTAGGGAAAAAGAAATACATCAAAATAAAACTTAAAAAAATGGTGACAAACCATTTAGAGTTGAATGCAGAGATAAATGGTGTTAAAGGAAGGTTTATTTTAGATACAGGCGCTTCTAATTCGTGTGTTGGATTAGAGTTGATAGAACGTTTCAAACTTATTTCTGAAGAAAGTGAAGTAAAAGCTGCTGGAGCAGGTGCTACTGATATGGAGACGCAAAAGTCAGGAAACAATTCACTGAAAATAGGAAAGTGGAAGACAAATGAATGTGATTTGGTTCTGTTTGACTTAACTCATGTAAATACAGCTTTAAAACAACATGATGCTGATGAGGTAGATGGAATTATAGGAGCAGATATTTTAGAAGCTGGAAAAGCATTTATTGATTATAATAAGAAAACATTGTACTTAAAGAAACTTAAAAAGAAAAAAGTAAGGAAATTAAAAGTTCCATTCTAGAACATAAAAAATCCGTAAGAGATGTCTTACGGATTTTTTTATGCTTAATTGTTTAAGTTAATTAACTTAAAACCTTTTTAATTCTCTTAATTGCTTCACGTAATTGTAATTCAGAAGCTGCATATGATAAACGAACACAGTTTGGTGCACCAAAAGCTTCGCCAGTAACAGTAGCTACATTTGCATCTTCTAATAACAACATAGAAAAATCGTTTGCATCTTTAATCTCTTTTCCTTGAATGGTTTTTCCGAAGAAATCAGAAATATCAGGAAATATATAAAAAGCACCTTCAGGTACATTTAATTTGAACCCTTCAATTTCTCCTAACAAATCAAGAACTAAGTCTCTACGTTTTTTAAACTCATCTACCATATATTGTACTTTTTCAGGAGATGCTTTTACAGCCGTAATGGCTGCACGTTGTGCAATACAGTTCGTTCCTGAAGTAATTTGGCCTTGCATTTTAGTACAAGCTTTAGCAATCCATTCAGGAGCGCCAATATAACCAATTCTCCACCCTGTCATAGCAAAAGCTTTTGCTAACCCATTAACAGTAATGGTGCGGTCATACATACTCTCAATAGCTGCAAAACTAAACGGTTTTGTTCCGTAGTTAATGTGCTCGTATATTTCGTCTGATAATATATATATATGAGGGTGTTTTTCTAACACTTTTGCCAAATCACGGTATTCTTTTTCGCTATATATGGTTCCACTTGGATTGTTTGGCGAGTTGAAGAAAATCATCTTTGTTTTTGGTGAAATAGCAGCTTCTAATTGTTCTGGAGTGATTTTAAAATCATTTTCAATAGAAGAAGGAATTTCGGTAAATTTAGCTTCGCATAAAGTTGCTATTGCTGAATAACTTACCCAGTATGGTGCAGGTAACAAAACTTCATCACCAGGATTTAATAATACCTGAGCCACATTAGCAATAGATTGTTTTGCTCCTGTTGAAACAACTACTTGATTTGGAGCGTAAGTTAAGTTATTATCACGCTTAAATTTTTCACAAATAGCTTCTTTTAACTCTATATACCCATCAACTGGAGTGTATGAATTATAATCTTGGTTGATGGCTTCAATAGCAGCATCCTTAATAAAATCAGGAGTGTTAAAGTCTGGCTCTCCTAAACTTAAACTGATAATATCTCTACCTTCAGCTTTCAATTCTCTTGCTTTAGCAGCCATAGCTAAAGTTTGAGATACAGGTAAACTGTTAATTCTGTTTGATAATGCGTTTGACATTGTGTTGTTATGTGTGTGTGTTGATTTATGCTAATTGTGGTTTTTCTCCTAATTCAGCTAAATGCTTAAAGTGCTCAATAATCGCTCTTCGTGTAGTTTTGTATTCGTTGTACGGAAGGTTAAATTCTTTAGCGGTTTCTTTAACTATTTTAGCCAATTTATCATAGTGAACGTGAGAAATATTAGGAAAAATATGATGTTCTACTTGATGGTTTAATCCACCAGTATAAAAATTAATAAACCAGTTTCTAGGAGCAAAATTTGCTGTGGTGTATAATTGGTGAATAGCCCATGTATTTTTCATGTTTCCGTCCTCATCAGGTAATGGTGTTTCTGTTTTTGGAACGATGTGCGCTAATTGAAAAACAACACTTAAAATAATACCAGCAGTATAGTGCATTACAAAAAAACCAATTAATACTTTCCACCAAGCAATATTCATTATAGCGATTGGTAGTACAACCCAAAGAGCATAATACATTACCTTTGAAACCACTAATTTTGTCCATTCTTTAGCTGGGTTTGGAAATTCACCATATGATAATTTACGCTTTAAATAACTACGCATTTGTTTAAAATCGGTAGTAATAGCCCAGTTTATTGTTAACAATCCGTATAAAAAGATTGAATAATATTTTTGAAACTTATGAATCCACAACCATTGTGAGTGTTTAGAGAAACGGATAATTCTACCAGCATCCATATCTTCATCATGATCTTGAATATTTGTGTAGGTATGGTGTAGTACATTGTGTTGCACTTTCCAGTTGTATACGTTTCCTGCTAAAATATAAATGCTACTACCAAAAAGTTTGTTTACCCATTTTTTGCTTGAAAAAGATTCGTGGTTGGCATCATGCATTACATTCATTCCTACTCCAGCCATACCAACACCCATTAAGACAGTTAAGGCTAATTTTAGCCACTGAGACATATCAATAGTTAAAATTAATATGAATGGAATTAAAAATAAAGCTAACATTATAATAGCTTTTGAATAAAGCTTCCAGTTACCAGTACGTTTTATATTATTTTCTTTAAAGTAAGTGTTAACTCGTTTATTTAAAGTTCTAAAAAACTTAGCATTGTCTATTCTTGAGAAGTTTACTGTCTTCATTTGTTGTTTGTTTATATCGCAAAAATAAACGTTTTTGTTTCATTGTTATTGCTTAAGACTAACTTTTTAACTAGATTAATATCTTTTATATAAAAATTAACAAAACCAATTAGTTTTTTATTTTTGCAACGGAAAAAAATCACTTCATGAAACTTATAAAAAAATACTTTAACAATTTATCGGAAGAACAATTAGAACAATTTTCTAAGTTGCAAGAATTATATAAAGATTGGAACTTAAAAATTAATGTTGTTTCTCGAAAAGATATAGATGAATTGTATTTGCGTCATGTATTACATTCGTTAGGAATAGTAAAGGTAATGGAGTTTAAGGCTGGGGCTAAAGTCATGGATGTAGGTACAGGTGGTGGTTTTCCAGGAATTCCGTTAGCAATTTTATTTCCAGAGACACAATTTCACTTGGTAGATTCTATTGGAAAAAAGATAAAAGTGGTAAATGAAGTTGCTGAAGGGTTAGGTTTACAGAATGTAAAAACTACTCATGGCCGTGTTGAAGAGGTAAACGACACGTACGATTTTATTGTAAGTAGAGCAGTGGCACAAATGGAAACATTTCATCGTTGGGTAAAAAACAAAGTGCATAAAAAGCAAAATCATGCACTTAAAAATGGGATTTTATACCTTAAAGGTGGCGACTTAAGTGAAGAACTTGCGAACTTCCCAAAAGCCACCATTTATAATTTACCCGATTTTTTTGAAGAAGATTTCTTTGAAACCAAAAAAGTAGTGCATCTACCAATAAAATATAGAGGTTAAAATTTTATAGAGGAGAACACATAGTGCATTTCAGCTGCAATTTGTAAGCTTCTTTCTAAATATTTTTGTTTTTCATTAGGAGTTCCATCAAATAATTTTGGATCTTCATAAGTAACCGACACTCTTTTTTCAGCTCCAGCAATGAAAGGGCAACCTTCATCAGCTTGTGAACAGGTCATGATAGCACAAAATGCAGAAGCAGGGTTAAATTCATCGTCAAATTTCTTAGAGAACCCTATAATTGGAGATATGTTTTTTGCGTACTTTATAGAATGAACAGCATTTTTTCCGTTAGATAGCTGCTGAATATGAAATCCGTTAGAAACTAAGGTGTCAATAACTGTTGAGTTTATAGCAGTGGCTTCTGTTCCTCCTGAATAGCTATATACATTTGGAATTTGGTAATAATAAGCCATGGTTTGTGCCCATACTTGCGATAAATGACTTCGCCTTGAGTTATGTGTGCAAATAAAATTTAGGTTTATAGCCTCTTTATTATCAAGTTTCTTCTGAGTGTATTGAATAAGAGGCTGTAAAACTTCTTTGCGTTCTTCTGAAACAGTAGGTAAACTTGAAAGAGTTTCTTGTATCTCAGAAAATAAAAATGAGGTTAGTGTTTTCATGCTTAGCAACATCCTGAATTTGGTTCACACGTTGTTTGTTTTTGTAAATCTGATAATTTTACTCTAGGTTTTTCTGTTGGAATACCACAATTATCTTTCGCTAAACAATCGGTTTGTTTCGTAGTTAATAAGAAGTTGGTTCCGTCAAAACCCAATCCGTATTTACCAATCGTGCTTCCTTGGTATTCAACTTCAATTTCTAATTCTGTAGGAATGTTTAATACTTTTTCTGATAACTCAATGATATGAATTAACTTCTCTGGATGTAAACGATGATCATAGTCATTAGCATTCCATAATTGAAAATTCACGACTTCTTCATTTCTAACTACACCGCCACAATCGATAAAGTTTTTGGTGATTTTTCCTACTTCTGTTACATGAAAATGATTAGGAACTAAGCTACCGTCAGGTAATTGAAAAGCAATAGTTTTTAATGTGCTTAAATGTTGTTTGATTTCTGATAGTTTCATGGTATTTGTGTCTATTGTAATATTGCGATTAATTTAATTAAATTTTTTTTAGCAACAATTTTGATTATTCATGTCAAGATTTAAAAAAGTAGAAAGTAATGTTTTAATTTCTTTCCATGTGGAAGGGTTAATACAATAACAGACACTAGTTCCGTCAATAGTACCTTTGATAATGCCAAGTTTTTTGAGCTCTTTTAAATGTTGTGAAATAGTAGGTTGTGCCAAACCTATCTCATTTACCAAATCACCACATACACAAGAATTCAATTTAAACAAGTGTTGTAAAATAGCAATACGGGCTGGATGCCCTAATACTTTTGCAATACTAGCTAATTGGTTTTGTTCTTCAGTGAATATTTCAGATTTGGTTAACCCCATTGTTTAATTATTACATTGCAATATTACGATTAATAAATAAAAACCACAACATTTTATCTTGTTATTTTTAATAAAAGGTTTAATACCAGCGTTTTTTCTTCTTTTTTGAAGCTTCTGATTTTCTTCCTTTTTTGTGTTTACTAACAGTATTGGGTTGTTTTTTAGGCTTAGGTTTTGCTAAAGGAAATGGATGGTCTTCTACAATTTTTATAGTTCTATCCATAAATTCTTGAATAGCTTTGATGTAAGAAGTTTCATCAGTGCTACATAACGAAAAGGCAATTCCAGATTTACCAGCTCTACCTGTTCTACCAATTCTATGTACGTAGGTTTCAGGAATGTTTGGTAAATCAACATTAATTACTGCGTCTACCTTGCTAATGTCAATTCCACGAGCAGCAACATCAGTCGCAATTAAAATGTTGGCTTTGTTATTTTTAAAATCTTCAATAGCTTGGTTACGTAAATTTTGTGATTTGTCACCGTGTACGCTGGTAGCTTTATAGCCGTTCTTTTGAAGTGTTTTCTCTAACTTATCAACCCCAAATTTGGTACGACGAAATATAATAATACGACCTTTTATGGTATTGCGTAATAAGTGCAAACACAAATCGACCTTATGTTTTTTTGGTGTGTAATACAGCAACTGTCCAATGTTTGTTGAAGTAGTTTCAGTAGGTGAAATATCTACCTTTTCAGGATTGCGTAGCATTGATTTTGCTAAATCACTTACCTTATCGGGTATCGTTGCAGAAAAAAGTAAGGTTTGCTTTTTACGCGGACATAATTCTTCAATCTTTTGAACGTCTTCAATAAAGCCCATGTCTAACATCAAGTCAGCTTCATCTAAAACAAAAGTTGTTAGCTGGCGCACATCAATGCTTCCTTGTTTGTGTAAGTCAATAAAACGACCAGGAGTAGCAATTAAAATATCAACACCTTTTTCTAGAACGTCTTTTTGTGGTTGTGTAGGCACACCTCCGTAAACAACGGTAGTTCTTACATTGGTATATTTACTATATGTTTTACAGTTTTCTTGAATTTGAATAGCCAATTCACGAGTTGGACTTATAATCAATGTTTTTATTTTTTTAGCTCTTTTTTCTACATCAGCTTCTTTGGAAAGTTCATGAATAATAGGCAATGCAAAAGCAGCCGTTTTACCTGTACCCGTTTGTGCAGCTACAATTACATCTTTTTTAGCTAATACTAACGGAATTACTTCTTGTTGTACCAAGGTTGGTTTATGGTGTCTTTCTTCAGTAAGAGCTTTTAAGATAGATTTGTTAAGGTGTAGGTCTGAAAACTGCATTCAATTATTTTTTTGCAAAGGTAGGTTAAAACGAATGATATTACAGGGTTTAGCAATAAGTTAAGATATAACCTAAAAGCGCACCTCCTAAAACAATAAATGCACTGTTTAATTTTTTTAAATAAAAAACAGCGAGTAGGCTTATAATAGCAATAACAATAGTACGCCAATCAGTTATGGCATCTTTTGCCATTTCAAAACAGACAGCAATTATCAGAGCCACGGCAGCTACATTTACAGCATCTAAAATAGCACCAATAAGCTTCGATTTCCTCATTTTAGGAATCAATGGGTTTAAAACTAAAACAAAAAAGAAAGATGGTAAAAATATCCCTATGGTAGCAGCAAGTGCGCCAGTTATTCCATTCATTTGCCAACCAATAAAAGTAGCGGTAGATAAAACAGGTCCTGGAGTTATTTGCCCTACAGCAACGGCATCTATTAGTACTTGTCTTGAAAGCCATCCGTTAGCAACTAATTCTGCATCTAAAAAAGCAAATAACACATAACCGCTTCCATATAAAATTGCTCCAACTTTTAAAAAGGTTAATAAAATTTTCAGATTGTTGGCTTGAAGCGTTTCACTTGCCTGAAATAGAAAAAAGGGAAGTATGCTGGTTAAATTATTACGGTTTTGGTTGAAAAAATAGAGTAACGCACCTAGTAAACCACAGCCAAACAAAGCTGCTATTTCGTTAACACCTAAAAGGCAGGCAACTAAAGTGATTAATCCTAAAATAGCTAAAGATGTATTTTTTACGGCTTTTTTACCTAATCGATAAGCTGCCATAACAATAATGGCAATTACTGCGGGTTTTATTCCGTAAATAAAAGGTTCAACTTTAGGAAGCTGACCATATTCTTGGTATAACCATGCTACTATTGATGTAATTACTACGGCAGGAAAAATAAAACAAAAGCCAGCGACAATTAACCCTTTCCAACCAGCTCTTTCATGTCCGCAATGCATGGTCATTTCAGTAGAGTTGGGTCCAGGTATTAAATTAGTAGCTCCCATTAAATCTAGAAAATGTTGCTGAGTCATCCATTTTCTTTTTTTAACAACTTCATCTTCCATCATGGCAATATGCGCAGCAGGTCCACCAAAAGCAATACAACCTAGTTTAAAAAATAATTTGGCGACTTCTTTAAGTTGAGTTTTTTGTGACATTTTAAAATGTTAGAAAAATAGACTTTAGTAGTTTTTGGAGGTAAATTTAAATAAAAGTACACTGGTTAAAGCTTTTTTACACTTTTTTGACAATTGATTTACACTTTTAACGGAAGGTTACAATAGTTTTGATGAAAACTTTAAATACGAATATTATGAAAACCATTAAAAATAGAATTTTGTTAGTTGGGGCGTTATTAACTATTGTTTTGATTAGCGGGTTTGCTAAAAGTACTTCAACAGTTACAACAAAAGAAAAAAAGGAGGTAACCGAAGTTGTAAAAAACAAGACGATTAATATGTTTGTAACACACGGACATTGTAGTACACCATTTGGAGGTATTGTAGACAATTTAAAAGTAGCTATTCCTGTACGAATGGATGCTGGAAATCCGTTAGAAAACATGCGTATTTCTTTTGAAGTTGATCCAAACTCATTTAAAGCGTGTAGAGGTGATGTGGCTGATTTAACCAAAAGAGTTAAAACCAAAGGAGTATTTATTAGCGATAACAACGAAAAAATAAGGTTTAGAACTACGAATGTGTATGTGATGGGAGTAGATTGGTATCAAATTAATGGGATTATGTCTATTAAAGGGGTTGAAAGAGAGGTGAAGTTTTTTGCAACTGGAATTAGAAATTCATACGAAAGTATGTCTAGCGAACTGGTATTACAAGGGCAAGTAAATTTATTGGATTGGGGGATTGATTATGATAAGTTAGTAAACGGACAGTCATCAGATGTTCCTACCAAATGGTTGTATTTGAATATGAAAATTGAGTTGAGTTAAAGATTTAAAACTTAAAAGCGTGCAATATTTCTATTAAATATTGTACGCTTGTGTTAACTTTTAATTTCTTTCGATAAATATTTCTATTGAATTTGTTTCAATTTTTTTCCCAAACAAATAACCAATCATAAGACTGTGTTTTCTTAAGATTAATGAATTCTGTCCTTTAAATTCTATTTTATAATTACCTCCTTTGTTAACGGAAAAAGAAAATATTCTTTTAGTTCTTTTTCTTTTATAGTAAGATTGAGATTTCAATGTTGCTTCTTCAGGTTTAATTACTTCTTCTCCATTGACCTTAGATAACAAAAAATTAAAACTTAATAAATCAACATACCACCCACCTATAAGATAAACATCATAAACTCCCATAGGTAAATTTATAGTTTTTTCATTTTCATAAATATTAATTGGTCCAATCAACGTTCCTCTTTTTAGCGAAATTAATTCAAATGGGGTTAATATAAAACTAAAAAATAGACTGTTCAGAAAGCGTAGTAAACTCTTCCAAAAAGCGCATACCTCTGTAGGAATTTCCTTTTTTGTTCAATTTAGGGCTCCATACTGCAATCGCATACTGGTTAGGATGTATGGCAATAATTCCTCCACCAACACCACTTTTTCCTGCAAGCCCTACTTTAAAAGCAAATTCACCAGATTCGTCATAAAACCCACAGGTTTGCATCAACGCATTAATTCTTTTCGATTGACTTTTAGTCAATATTTGTTCGCCCTGTCTGGTTTGTCCATTATTGGCTAAGAAGAAAAATAATTCAGAAAGTTGTTCGCACGTCAGTTCCAACGAGCATAAATCGAAATAGAAATCTAGCACTACTTCAGGGTCGTTGTAGATGTTTCCGTAAGACTTGATAAAATTACACAAGGCAACATTTCTGTAGCCTACCGATTTTTCAGAAGCTGCAATTTTAGCAGAGTAGTTGATGTCTTTATTGGTGGAAAGACTTTTAATGAAATTTAATAAATCTTCCTTCGGGTTTACCAAACTACTAATTAAAATATCTGCAATAACAATAGCACCAGCATTGATAAACGGGTTTCTAGGAATACCATTATCCGTTTCTAGTTGTATCAATGAGTTAAAACTATTACCAGAAGGTTCTACACCCAATCTGTCCCAAATAGATTCACCAAGATACTTATACGCCAAACAAAGGGATAACACTTTGGCGATACTTTGAATAGAGAACTTTTCTTGAAAGTTTCCTAAACCAAAATTGGTGTTAGCAACTGTTGAAATATGTACACCAAATTTTTCAGCATCAATCGTAGCTAATTCAGGAATATACGTAGCTAACTCACCTACATTCTCAATAGGAGCTATTTTTTGATATACAGTTTCAAGTATTTCTTTGTAATTCATTGTTATTTAAACACTAATATGTGTTAAACGAAATTAGTTGAATTCTGTTTGAAAACAAATAAAAAAGAATTTTTAAATATTCAAATTATTTGAAAAGCTACATTAAAAAGAGAGTTGTTTAATTGTCATAAACAACAACTGAGTTTACAATTGAATCGTGAATTGCTTGTTTATTTTTATTAGTTGAAACAGTAAAAAAAGAAGCCCATCCAAGAGTTACTTTTACTAAAAATCTAATAAAGGCTTGGCCAAAATTAATTTTCTTTCCGTTGTCTAGTTTTTGAATCCTTATATTACTTATTTTATGGCCAGCAGTAGAGCCTAAAAAAGAAACCATTAAAGGTTCATATAAAATAAAGATGAATGCAAAAGCAATCATTTTGGCATAGTCGGGTATTTTTTCAAACTGAGAGAATAAATCTGTAGTAGTAGCTATAAGTAGAATCACAATAATTGAGTCTATAGAAGCTGCTTTTACTCTAACAAATATTCCTGGATAATTTGTCTTTTCCATATTTTGAGGTCATTTTAATAGCGAAGTTAAAAAAACAGCTTCTAAGTGAAACAAAAAAGCAACCTCATTTGAGGTTGCTTTTAATTTATAGTAAGATTCTTTGTTCGGAATTTCTTTTCTTATCCTAAGAATGGGTAACGGTAATCTACAGGAGAAACAAAAGTTTCTTTAATTAAACGAGGAGATACCCAACGTAATAAGTTTTGAGCAGATCCTGCTTTATCGTTTGTTCCTGAAGCTCTAGCTCCACCAAATGGTTGTTGTCCTACAACAGCTCCTGTTGGCTTATCGTTTACATAGAAGTTACCAGCACAGTTTTCTAAAGCTTTCGTAGCTTCAGCAACTGCGTAACGATCTGTAGAGAATACAGCGCCAGTTAAAGCGTATTCAGAAGTTCCGTCAACTAATTTTAACGTATCAGCCCAATCTGCATCTTCATATACATAAATAGTTACTACAGGACCGAATAATTCAGTTTCCATAGTAGTGTATTTAGGGTTAGTAGTTAAGATAACAGTAGGCTCAATAAAGTATCCTTTAGATTTATCGTAGTTACCACCAGCAAAAATCTCAGCATCCGCATCCGCTTTAGCTTGATCAATATATTTTGCTAACTTATCAAAAGAACCTTCGTGAATTACAGCAGTAATAAAGTTGCTCATGTCTTCTGGAGAACCCATTTTAAAAGAAGCGATATCTTCTTTTACATAGTTTAACGTTTCTTCAGCTAACGATTTTGGTAAGTATACTCTTGAAGCCGCAGAACATTTTTGACCTTGGAATTCAAAAGCACCACGAGAAATACCTGTAGCTACTTGTTTAGCGTTTGCAGAAGGATGCGCAATGATAAAATCTTTACCACCTGTTTCTCCTACAATTTTTGGATATGTTTTGTAGGTGTGAATGTTTTCACCAATCTTTCTCCATAATTCTTTAAATACATAAGTAGAACCTGTAAAGTGGATTCCTGCAAAGTCAGGAGAGGCTAACACTACTTCAGTAATTTCAACTGGATCACCATAAATTACGTTGATAACACCGTCTGGTACACCAGCTTCTTTAAATATATCTACAATTACTTTTGCAGAGAAAATTTGGCTATCAGATGGTTTCCATACTACAACGTTCCCCATCATTGCAGCTGATGCAGGTAAGTTTGCAGCAATTGCAGTAAAGTTAAATGGAGTAATTGCGTATACAAATCCTTCTAACGGACGGTACTCAACACGATTCCAAATTCCGTCATCAGAGTTTGGTTGCTCGTTGTAAATTTCAGTCATATACTCTACGTTAAAACGTAAAAAGTCAATCAATTCACAGGCAGCATCAATTTCAGCTTGATGAACAGTTTTTGACTGTGCAATCATAGTTGCAGCGTTAATCTTTGCACGGTAAGGGCCAGCAATTAACTCAGCAGCACGTAAAAAGATAGCAGCTCTTTGTTCCCATGGCATTTGTGCCCATTCAGTACGAGCTTCTAAAGCATTAGCAATTGCTTTTTCAGCATGTGTTTTGTTTCCAATATGATACTGTCCTACCACATGTTGGTGATCGTGTGGAGGTGTCATATTACGAGTATTTCCTGTTCTAACTTCTTCATTACCGATGTACATTGGTACATCTACAGATCCGTTAAAGTATTCTTTGTATTGTTTTGAAACCGCTTCACGCTCTGAAGATCCAGGAGCATAGCTTTTTACGGGTTCGTTAATGGCAGTTGGTACGTGAAAAAATCCTTTTCCCATTTGTATGTTGTTTGTTGAATTAAATTTCTTTCTTTGTTATTGAAAAAATCTATACTAGACTTTCTTAAATGACAAAGTTACGGTTATTTTAGGAATATTAAAACGGACAAAAGGCTGGAATTATTTAAAAGTAAAACAACATGTGTACGGTAACTTATTTACCTTTAGGGAATAACAACTTTATATTAACTTCAAATAGAGATGAAGATCCGAAGAGAAAAACAATAGCCCCCAAAACATACATTGAAGACGGGGTAAAGCTAACGTATCCTAAAGATGAATTAGCAGGAGGAACATGGATTGGCTTAAGTGAAAAAAAGAGGTTGGTTTGCCTATTGAATGGTGGTTTTACGAAGCATCAAAGAGCCGATTCATACAGAATGAGCAGAGGGGTAATCGTAAAATATTTACTAAAGGTTGATAATCCTGTTGAAATAATTAATCATTTTAACTTTGAAGAAATTGAACCTTTTACCATTGTGTTGGTTAATTGGAAAAGTAACTTAAAAGCATATGAATTGGTTTGGGATGGAACTAAGAAATATTTTCAGGAGTTGAATAATGAGCCTAAAATTTGGTCTTCATCTACATTATATAATGAAGAAATGAAAGAGTTAAGAAAAGAATGGTTTGCTGATTGGTTGTTGAATAACAAAGAATTTAATCAATCTAATATTCTCAAGTTTCATCATGATGAAACAAAAGGTAATCCTGAGATTTCTTTAAAAATGAAACGGAGCTATGTTGAAACAGTAAGTACTACATCAATTATTAAAAAAGAAAACGAAGTTGTGATGGATTACTACGATGTTTATGCAAACGTTGATAAAACAGAAGTTAAAATAACTAATGCTTAAAAAAGGCTTTTATATATTTGCAAAAAAACTATGATGAGTAAAAAATTGCTATTACTATTTTCTTTAATCTCTCTCTTTTTATTTACGAGTTGCTTTGAGTTTGTAGAAGAAGTAACTTTTAATAAAGATGGTTCAGGGAGTGCTGTGTTAACGATTAATTTGAGTAAAAGTAAAACAAAGCTAGCTTCTATGATGTTGTTAGATAGTGTAAATGGTTATAAAGTACCATCTAAAACCACTATTAAAAACAAAATAAATGAAATCGTTGGTAAAATACAGCAAACCAAAGGAGTTCATAATGTAATAAACACATTAAACTTTAATGAGTTTATTGTAACAGTTTCGTGTGATTTTGATAATGTTGAAGCACTAAACAAAGTCATTTCTAATTTTAGTTCAAAGAAACAAGCAGAAGCTGTTAAGAAGAACCAACACTTCAATTTTGATAAGGAGAATAAAACATTTACACGTAGCCATCACTTCAATTTAGGGAAAGAGTTTCAGAAAACAAAAATGCAAGACCGTAAAGTATTTGAAACTGCTACTTACACGAGTGTATATCGATTTGAAACACCTATAAGATCAAGTGCTAATAATAAAGCAAGAATATCACAAAGTAAAAAAGCTATTATGTTGCATTTACAAGCGCAAGATATAATAGCGAACAACCAAACAATAAAAAACAAAATACAATTAGAGAATTAAATTAAGGATGAAAAAAATTATTGCTACGCTACTGCTTTTAAACATAGTTACAGTTGTTAAAGCCCAACGATTAGAGTCTAAGATACCTAACAATGTAGATGTGTTAATTTCTGCCAATGCAGAAAATCTTTTTAAGCTAATAAAAGTATCTGATCTTGATGAGAATGCCATCGGAAAAGAGATTTTAAAAAATATTAATAGAAGGAGAGAAGAAAATAAAGTGTCCTCGGTTGCCAATGTAGGTATAGATATTACCTCGAATGCCTACTATTTTTTTAGTAAAACAGATAGTATTTCGTATCACAACTTTTACGTTGAATTAAATAACAAAGAATTGTTTGAATCAATGTTAAAAAAAAGAGATCAAAAGAAAATTAGAAGAATGGAAGGCTATAGTATTATTGAAGAACGTAATGCTATTAGAATTTGGAATGATAATTTTCTTTTATTTGTTAATGGAGATGTATCTAGAGGGTATTTCTCAATTCATAAAGAACGTTTAGAGAAACTTAAAGAGGAAAAAGAATATGATTATTCATTTAGAAAGAGAATAGGTAAAAGTTGGACCAAAAAATATGCGTTACATCTTTTTAATAATAGCGTTTCTAACTCTATTATTTCTAATAAGAAGTTTCAAAAAAGTAAAAATAAAAATGCTTCAGCAACATTTTGGGTTCGTAATTATGGTATGTTAATGACTAGTTTGTTTAAGTCCTTTGGAGATTCTTTCTACCCTTTGTATATGGAAGGAGATAATCAAAATATCTATGGGATTGAAGAGGTTACAGCAAATTTGTTTTTTGATAAAAATGAAGCAAGGGTTTTATTAGATATGTCGGTTAGTTCGGATATGAAAAACACTTTCAAAAAGATTTATAACAAAAGAATGAGCCGTAATTTGGTAAATAGTTTTGACCATGATAAGGCACTGGCTTTTTGGAGTATTTCTTTAGATACGGAAGAAATGTTAAAACAATATCCAGAAATGATACAAAAAATGTATGGTGGTATTTTACCAAAATATGAAGAGGAAATGGAGATTGTGGGAGATTTATTTTCATTAGTTATTGATGAAAAGGCTTTAGGTGAGTTGGTTACTGGAGATGCTCTTTTGGTGTTGAATGATTTTTCTAAAGAAGAAGTTGAGTATACAACATATAAATATGATAAAGATTATAAACGTAAAGAAGTAACAAAAACTAAAGAGGAATTTATTCCTGATTTTACGTTAATGATAGGCTCAGAAAAAGAAGACTTATTAAAAAAGTTTTTTAGATTAGGAGAGAAACATCAAGCACTAAAAATTGAAAATAACGTTGTAAAATTTACAACTAAAAAGTCTGATATACCATTTAATTTATATTCAGTAGTTAAAAACGATGTATTGTATGTAACAACCTCTCAAAAAGGAGCAATCAACATTGCTAGAGGTACAGAAAAATTCAATAATAAGAAGCATAGTAAAATGGTAAGAAACAATGCAATGGTATTATTTGCTGATGTAAACGCTATTTTAAATAAGATACCTAATAAGTGGATGAGTAATTCTGAAAAAGAAGCAATACATTTTTCTGCCAAACACTTAAATGATGCTGTATTTAGAGTGTCTAGAATGAAAGGAAATACAATTTCTTCTGAATTAAAGCTTTCTACACAACGAGCGGAAGAAAATACGTTAAAACTATTATTAGAATTCATCAATACAGTAGCGAAGTAAGCTAAATGATAAAAAGAATAGCATTAATATTTGCAGTAATATGCTGCATTATAATTACGGTTGGATTTTTTAGATATAATCCAACCGTAATTTATGGAAAAAAAGTACCAACTTCAGCTGAAACGATAGTCTATCTAAGCCTTCGAGAAATAGAGTATAACATACTTCTTAGTTTTTTAAAGCATCCATTTTCTCAGTTAGACGTTAAGAAACCTTCAACCACAAAAGAGGAAAAAAAAACAACTTTGTTAGATGAGGTAGAAGTGCCTAATAGTTTGTTTTTATATACCAATACAAGAGAGTTTAAAGACTTTTATATCAGTAATCCAATATCCGTAAAGCAAAATTTTATAGACGCTTTAAAAGAAGAGAAGTTTATAGCGCAAAATGCTAGTAAGACTACAGTTTATAGCAAAGGGATGATAAGTTGCGTAGTGAAAGATAACTCATTGCAATTGTTGTTAAAAAAACATAAAAAGGCACAAATATCCCCCGAGTTATTATTAACATTAAATCATAAAAGTTATTTTTCTGAAAACAATTTAATTTTTGAAAAAATAAAGAGTAGCGAAGCACCTGTGGCTGTAAGCACTTTAGAAGGAGACTTTTTTGAGTTCGTTGTAGATGGGGGTAGTTTAAGAATTCGAGGTGAATTGAGTAAGGAAAATGACTTATTTAAACCATTTAAAGCGGCATCAGTAGCTAGCTCGATAATAAGTGTGTCAGGAAAGCTAAATACCGAAATAGTGGCTAATGAATTAGATGAAGTTCTAAAGAAAAAGTTTAAAGAGCTTACAACATTGTCGTTAGATTCTATTACGGGTAAATGGGATGGAGTGGTAGAAGGAAACCTTACTTCTTTTATAGAAAAATCAGATACTATTGTAACTTATGAATATGATGATGATTTTAATAAGGTTGAAAAGAAGGAAATTCAGAATACAATAACCCCTGAGGTAACTTTAGAGTTACAAGGAGAAGATTTATGTAGTTATCTAAAAGAAAAAGAAGTGATAAAGAAGGTTGAGAATGAAGATTTATTAACATTAATGCCTTTGTTTACTACTTATAGCTTTTGTAAAGAAAATGGTTTAAAATTTGCTTCCGTAAAGGGACAAAAGTTAATCAAAGAAACCGATGGAAATAATAAGTTTTATTTCCTATTTAATATTACTGACTATCAACAAAAAGATAGAGGTATTTATTCTTTTAAAAGTAAATACCTAAATAAAGTAAATACAATACAACTGTTGGTAAGTAATAACAATCAGTTAAAAGCAGCTGTAGAGTTAAAAGACACTTCAAAAAACTTCTTTTTACAAGTGTTAGATTAATACAAAGCAAAAGCAACAAATGATATTGCTATAGAACCTAAGACAGCAAGTATAAAAAACATGGTGTTGGCTAGTATGTATTTTATAAATGTTTTAAAATACCCTTGGTTGTAAAACCTTTTCATTGCTATAAATAAGTATATCATAAATAGTAGAAAGAAAACAAATAAAAAGCTTTCAGAGTGTTTAAAAAAGTCTATAATATAAAAGATTGAAAAAAGAAGAAAGAGTACAGTTTGTACATGAAACACAAAAACTAAATGCTCTACATAAGTGTATTTTTTCCTAACGTAAATTAGTTTTAAAAACAACGTAAACAAAGGAAGTAATATAAAAAGTGCAATAGAAGCGTAAGAGAGTATTTGACGAAAAAACTTTTTAGTTTCATCTCTACTTAAAAAGACTGAGTTAAAAACCTTAGCACGAGAATACCAAAAACGATTGCTGAAATTTTTCTTCACGTTTAAGCTGTCTAAGGCAGCATCAATTGGAAGTTTAGAATTTTCTTTTTGAAACTTCATGAATTTTACAATCTTAAAAGTATCGATGAAGTTTTTTTTACTTGATTTTTGTTCAAAATTATAAGAAAGTTTTGTTGAGTCAAGTTTCTTTAATATCTGTTTAGCTTTTGCAGAATCTTGCTCTTCAAGTTGTTTGAAAACAACATCTTGAATGGAGTCTAGGTCTACTTTAACATTGCTTTTAAGGTCTCCATTTAGATTAATGGGTAAATTGTTATTAGTTGATTTTCCTATTCTTAATTCTTCAAATTTCTTATAGCTATCAGTCAGGCTAATAATTAAAAAAAATATAATAGAAGTAGCCAAATAAAAGCGAAAAGGATTGGTATATCTAATTCTTTTTCCTTGAATATAATCTTTTGAGACTTTTCCAGGGCTTATGAGTAATGGTATGAGTGTTCTCCAGAATTTTGTATCTAAAGAGAAGAAACCAGCAAAAAGTTCACGAAGAAAAACACTCAAGGTAATTTTTTTACCTCTGTTTTTTTGTCCACATTCAGGGCAAAATTTTTCGTTATGAGTAAAAGGACATCCACAGTTTAAGCAATTAGGATCTCTTATGACTGTAACTTTATTATTTTTTGCCATTAGTTTAGTATAGAAGTAGTTGTTAGTTGAAAAGTAGGGATAATTACTAAAAATTCTTCAAGTGTTTCAGTATTAATCATTTTGTAATTTCCTCCCATAGCTCCAGTTGTAGATAGTAAAAAACAATTAGAACTGTAGCTGTAAATATCATTGGGTTTTAAAGTTGGAGTTTCTCCAACTACGCCTTCACCTTCTACATATTCAGTATAGTTAAGGGCATCGAAAATAACCCAAAAACGTTCCAGTAGTTTTACAGTATCTTTTGATTTGTTTTCTATAGAAATATAGTAACCAAAAGCATAATATTGCTGCTGTCCCTTATAAATAAAGTCCCTATATGAGGTCTTTACAGAGATTTTTATGCCTTTTGTTATTTGTTGAAACATATGATAAAGATAGTTCTTTTTCAGTTTTCAGTCAATTTTTCAGCAAATAGCTCACCTATTTTGGTTAAAATAACCGTTACCTACACCAATAACTCTATCGTAAATTTCACCAAAAGGCTTGTAATAAACAATTACAGTGTACTCGTTTTCTGTTTGATAAAAAGAACCGTCAATTTCATGTAAATTAACCCTATTTTTTTTATCTAAAGTAACATAGCTGTAGTTGTAAAATCCTTGTTTAAAGGGTAGTGTTGTTTTGTATATTTTTTGAGAGAAATCATAGTTCATTTTGTTTTCTTCAGACAATTGGTAATTGTTAAAAGCACCATAAACAAAAACTTCTTTATTTTCAAAAGGCTCAAAAACATCTAAAGAAAAATGAACTAAAGAATAATCGGCTTCAGTATAGTCTCTGTTATCAACAACATCACGTTCAGTAGTTCTCACAACAAATTGTCCATTAATATCAGGGTTGTAGGTATATGTTTTATCTGCCCTAGGTTCATCAGTATAAAGATAGCTATGGTATAAGTTTTTCCGTTCTACTTTGGCAACATTTAAGCTCGAGTTTCTTATAAGCTTAGTGTCAAAATTTAAAAATTCATTTCCGCCCCAAAAATTAGTCTCAACAGTATGGTTATATATTAACTGCTGAGGTTTTATGAATATTGGTTGAAGATTTGTGATAACGGTATTCCAGTCATAATTTTGAAATAAAGAAACGTTTATTTCTTGTGTAGGTGTATTTATCTGTAAACCGGGGTGGTTTATAATGAATTGAACTGTTTGTTGCTTGTTTGTTGTAGTGGCATTTCTACTTCTAAAAGCTGCAACACCTACTGTGGTAATGTCTTCATAAAAAATACAACGTCTAGTAAATACAACGTCATAATTATCGTTGATAACAGAAATTAAATAATTACCACTTTTGGTGATAATCGTATTTTGATTTGGAATTTCTACAGTGTAATGAGTATATGGCTGTAGTGTGTTAAACGAATTCGAAAAATTAATGATTTCATTTTGGTTAAAACCTTCTATGTATTGATTGCTTGGTATGTTACTGGGTTTCCAGTTATGAGTCATGTGCTCAATTTTATATTGGTATTCTTTGCTGTCAGCTTCTAAGTCATCAAAAGATAGTTTTAAAACATCTCCTAAACGAACAATTGGAGCGTAAGAAGTAGGGTTGTTTTTAGGTCGTAATTGTACTGTTTTTATCTTTTGTGAAAAGCAAGAAACAGTTAGTAAAATAGCGATTAATAATAATTCTTTTTTTATCATAATATGACAAAAGTATCAAAATATACGCCAAAGATAGGATTTTTATTTAGAATAAATATAAATAGTAAGAGTTATCAAAGATAAAAATGGTTTTGTTCTAGAAAGGGTTTCAAAATTTTTAAATTTGCGTGTTTTTTAAGAAAATCAAATTAATCAGTTCCTATGTCAAAAGACATCCGTATTAAGAAAGGCTTGGACATCAAGCTAGTTGGTGATGCAGAACAGGTAACTACCGAACTTTCATTAGGTAGTGTGTTTGCAGTTAGGCCAAACGATTTTCACGGCGTTACCCCTAAGATTTTAGCGAAAGAAGGTACAGAAGTAAAAGCAGGAGAAGCACTTTTTTATTCAAAAGGTGATGAGCGCATTTTATTTCCTAGCCCTGTTAGCGGAAAAATTACAGAGATCGTTCGTGGAGCACGAAGAAAAGTTTTAGCAATTAAAATCACTGCTGATGCACAGCAGCAATACAAAGATTTTGGTAAAAAAGATGTGGACACAATGTCTGGAGAAGAGGTGAAAAATCACTTGTTTGCTTCAGGCTGTTGGCCGTTTGTAAAACAACGTCCGTATGACGTAGTGGCAAACCCTAATCAAGCACCAAAAGCAATTTTTGTATCAGCTTACGCAAGTGCGCCTTTAGCAGCTGATTATGATTATGCGTTAAAAGGAAAAGAGGCAGAGTTACAAGCAGCTTTAACAGCGTTAACAAAACTAACAACAGGTAAAGTTCATGTATCTATTGCAAAAAACTCAACATTATCTCCATTTAAAGATGTAAAAGGAGTTGAGTTGCATAAGGTTTCAGGACCACATCCAGTAGGGAATGTAAGTACTCAAATAGCACAAATAGACCCTATTAACAAAGGAGAAGTTGTGTGGGTAGTTACCCCTCAAGATATAGTAGTAATTGGAGAGTTATTGTTAACAGGTAAGTTTAACATTACCCGTACAATTGCTTTAGCTGGTTCTAAATTTAAAAGACCCCAGTATGTAACTGCTAAAGCAGGAGCACAAGTAGCTGATGTTACTGAAGGGAATTTAGATACGGATAATGCTCGTGTAATTAGCGGTAATGCATTAAGTGGTTTAGAAGTAGGTGAAGACGGTTTCTTAGGGTATTACGACAACTTAATTACTGCAATTCCAGAAGGAGATGATTACGAATTCTTTGGGTGGAATAAACCAATATTTAACAAAATATCTACATCAAGAGCGCTAACTTTTTCTTGGTTAAATCCAAAGAAATCATACGACTTAAACACCAATACCAATGGAGAGCATAGAGCTTTTGTGGTAACAGGTTCGTATGAAGAAGTGTTTCCGTTAGATATTTATCCGATGCAATTATTAAAAGCTTGTATGTACAAAGACCTTGATGAAATGGAAGGCTTAGGAGCTTATGAGATTGCACCTGAAGATTTTTCGATAACAGAATTTATTTGTGTGTCTAAACAACCCCACCAAAAAATAATTCGTGAAGGATTAGATTTAATGAGAGAAGAATTAGGATAAGATATGGGCTTAAAACAAAATTTACATAATTTAAAAGAAAAATATAAAGGTACTAAGATGGCACCTGCGTTTAACGCACTCCACACCTTTTTATATTTGCCAAATGAGACGACTCATGGAGGAACTCATATCAAGGCAGCCGATGATTTAAAACGTACGATGAATATCGTAATTATGGCATTAGTGCCATGTTTAATTTTCGGTATGTTCAATGCAGGTTACCAACATAATCTTCAAATAGAAGCTGTTTCAAATGCAACAGGTTTCTTTTCTGGAGAGTTTTGGAATATGGATAACTTCTTAATAGGTTTAACTAAAATTTTACCATTAGTAGTTGTATCGTATGTAGTTGGTTTAGTAATCGAATTTATCTTCGCTGTAATTAAAGGACACGAAGTAGAAGAAGGTTACTTAGTAACAGGAATGTTAGTTCCGTTAATTGTACCTGTAGATTTACCATTGTGGATGTTAGCAGTAGCAGTAGCTTTTGGTGTTGTAATAGGTAAAGAAGTATTTGGAGGAACTGGGATGAATATCTTAAACCCAGCCTTAACAATTCGTGCATTCTTATTCTTCGCATATCCAACCTGGATGTCTGGAGATAAAGTGTGGGTTGAAGGAGCTGTGGAAGCAGCAGGAACTGCAGATGCTATTTCAGGAGAAACTATCTTAGGAAGTTTAGCGCAATCACAACCATTAAACTATTCAGTTTCTGATATGTTCTTCGGATTTATTCCAGGTTCAGTAGGAGAAACATCAACATTATTAATCTTATTAGGAGCTTTATTCTTAATCTTCACAAAGATTGGAAGCTGGAGAATTATGTTATCTGCAGTAATTGGAGCTTTAGTAATGGGATTCATCTTCAATCAAGTAGTAGATATGGAATGGATTGGTGAAACAAGCAAGTTTTACGGATTAATGAGTTTAGATTTCTGGAAGCATTTATTAATTGGAGGTTTTGCATTTGGAGCTGTATACATGGCAACTGA
>NZ_CAZEQR010000002.1:0-112323 GCF_964513795.1 Tenacibaculum sediminilitoris | reverse complement strand
TGTTTTCTGAAGCTGCGTCTGTATCGCTATTTGAAGCAGATATGGCAGCATTAATCAATCCTTGAATGTTTGTTAATTCAGTATCGGTATAACCTTCAATTTTAGCTATAGGTTGAGTTTGTTGATAGCCCCATACGTAATAGATTTTCGTTCCGTCTTTTTTACTTACTTCTGTAGGGTTTCCTTTATCATTATAACTATGGTATATAATGCGGTCTTCTAAATTTTGTGAGCCTTTTGCTGTTTGAATTATCTCGGGTAAGTACAAGTTATTGAAATTGTTGTAATTTATACGTTGAGTTGAATGCAAAACATTATCCTTAAAAGTTTCTACTTGAACAGGAGTAGCAATTCTATTTTGTAGTTTTAATTGGTCTATAGCTGCTTTTTCAGTAGTCGTTAAATTGTCATGGCCTAAAGAGCTCGCAGTAGTTACATCAGGAGCATAATAGTTTTTAGTTTTTAAAACTTGTCCTTTACTGTTAGTAACCTCTGTAGAGGCTAGCTGATAATGTTTAGCGTAGTTATAAAAGTAATTGGTAGTAGTTGCCAAATTTCCTGAGTCAAAATAATTAGTTTCAGTTTTACTAACTAAATCTACTACACCACCTGTTAAATGAAAAGTTTTATATTCTGTGTGTTCATTATCCCAACCTTGCGGTGTCTCATCTTGGGATATATAAAGGTGTATAAGGGGTAATCGATACAAATAATTATCTGTATAATACATTTTGTCAGTATCTTGCATGTCTTCATTTATATCAAGACGTTTTGTTCGAGGAGCAAATATTGTAGGATAACCTTGTGAGAGATTTTGACTTCCGTATTTATATATATTAGAAATAGATCTAACTTTGGTATAAACTCCTTCAATGTTTTTATAATATATTGTCCCTGTGGAAAGCCCTCTTAACCATTCAAAATCAACAGGTAAATGGTATGGAAATGACATGTAAGATTCTGAAGTTTCGTAATCTTCATAGGTGAGATCAATACCACTATCTTTAAAGTTAGTAAAAAAATATTCTATCTTACCCGAGTTATTATTTTTACCACCAAAATATTCAATAACAGAACCATAACCAATACTATTACCTTGATATGTACTTAAAGGGCTGCCAGGAATTGAGCCATGAGGTTCTAATATAGTTATTGCTTGTATTTGATGATCATTAGATGTATAAGTATTTAACTGTCTAATTGAATTAAAAGCAGATAATGATAAAATCGAACCAGAATCTGTTCCATTTGAAAACTTATACTCATACTCTTTAAAGAATGTTAAATTTTGATTATTATCATAATATTCAATTTTTTTTATCCTTTTTCCAGCTGCATATAGTAAATTATTATCGTCTAATAACTCAACCCAAGACATACTTACAACAAATATATTTGTAGGTATTTCTCCTTCTGGAGGAGGTAATGGAGACCAAGACGAATCTAATGGGTCAAAAATAATCCTATATTCTCCTGGCTCTACTTGAAACTCTGTTGTACCTGCATAAATATAATTATAGCTAGGAGCTCCGTTCAAACCCTCTAATGTTATATTGAATCTACAATCATTTTGAATAGGATTCCCACATGCCCAATTTTGATCAGTTTCATCTCCTGTTCCGTAATAACTAGTTGGTAGACTAACATTAAACTTAACTTTTCCATCGACTTCTTTGACTAAAAAAGGTTCACTAACATACTTATCTCCGTTATATAAATTCTGTTCAAGAAAGGAAATTCCTTTTGATAGAGTAGGAGTTTTAGGATTAATATCAGGTAAATCTACAATATCCATTTCAGTCCCTTTTATTCCTTTATTATGTTCATAGGTAAACTTAGCACTACCTCCTGTAGGATATTTAATTTTGGTTAATATTCCAGCCATAGAAGCTATAGTATCTACCGTTCTATCTACTGTAGTATTTGTATATGGATATTTTTCCAAGACACCCTGTGGGTTTATGTAATAATAATAGTTTAATAATGATAAATATTCCCCGTTTTGAGCTCTATTATAATACCCCCAATAGTCTTGTGCATTTGAAAATCTGTTTGGAAGTGTTTTACTATAATATTTGAAAGATGTAGCAGGCTTTAAATTATTATTTTTCCCAATTTCTATTATTGAGTCTAAAAACATTCTTTTTGAAGCACTTGCGTCCAAATTTTTTAATGTGTAGTTAGTATATTGTCTAGTATTCGCTTCTGTATTCTCAAAACTTTGGTAAAAATTAAAACCTTTTATAAAACTTTCTTTTTCATCTTCTACGATTATTTGTTTTAAAGCATAACCTAAATTTAAATCTTCTCTTCTAATATCAGATTTTATAAACTTAATTTTACCTTTCTTATGAGTGATTGAGTCTAACTGAAATTGATAACTCCATACTTTTGATGCATAACTTATTCTAGTACTCTGTAAATTATTATCATAAGACCTTCTTATGTAATTAGTGCTCTCTTTTGTATAATGAAAACTAACAACATCACCATTTGGACCTTCTACATCCATTAAATGCCAGGTGTTAAAGTTTGGAGAGGAGGGAGAAGATTGTCTACTATAGCCTTCAATTTCATTAATGATGTATGTATTGCTTGTATCATCATAATTTCTCGCATTTCTTTGTCCATCTTTAGAAACTCCGAAATAATAGGTAAAGCCTTCTTTATCTTTAGCTACGAAACCTAATATCTTGTTACTAACATATGGTGGAGTATTAGTATCTCCATATATTACCTCAGTATCTATATCATCAAACTTTTGATTTAAAACCTTTTTAGTTTTATAATCTATAATAAAGTTATTAGAGAAACCTCCTGCTTGCAACATAAATTTATCAGGCTCTCTGTCATGTTGAATCACTTTATCTAAAGTAACCTCGTAGTTTCTTCTGGTTTCTTCATTATTAAAAAAGGTACCATTAGACAATGAAGAAGATAGCATATTACCAGATGAAAGCATTCCTATCTGATTAAGACCACCATCATCTGGTAAGTGTCTAACCTGTCTACTTACTTGGCCACCAGCACTTAATGCCCAGCCAATACCTGCCCTCGAAGCTAATTCTTCTACTCTAACACCTCTAGCATGGTAATTTATTGTTACAGGAAATACCTTACTATCTACTTCAAAAGAGGCTATAGGAAAGTTTATATTAGGAAGCCCTGTATAATGACTAATAGGAACTTCTGTGAATTTAGCTAACGATGAAGCTTCAGGCGAAGGCGGTATAACTGTAGGTAATTCTTGCGCATAGCCCCATACACAAAATAGCACCATAACGATGCTTAACATATTTTTTTTCATAAAGTGAGTGATAATTGAGTTAGCAATTTGTTTTTAATTTTCGATAACAAAAGTATACTTTTTTAGTAACCTGAAAAATAAATAGTTTAAAAAACTAAAAAAACCTAAATTAGACATATTAGATATAACTGTTTAAAGGGGGTAATTTAAACAACGAAAAGAGTTCAAAAAATGTTTTTTGTTTACTGCCTAGCGTAGTAATGATAATCTTTAATTACAGTATCTATAAATAGAGCAGGTTTTTGCTCGGTGGTAATTTTTGTTAACTCAATAACTTTTGTATGTAGTTTTAAAATTACTTTATGATTTCTTTTCTTTATAGCATCTCTATATACACTTGTGATGGTATGAATGTCGTTATCAGTTAACAAAGTAACTTGTGAATAGGTAGGAGTATAGTTGTCAACTACATCACTAACAATGGTATCTTTTAAAGTAATTCTTTTCTTTTCAGATATAACAGTAGTTCCTGCAGCAATATCTCCTAAACGTTGCCCTTTTCCGTTCAATAAAATGGTAAGAACTGCTACAGAGCCACTAGCCAAGGTAAAATCTACAAAACGTAACAGCCACCTAATTAAATAGCTGCCAAAAGTAGGTTTAGAACCATCTAATTTAACCACCCTTATTTGGTTGAAGTATTTGCCAGGAGTTTGCCCATTCATTAAAATCTCAAAAAGTAAGCTGTAGAAGAATACAGGAAGCCCTAATAAAACAAAGAGGCTCATATATTCCATACTCATGGGAATATCTAACATACCTATTATAATAGCAATGATAATGTAGTACCCAATAATAAATAAAGCATCAATTAAATAGGAACCGATACGAGTGGTAACATGAGCTACATTTTGACTAATAGCAATGTTTTGGGCTGTTTCTATTTGAAAATTATCCATTAACTAGTTTTTCAATTTTTTTATGGTTATTTCTTTAACTTTTTTTAGTTTAGCGAAGATAAAAATATTCTATGATTAAAGAAACTTCTCAACAAACATGCTTTAATTTTTTAAATACATGAGGGAAGCTGCTTTTGTAAATAAAAATAAAGAAAAGTGGCAGCTTTTTGAAGATGCACTGTATAATAAAAAAGTTATTTCACCAGATAAACTATCTGATTTATATGTGGAGTTAACTGATGATTTGAGTTACGCCAAAACGTTTTATCCTAACGGAAATACGGTGATATACTTAAACTCGATAGCATCGGCAGCACATCAAAAAATTTATAAAACTAAAAAAGAAAGTAAAAATAGGTTTGTTAGTTTTTTTAAAACGGAATTTCCTTTGATGTTTTATAGCTACCAAAAACAGCTACTTATAGCGTTTTTAGTATTTGCTTTTTTTTCTATTTGTGGTGCTTTTTCAGCCGCAACAGATATTGATTTTGTCCGCCTTATTTTAGGAGACGGTTATGTAAACATGACTTTAGAGAACATTGAAAATGATGACCCAATGGCTGTTTATAAAAAAGCAAATGAAGTAGATATGTTTATCGGAATTACTGTAAATAATATAAAAGTAGCCATGTATGCCTTCGTTTTAGGTATACTATTTTCGGTAGGTACTTTATACATTATGATGCAAAACGGAATAATGTTAGGTTCGTTTCTGTATTTCTTTTATGATAAAGGGTTGTTTTGGGAATCGTCAAGAACTATTTGGATTCATGGAACCATAGAAATATCAGTAATTGTTATTGCAGGCTGTGCAGGTTTGGTATTAGGTAACGGATTATTATTTCCTAAAACCTACTCACGATTAGAATCGTTTAAAAGAAGCATGAAAGATGGATTAAAAATAATGGTAAGCACCATTCCTTTTTTTATAGTTGCAGGATTTTTAGAAGGCTTTGTAACCCGCCATACAGAAATGCCTGATTGGTTAGCAATTTTAATTATTGCTATTTCATTAACACTAATTATATTTTATTACGTCATATATCCAATTAAAGTTTATAAAAATCAACAAATCCATGAATAAAGAATATATAGAATTTAAAAGAGAAAGAGATTTAGGAAGTATTATTTCAGATGCTTTTAAATTTATAAGATTAGAAGGAAAACAGTTCTTTTTAACCATTTTAAAAGTAGCAGCAATACCTATTGTTGTAGCTGTAGCCTCTATGATTTATTATATGATGTCAATGTCTTCATTAATTAGCCAAGAAACAAGTGCAGTTGTTAGAATGATGGGGTCAATGTTTATTATGATGATAGCTTATTTAGTAGCCTTTGTCTTTATTAATTTGGCAGGAATGTATTACATTAAGTCTTATATTGATAATAAAGGAATAGTCAATCAAGAAGAGATCAAAGAGAATACCAAGAATAAGTTTTGGTCTTTTGTAGGCTTTGGAATATTAGCTTACTTAATTTTAATAGCAAGTGTGTTACTATGTTTTTTTCCTGTGTTTTATACTATGACAGCTGTTTCACTAGGGGCTTCTATTTTAGTCTTTGAAAACGAAGGAGGAGCTTCAGCTATAGGAAGATGTTTTAACTTTATTTCAGGGCATTTTTGGGAAACTTTCGGAGTAATTATAGTGGTTGGTTTGTTAGTAGGAGTTTTAGGCTCTGTATTTCAAATTCCAGCAGTAATTTACCAATTTGCCAAAATGGGAATTAGTATGGGGAACGATGACCCTACAATGATGATGAATATTTATAGCGACCCTATTTATTTGTTGTTATATGTGCTTTCTTTGGTAGGAAACTTTTTGTTCTACTCCATTACACTTATTACTAATGTGTTTTTATATTTCGATATTAACGAGCAAAAAAACCAAACAGGAACCATTGAAAAAATAGATAGTTTAGGACAGTAATCTTTTGAAACAGTTTCTTTTTTACATAGCGTTTTTTATTTATTCAGTTACTCTTTTTTCTCAGGAAGAAAAAAAAGAGGTGCAGTATGATGATACTGTTATTAAACAAAAAAAGTTTGATGCTCAAAAAATAACAACGTACAAACAAAAAGATGAATTTATATACATCGTAGAAAAAAGAGAACCTACTATTTTAGAAAAAATATGGGACTGGTTAAAACGAATCGTCATAAAAATACTCTCTTATATTTTTGATGATATTACCCCAGCAGTAGGGTTTTTACGTGTTGTTTTAAAAGTGTTACCATATGTAATTGCAGGGCTAGTATTGTATTTTATTATTAAATTCTTTTTAAAAGTGAATGCACGTAATATTATTGATGGTAAGAAGGCTAAACCTATTGTACACTTATCGGAAGAAGAAGAGTTGATAAAAGATAAAGACTTACCAAAGTTAATTCAAGAAGCAATTTCAGTAAGAAATTATCAATTAGCAGTACGTTATTATTACTTGTTGTTGTTGAAAAATCTGTCAGATAAAGAGTTTATTTCTTGGCAACAAGAAAAAACAAATGAAGATTATATAAAAGAGTTATCGTCTAAAAAGCAATTATACAACGATTTTAAAAAGCTGACTTATCTCTACGATTATGTATGGTATGGTGAGTTTTCAATCGACAAAGAAAAGTTTTTACAAGCAGAAAATAACTTTAAAAACACCTTGGCTAAAATATATTAATTTGGATAAGAAACTTAAAATATATATTGGTTTATTGGTACTTATAGTACTTGGTGTTTTTTATGTTGAGTCTGTAACGCCTAAAGAAATCAATTGGTATCCAAGTTATGCTGCGAAACATAAAATTCCTTACGGAACTTATGTGCTGCATGAAGAAATGCCGAGTTTATTTCCAAAAAGTGAAGTAAAAGATGTGTATCAAAATCCGTATGTATACTTAAAAGACGATAAAACTAACGGAACCTATTTTTTTCTTGATAATAAAGTGAATTTTGACAAAGATGAATTGAATGAGCTTTTAGAATTTGCAGATAGAGGAAACGATGTTTTCATCGCTACGAATGGTGTACATATAGATACGTTAAAAATTGAAACGAGAAGTTTGTCGACATCAGCTTTTGAAGAAAAAGCCTATCAAAAAATGAGTAATCCTATTTTTGGGGGTAAAGAATATCATTTTGACAGAGATTTTTCAAAACTGTATTTTTCTGAAGTTGATACGCTTAATACAACAATTTTAGGTGAGTTGGTAATACGAAATGAAAACGATTCCATCATCAGTAAAAAGCCGAACTTTATCAAAGTAAAACATGGAGAAGGTAATTTTTATTTGCATACTTTCCCGCAGGCATTTACGAATTATAACATGCTATTAGATAATAATTATGAGTACGTAGCTAATGTACTATCATATCTAAATAACCAGCATGAAAATGAAGTAGGGACTGGTTCTAACAGTAGTAGTATTTTATGGGATACTTATTATAAGACAGGAAAAAGCAAAATTACTTCTCCTATGCATTATATTTTATCAACCCAATCGTTAAAGTGGGCATATTATATAGGGTTGATAGGTGTATTGTTCTTTATTATTTTTAAAGGAAAACGTAATCAACGGTTAATTCCTGTTATTACACCGTTAAAAAATCAAACACTGGCTTTTACACGTACCATAGCCAATATGTATTATGAGAAATCAGAACATAAAAATATAGCTGAACATAAAATCAACTATTTTTTAGAGTATATCAGAATCAAATACCGATTATCAACTTTAAAAATAGATGAACGTTTTTATAAAAACCTTGCTAATAGAAGTGGTAATTCAGAAGAAAAAGTAGTTGCTTTATTTAAAAAGATACAGCAAATACAATCAAAATCAAGTATAACCGAAGAAGATTTAGTAGCCTTAAATAAGGTTATTGAAGATTTTAAAGCATATAAAAAAGAATAGGATGCATACAGAAAACAATCCAATAGAAAATACGAATGAGTTATTTTCAAGCAGAGTAGACTTGTCAAAATTAAAGAAAGCTGTTATTAAAATAAAAGAGCAGTTAGGAAAAGTAATAGTTGGTCAAGAAGAGTTTATGGAATTACTATTAGTTTCTCTGTTAGCAGATGGTCATGTGTTGATTGAAGGGGTACCAGGAGTTGCTAAAACGGTAACAGCAAAATTATTGGCAAAAACTATTGCAACCGATTTTAGTCGAATTCAATTTACGCCAGATTTAATGCCATCGGATGTATTAGGAACTTCGGTATTAAATATGAAAACATCAGACTTTGAATTTAAAAAAGGCCCCATTTTTTCAAATATTGTGTTGATTGATGAAATTAACAGAGCACCTGCTAAAACACAAGCAGCCTTGTTTGAAGTGATGGAAGAAAAACAAATTACAATGGATGGAACTCAATACACGATGAATCCGCCATTTATGGTATTAGCAACGCAAAACCCAATAGAGCAGGAGGGAACTTACGCCTTACCAGAAGCACAGTTAGACCGTTTTTTATTCAAAATAAATGTTGGGTATCCAAATTTAGACGAAGAAATACAAATCATCACTGCTCATAACGAGCGTAAAGGAGCCTCACCGCAATCACAGGTAGAAGCAGTATTAACCGAATCAGAATTGTTAGAGTATAGAAACAAAGTTTTTGAAGTATTGGTAGAAGAAAAGATTATCAAATACATAGCACAACTTATTTCTAATACACGTAACAACGCACATTTGTATTTAGGAGGATCACCAAGAGCAAGTATTGCAGTATTAATGGCTTCTAAAGCTTTTGCAGCGATTAACGGACGTGATTTTGTAATTCCTGAAGATGTAAAGAAGAGTATTTACCCAGTATTACGCCATAGAATTATGTTAACTCCTGAACGTGAAATGGAAGGAATGACAGCCGATAAGGTAATTGAAATGATTGTACAATCTGTTGAAGTTCCAAGATAGTGATTCAATTCTTTAAATCATTATACGTACACAATCGCTTTTTTATTTACATAAGCGCAATTTCGGCATTATTTTTACTGTCGTTTTGGATTCCTGCACTTTATGCAGTAACATGGATGTTAGTATGGCTATTTGTGATAGCGATGTGTATTGATGTACTTATCTTATACCGATTTAAAAATGGATTTTTAGCTAGAAGAATTGTATCAGAAAAATTATCAAATTCAGATGATAATGAAGTAGCAATTACGCTTGAAAATAAGTATCCGTTTCAAATCTTTATTTCCTTGATAGATGAGTTGCCTAAACAGTTTCAAAAAAGAGATTTTCAATACACCTCTTCATTGCAATCAGGAGAAAAAACAACACATACCTATACTGTTAGACCTGTTGAAAGGGGGGAGTATACTTTTGGAAAAGTAAACGTATTTGTGTCTTCTTTTTTACAACTATTTTCTAAACGATATACATTTTCAGCAGAGCAAAGTGTAAAAGTATATCCGTCGTACATACAGATGAAAAAGTATGAATTTATGGCAATGCACAATAACTTAACAGAATTTGGCATGAAGAAAATTCGACGTATTGGACACACAATGGAGTTTGAGCAGATTAAAAATTACATTCCTGGTGATGATGTACGCACCATAAACTGGAAAGCTACAGCTAAAAGAGCAGAGTTGATGGTGAATCAATACCAAGATGAAAAATCACAACCTATCTATTCAATTATTGATTTAGGGCGTGTGATGAAAATGCCTTTTGAGGGATTAAAGTTATTAGACTATGCAATTAACTCAACCTTAGCTTTTTCAAACATAGCCTTATTAAAAAATGACAAAGCAGGTATGCTTACATTTTCTAAAAAAGTAGAAAAAATAGTCGCAGCAAGTAATAAGAAAACGAATTTATCGGTTATTAATGAAGAATTATACAACATTACTACCAATTTTTCAGATGCTAATTTTGCATTACTATATGCAAACATTAAGAGAAAAATAAATCAACGAAGCTTATTGATTTTATACACAAATTTTGAACATATTTCGGCTTTAAAACGACAATTGCCATATTTAAAAGCAATTACTAAAAAGCATTTATTGGTAACTGTTTTCTTTGAAAATACGGAATTAGATACCTTAATAATTGAAAATTCAGAAGACTTGCAAAGTGTATATCATAAAACTATTGCAGAAAAATATGCGTACGAAAAACGTTTGATGATAAAAGAGCTAGAAAAAAACGCAGTACATGCTATTTTAACTAAGCCACAACATTTATCAGTAAATGTTATAAATAAATACTTAGAGTTTAAAGCAAAAGGAATGATATAAAAAAAGCGACCATTTGGTCACTTTTTTATGTTATATACTAGTTATGCAATTATTGCATGTTTTCTAACTGTTCTCTTAATAACTCAGGGTTTTGTATTGCTTCCCAACCAAAGAATAAAATCATTCCTATCATAGTAATTATATATAATGAACTTAAAATAATACCTATAATAGCCAAAATTTTACCAGTTTTAACATTGTTAATTCCTTCATATTCATCTGGATTTTCATTGTGTAAAGCTGTAGCTTTTTTTGCTAAAACTAAAGCAACAATACCAAGAATTAATCCAATAAAACCATAACAACAACATCCTAAAATTGAAATGATTCCTAATACTAAAACGCCTGTAGAATTTGGTAGTTTTTGTTTTTCCATAGTTTTTACTAAAATTTAAATTAATTGATTCATTTTTATAACATAACTAGTTACAATAATAATTATGTTAATAACAGCTAATATACTGATTATTTTTTGTGCGTATTTTACTTTATAGAAGAAGTTAATACCAACAACAAAAGCTAAAAGTAGTAACGTATATATCGCAGGATACATTTTAAAAGCAGCTATAAACTCTCCTTGAAAAATTAAACTTAAAGCACGTTGAATACCGCAACCTAAACAATCAATTCCAAAGAGTTGTTTGTTTAAGCAGGGTAGCATATAATCTTCTAATTGTAAAAGCATAACTTGTTATTTGAACATATCCATTCCAGGAATGTTTGGCATTCCGCTTTTAGCGGCAACAGCCAACTCTTGCTCATTTATTTCACCAGCACGTTTTAATGCTTTGTTTAAAGCTAAAATTAAATAGTCTTCTAACTCTTCTTTGTCTTCTAACAAAGATTCATCTACTGTAATTGCTTTTACTTCACGATTAGCAGTCACCGTAACTTTCACATTATCACCAGCAACAGCTTCATCAATTAAAACAGTATCTAACCTTTTTTTAGTTTCTTCTACTTTTTGTTGGGCTTCTTGTAGTTTACCCATCATTCCAGAAATATCTCCGAACATTATTGTACAGTTTTTATGATTTACTTGATAACAAAAATAGTACTTTCACAGGAAATATAAGCCAACTTCAAAAATGAAAAAATAATGCTACCAGCTTTGGTTTTTAGTCTTATTTTTGCTTCTTGCAAAAAACAAGAAATGAATAAAGATAGCAAAGCTCCAGTTGCTGAAAAGCAACCGATTAAGTTAGAGAAACATGGAGATGTTCGTATTGATGATTACTTTTGGATGCGTTTAAGTGATGCTCAAAAAAATGCAAAAGTAAAAGATGAACAAACTCAAAAAGTGTACGATTACCTAAATGCTGAAAATACCTATTACGATGAAATGACCAAAGAAACAAAACAGTTTCAAGAGGAGTTGTTTCAAGAAATGAAGGGGCGTATAAAAGAGGATGATGAATCTGTACCGTACAAAAAGAATGGATATTTTTACATTACTCGTTATGAAAAAGGACAACAATATCCAATTTATAGCCGCAAAAAAGAAACTTTAGAGGCTAAAGAACAAATCATGTTCAATGTAAATAAAGAAGCTAAAGGATATGATTATTTTCAGTTAGGAGGATTAGCGGTATCAACAGATAATAAATTAGTTGCTTTTGCAACAGATACAGTAAGTCGTCGCCAGTATTTCATTAGAATTAAAAATTTAGAAACTGGTAAGATTTATAAAGATATTATCGAAAATACTACAGGAGGATCGGTTTGGGCAAATGATAATAAAACATTGTTTTATGCTAAAAAAGACCCTGTAACCTTACGTTCTTCAAAAATTTACAAACATACTTTAGGTTCTGACGCATCTTTAGATGAATTAGTATATGAAGAAAAAGATGATACGTTTGGAGCATTTGTTACTAAATCAAAATCTAAAAAATATATTATAATTGGTTCGTATAGCACCGTTTCTACAGAATATCATGTGTTAGAAGCAGATAATCCTGATGGAGAGTTACGTATTATTCAACCACGTGAGCGCGATTTAGAATATGAAGTAGCACACTACGGAGATCATTTTTACATTAAAACAAATAAGGACGGAGCAACCAACTTTAAGTTGATGAAAACTCCAGAAAGTAAACCAGGAAAAGAAAACTGGGTAGATGTTATTCCACATAGAGAAGATACCTTATTTGAAGATTTTTCAATTTTTAAAGACTATTTAGTTTTAGAAGAAAGAAATGAAGGATTAAATAAAATCCGTATTAAACGATGGGATGGAACTGAAGATTACTATTTGCCTTTTGAAGAAGAAACCTATTCAGCAGGAGTATATGGAAATCCAGAATTTGATACAGAGGTAATCCGTTATTCATATAATTCAATGACAACTCCAAGTTCAGTTATTGATTTCAATATGAAAGATAGATCAAAAGAAATCAAAAAAGAACAAGAAGTTCTAGGAGGAAAGTTTGATAAAAATAATTACGTAAGTAAGCGTATTTGGGTACCTGCACGAGATGGTAAAAAAGTAGCGTTATCAATTGTATACCATAAAGATACGAAGCTTGATAAAAACACACCAATATTACAATATGCATATGGTTCTTACGGGTATACAATAAACGACGGGTTTTCAACAACACGTTTAAGCTTGTTAGATCGCGGATTTGTATATGCGCTAGCACATATTAGAGGAAGTCAATACTTAGGACGTGAGTGGTACGAAGAGGGTAAAATGTTGTATAAGAAAAATACGTTTACCGATTTTATTGATTGTTCTAAATATTTAATTGATAACGGGTATACATCACCTGAGCATTTATATGCAATGGGAGGTTCTGCTGGAGGGTTATTAATGGGAGCTATTGTAAACATAAACCCTGAATTATATAACGGAATAATTGCAGCAGTACCATTTGTAGATGTAATTTCTACGATGTTAGATGATAGTATTCCATTAACCACAGGTGAATATGACGAATGGGGTAACCCTAACGATAAGGAATACTATGATTATATTAAATCGTATTCTCCATACGATCAAGTAGCAGCAAAAGCATACCCCAATATGTTAGTTATTACTGGTTTACACGATAGTCAAGTTCAGTATTGGGAACCAGCAAAATGGATTGCGAAACTTCGTGAATTAAAGACTGATAACAATATGTTGTTCTTACATACAAATATGGAAGCAGGCCATGGAGGAGCCTCTGGAAGGTTTGATGCTTTAAAAGAAACTGCTGAAGAATATACGTTCTTTTTAATGTTAGAGGATAAGTTAAAAAAATAATTATATTTTTGTGCTCGATTGAGTGTAAGTGTCATTGCGAAAGCAACGAACAATCTCAACAGATTTTTCGTGTTCGTATTTCGTAATGACACTTTTTCTTATTTACAAACTATAATGAAAAGACATCAAGGTATCACCAATTCAATAATAGATTTAGTAGGTCAAACCCCCATGATTCAACTCCATCGAATTACCCAAAACTTACCGGGTACCTACTATGCAAAAGTTGAAGCTTTTAATCCGGGGCATTCTGCTAAAGATCGAATTGCATTACATATCATAGAAACAGCAGAAGAAAAAGGAATTGTAAAAGAAGGAGATATTATTGTTGAAACTACTTCTGGTAATACAGGTTTTTCATTAGCAATGATAAGTATTGTAAAAGGATACCGTTGTATTTTAGCAGTGAGTGATAAGTCTTCGCAAGACAAAATAGACATGCTAAAATCGATGGGAGCAGAGGTACACGTATGTCCTGCAAATGTTACACCAGATGACCCTCGTTCGTATTACGAAGTAGCTAAAAGATTACATAGAGAAAATCCAGGTTCTATTTATATCAATCAGTATTTTAATGAGCTAAATATTGAAGCGCATTACAAGAGTACGGGACCAGAAATTTGGGAACAAACTGATGGAAAAGTAACACATGTAGTTGCAGCAAGCGGAACAGGAGGAACGATTTCTGGAACTGCAAGATACTTAAAAGAACAAAATCCTGATATTAAAATTTTAGGAGTCGATGCGATGGGATCTGTAATTAAGAAGTATCACGAAACTGGTGAGTTTGATGCCAATGAAATAAGTCCATATAAAATAGAAGGTTTAGGTAAAAATTTAATTCCAACCTCTACCGATTTCGACGTGGTAGATGTGTACGAGAAAGTATCCGACAAAGAAGCTGCCTTAAAAGCAAGAGAATTGGTGAAAACAGAAGGTATTTTCGCAGGCTACACTTCAGGAGCAGCATTACAGGCTACACAACAATATGCAGATAACGGATTTTTTGATGAAAATAGTGTAGTAGTCGTAATTCTACCAGATCATGGTTCTCGTTATATGAATAAGATTTATTCTAATAATTGGATGAAAGAGCAAGGCTTTTTGTAGGATGGATATGGTAGATACAATACAATCCTGCTACTGAGGCATTGCTGAGGTAATTTCTGAAATTACTTTTTCCTCCATATGAGCAATCAAAGACAGTTGTCCGCAACATTTTTGACTTTTGTTAACTATTTTTTTCGCTATGTATCTATCGTGAGGGCAACCTCCGTTACAAATAGCTATCTTCGGACATTCATCTAATAGTTTTAAGTTCGTTTCTTCTTCAGAGATTAAAGATTTTAATTTACTCGACTGTTGAATTTCATAGAAACTATTGGTTGTAATGTTACCTAACTGGTAGTCAGAATCTCCTAAATACTTGTCACAATGAAAAACAGTTCCATCGGGTTCTATATGAAAGTAACTTCCTAAGCAGTGACCAGCAAGTGTACATGCTGTAGCAGTTCCACCTAAGATTACTTTTAATAAACTATCAATTTCTCTGATTTGAATTGAAGAGTCATCCCTTTCGAGCCATAAATCAAAAATCTTTTTCATAAATTCTGTTGAATCATTAGATTTACAGTACTCTTCAGAATACACTTCTCCCGAATTTTTATTGTTGGCAGGTTTTACGGGAATAAAAGAGAATGCTTTTACTCCTAATTCGTCTACTAAAAAATTAAAAATTTTAAGAGCTCCCGATTTTAAGATATGCTCGTTTAATACAATTAAAACACCAAAAGGGATATCATTTTTTTGAAGTAATCTAATCGAATTTACAACGTCAGTATAACTTCCTTTGTTATTACTGTATTTTCTATTTAAATTATGACTTTCTTCTACGCCATCTAAACTTATTCCTATAGTAAACTGATACTTCTTAAAAAAATCACACCAATCTTGATTAATTAACGTTCCATTGGTTTGTATAGAGTTCGAATACGATTGCCCTTCTTTTTTTGATTTTTCCTGAAGTAATAGTGCTTTTTGATAATATTCTACGGGCATTAAAAGTGGTTCTCCACCATGCCACATAAAAGAAATATTTTTATGTCTGGATTCAAACGCCTTAGAAATTAAAGTGGCAAGAGTTCGAAACGACATTTTATCGCTTCTCGATCTCCAATCATGGCAATAAGAACAACGTAAATTACATTTCCTAGTTGATTTAATAATCAATCCTAACATTAAAAATAATTAAAGATTAATACCTAATTCTCTTGCGAAATTTAATTCATCTTGGTCTAAAATTGTTTCTAATCTGTGTCTAACTTCTGGATCGTTAAAAACATCTTCATCAAACGGATTGACAAGATGATTAGAATCCCTTTCCCATGATTTTTTCCAAACAAGTAAGTTAACCCAACTTTTATCCCAACCATGAGCCACAGTTCCATTGCTGTTTAGCAAAATAGAAGGGGTTCCAATTAGTTCAGGAGGTAGGGTGTCACCCTCTTCCAGTCTTATGGTATTCGTAGCTTCCCCGTTGGCAGGTTCCATTCCTAATTTTTGGGCAAGAACCTCATTCATTGCTTTTTTTAATACATTTTTTTCTGTTTCAGAAATAACTTGAAGAGGATCTTTCTTTCCTGAAGCAAGAATTAGTTTTTGAATTTCTTCGTTCATGTTAGATGATTTTAGTACACTAATTTAGTGTATAAATATTTTTTGTAAGCAGAAAACTTGCTATTACAGAGATAACTTGTTTTTTACGACTTATACTCTACGATAGCCAAGTTATTGAAAATTAGGGTTAAAATCAATAAAAATTTAGTTAAATAATACTATGGGTAAATCAAGTATTGTTCACGTACTTTTTTAAAATTTTCTAAACCTAGTTGCCAACTCGCTTTGATTTCTTTTTCAGAAAGACCTTCTTCAATTTGTTGTCGCAGCTTTTTTGTACCTGCCAATTTGGTAAAAAAAGTATTGAAAAAGTCTTTTTTAGGAGATTGTTGATATGCTTTTACTAGCCAACTAAGGTTTAGGCTAACTAAGCTTTCAGAAGCGCTTAAGTCTTCTCCAAAGCATATTTTTTCTTTGTGTTTAGGGTGTTTTGCTCCTTCGTTGGGTTGTGGTGTAAAACTAAAGTCAGATTTTTCTAAAAAAGGTGAACCATAAATTTGAAATTGTTTATTGGTGCCTCTTCCAGCAGATACATTGGTTCCTTCAAAAAAACATAAACTCGGGTATAAGTTTATTGAAATGTCGTTCGGTAAATTAGGCGATGGTTTTATTGGTAAACTATATGTTGATTGATGTGTATAATTTTCTAAAAGAATTACGGTTAAATCACACTGAATACCATTGGCTAACCATTTTTCTCCGTTAATCATTTGTCCGTATTCTCCAATCGTCATTCCGTAAACTACAGGAACAGGGTGCATACCTACAAAACTTTTGTGTTCAGGTTCTAAAACAGGTCCGTCAATATAGTGACCATTAGGATTAGGTCTGTCAAGTAAAATCACTTGGATTCCAAGTTCAGCACAAGCCTCCATTACATAATGTAGCGTAGAAATATAAGTATAAAAGCGAGCCCCCACATCTTGAATGTCAAAAACTACCACATCAATTCCTTTGAGTTGTTCTGGTGAAGGTTTTTTGTTTTTTCCGTACAAGGAGATGATTGGAATCCCTGTTTTTACATCTTTTCCATCAGCTATCGCTTCACCAGCATCAGCTTTTCCACGAAAACCATGCTCAGGAGCAAATACTTTTTGCACGTTAATTCTATCGTAATTATGTAAATAATCTACTAAGTGATGTTGTACTATTTCAGCCCCCATAATGTTAGGTGCAACTTCAGCTCGTTGTAATACTTTTAAAACAGAAGTTTGATTTGCAACTATGGCAATATTTTTATTCTTTAAAAGAGGAAGGTATTGGTCAATTCTATCAGCGCCCGTTTTAATGGTTTGTGCTTGTTCTTTCTCTACTGTTTTTTTTGTCGATTTCTGTTGCTGTGCACAAGAACCTATAAAAAAAGAGAATACTAAAAAAGCACTTAATAAATATCTCATAAATTATAAATTATAAGGTATAAATTTAGCGCTTTTATTTTCATAACAATTAGCTTTAAAAACTTTCTATTTTCCAAGCTGAAAATTTGTAGTTCTAAAGTAAAGATTCAACTTAACCTTTCCCTTTCTTGAATTACAATGCAATTATATTCTAAAGAGTTATAAAACTGAAAAAATAAACACGTAAAAGTACACGTTATAATACGTATTTTTATACGTATATGTGTTATTTTGGTGTTTTTAATATGGTTATGTTTGTGTGTGAGACATTTTAAATAGTTCTATAAACTCAGTTTTATTTTTCACTTCAGTTTTTTTGAAAATATTAGATGCATGTTTGGAAATTGTTTTTTCAGTAACAGACATCTTATTTGCGATGTCTTTATATTTCGTATAATTTAAAATAAGAGTTGCTACTTCAATTTCTCTATTTGAAAATTGATAGTTTTTAAATTGTTGAAGAATTTTATATTCTATTTTATGTAAAACTTCATCATCATCAAGATGATTTAAAACTTTATAGAGTTTACTTTTTAATAATTGAAGATTGTTTTCTGAGAAATATTTTTCAACTAATTCATCATAAGTTTTATTAGGGTTCGTTAGAATTAAGTATATAATTTCTTTCTCTTTATCATTTATATGTATTTTGTCTTTAGCAGAAGAATTCATTTGTTTTTTTATACGAGCATTAATGTCTGTTAGGTAACGAATTTTTAAGATATAAGATATCGATACAGAAATGAAACCTAAATTAAAAACAGTGTGTTCTATAGGTTGATTATCTCCAAAAATAATGATTGTTAAGGGGAAAGATATTAAACTTAACATAGCAAAAGCTCCGCAAAATATTCGTGCTTTATAATACCAGTTTTGTTCTTTACTAAAATCGTTGTATAAATAATAATTAATATTTGATAGTGCAGCAAAGCATATAAGTATCGGGATAATTAAAAATAGATTGCGAGAGATGTTTAAATTGTAGGTTATAATGTATGGAATTATAAAAAGAAATAAAAAATCTAAACCTAAAATTGCTAAAACAGTATTTGCACTTAAAAATTTGACAGGTTTAATTTTAAAATCTTTATAAAGATAATATAGAAAGTAAACAGCACAACTAATGCCTACTGTATAAGCAATAATATCTTGAGCTATTCTATTGAAGTGTAGGTTTTCGTCTGGAATTATACCAGAGGTTATGTTATATGCTAAAAATGAGATTACAACAAAAATGTATCTAACTCTATCTTTTTCTTTCGGGTTTCTTAACCAATTAAAAAATGAAAGGAAGGATATTGTGATTTGTAATAAAATGAAAAAGAATGTTATAGGGTGTATTTGCGTTCCGAACATTTAAAAATCTTTTCTTAAAAAATATAAAGGGTAGTTGAATTCGTGAGTTTTTTTGAAAATTGTAAAACCGAATCGTTTATATAGCTTCAAATTCGATTCTGAAGTGGTTTCAATAATACAAGGTAATGTGTTGTGTTTATGATATTCAAATACTTCTTTAATTAGTCTTGGTCCTATGCCTTTTCCTTGCATTTCTTGTGAAACTCCTAATACTAATGGATGAATATGTGGTTCGTTAATATGATACTTTTTTAGCTGTTGTTCACGTCTTAAAACTTTTAGGATTTTATTGAAACCGATTGTTTTTATAGCTAGTTGTATGTCCCAACAAATGGTTTTATAGGTGTTTTTTTTGTTATGAGGGTATACAATAAGTAAACATGCATTTTCATTATCAGAAATATATACTTCTCCAAAAGAATAGGCTATGTTGAACATATATTCAGCCAAAAATAAAAGACGCTTACTTCTGTTTTTATCTTGCTTTACTACAAAGTTAATAGAGTTAGCAGTTGTGATATTTACGAATGAACTATGTAGGACTTTAGTAACTAGGTTTTTATCTTTTTGAGTAGCTATTCTCATTAATAACAATTTTAATGAACTCAAAGGTACAGATTTCTATTTTTTAAGAATAATAAAAGTTAAAGAATTAAAACCTAGGTATTCTTCTCTTTCTTTACATAAGAATTAGTTACTTTTGGTTTTGTAAAAAAGAAAACATTTGAACTTCGAACTATTCATAGCAAAACGAATCATTGCTGGAAAACAGTATAAAAGCAGTATTTCATCACCTATCATAACCATTGCTACCATTGCTATTGCTCTTGGGGTGGCTATTATGTTGATTGCGGTATCAATTACCTCTGGATTTCAGAATAAGGTGCGCGATAAAATGACAGGTTTTAAAGGGCATATTCAAATTGTAAATTACGATAATAACAATTCAGATGTTTCTACAGTTCCGATTGATATTAATCAAGAGTTTTATCCAGAATTTAAAAACATTGACGGAATAAAAAAAGTACAACCGTTTGCTAATGTTGGAGGAATAATTAGAACTCCTACTGATTTTGAAGGAATCATTTTCAAAGGAGTTACTGCCGATTATGATGTTACTTTTTTTAATGAGTGTTTGGTAGAAGGTCGTCTACCAGATTTTACACAAGATAGAAATCGAGAAATTCTCATTTCTGAATCCATCGCAAATCGATTACATTTTAAACTAAACGATACAATTCAAACATGGTTTGGAGCTCAAAATAGCAAGTTAAAGTTCAAATCTAGAAAGCCAATTATTGTGGGAATATACAATACAGGTTTTGAACAGTTTGATAAGATTATGTTGTTGGGAGATTTAAGAGAAGTGCAGAAAATTAATCGTTGGAAAGATAATGAGATAGGAGGTTTTGAAGTATTGATTGATGATTATGACAAGCTTAAAGAAAAGGGAGATGAAGTGTATACAAGTATTGGAGCAACCTTAAATAGTATTACAATTGTAAGTAATTACCCAGCTATTTTTGAGTGGTTAAAACTATTAGATAATAATGTGTGGTTTATTATCGGGATCATGGTATTAGTTGCAGGAATAAATATGGTAACAGCATTGTTAGTGCTTATTTTAGAGCGTGTACAAATGGTTGGAATTTTAAAAGCATTGGGAAGTGTAAATTGGAGTATTCGAAAAATATTTTTATACAATGCTTCTTACTTAATTTTTAAAGGATTGTTCTGGGGAAATCTTATCGGACTTAGTATTCTTTTAACCCAAAAATATACGAAGTTAATAAGTCTAGATCCTGAAACTTATTATGTGTCAACAATGCCTGTAGATATTAATTTCTTGGCAATTTTATTGTTAAACATGGGTACGTTAGCATTATGTTTTTTAATGTTGATTGTTCCTTCATATATTATCACAAAAATCCGCCCTTCAAAATCCATTCGATTTGCTTAGTTTTGCATAACATTAATAAGATATGAAGTACGCAAAAAATATATTAGAAACTATTGGTAACACACCTTTAGTTAAATTAAACTCAGTAACAAAAGAAGTAAATGCTTTAGTATTAGCTAAAGTAGAAACGTTTAATCCAGGAAACTCTGTGAAAGACCGTATGGCGTTGAAAATGATTGAAGATGCCGAAGCAGATGGTCGTTTAAAGCCAGGAGGTACCATTATTGAAGGTACTTCAGGAAATACAGGAATGGGATTAGCATTAGCAGCTATTGTAAAAGGGTACAAGTGTATTTTTGTAATTTCAGACAAACAATCTAAAGAGAAAATGGATATCCTACGTGCAGTAGGAGCAGAGGTAGTTGTTTGTCCTACGAATGTAGAACCAGATGATCCTCGTTCGTATTATTCTGTTTCTAAACGTTTAGGTAAAGAAACGCCTAACTCTTGGTATGTAAATCAATACGACAATCCGTCAAACGCACAAGCACATTACGAGCAAACAGGACCTGAAATTTGGGAGCAAACCGATGGTAAAATTACACATTTTGTTGTTGGAGTAGGAACAGGAGGAACGGTTTCAGGTACCGCTAAGTTTTTAAAAGAAAAAAATCCAAATATTAAAATTTGGGGAGTAGATACGTATGGGTCTGTATTTAAAAAATATCATGAAACTGGTATTTTTGATGAAAATGAAATTTACCCATATATAACAGAAGGAATTGGAGAAGATATTTTACCGAAAAATGTAGACTTTTCTTTAATTGATGGATTTACGAAAGTAACCGACAAAGATGCTGCAGTTTATACGCGTAAAATAGCGAAGGAAGAAGGTATTTTTGTTGGAAACTCAGCAGGATCAGCAATCAAAGGGTTGTTACAGTTAAAAGATAAGTTTAAACCAGATGATGTAGTAGTAGTGTTATTTCACGATCATGGAAGTCGTTATGTAGGAAAAATGTTTAATGACGATTGGATGCGTGATAGAGGTTTCTTAGAAGAAGAAATTACTACAGCAGAAGATTTAATTAAAGATCATATAAATAAACCATTAGTAACTGTTCAAACAGAAGAATTAGTATCGCATGCTATTGAAAGAATGCGTGCGTTTAAGATATCACAAATACCTGTAAGAGATGTAAAAGGGTTTATTGGATCGGTAGATGAATCGGTACTATTACATAGTTATTTAGAAGATAAGAATATTGCAGAAAAACCTATTAAAGAGGTAATGGGTAAAGCATACCCTACAGTTAAAAAATCAGCTTCTATTGATGAGGTGTCGAAGTTAATTAACAAAGAAAATCAAGCAGTGTTAGTTGATTTAGAAAACGGAAAACATCATATCATTACTAAATATGATATTATTAGAGCTATTTAAGTAGTTTCATCATAAACATAAAACAGAAAGCCCGCTCAATTGAGCGGGCTTCTTTGTTAATCAACTAATTCAAATAATTTACACAATGAAAACAATATTACTTGCTTACGGTATTGTTGTTTCCAATATCTGTGCCAAAATTACGAATTAACCTAATATCTTGTATATTGGTATTTGATAATTCACAATTTTTTAACTTTAAAAAGCGGTTAAGTTAAAAAATACACAATAAATATGTGTTTCGTTAATAAAATTTTAGTAAAAAAGTTAAAATTTTAACTAGCATGCTTATGTGCTTTATATGAAGATCGTACTAATGCACCACTTTCTACATACATAAAGCCCATTTCTAATCCTAATGTTTCGTATTTTTTGAATTGTTCTGGTGTAATAAACTCTTTAACAGGTAAATGTTTTTTACTAGGCTGTAAGTATTGACCAATAGTTATCACATCTAATCCAACACCACGTAAATCTTTCATGGTTTTTATAACTTCGTCTTCAGTTTCTCCTAAACCAAGCATAATTCCCGATTTGGTTCTCATTCCATTGTCTTTTAAATATTTTAAAACACCTAAACTACGATCGTATTTCGCTTGAATACGAACTTCACGAGTTAAACGACGTACAGTTTCCATATTGTGAGAAACTACTTCTGGAGCTACTTCAATAATACGGTCTATTAATTTTTCGTTTCCTTGAAAGTCAGGAATTAGAGTTTCTAAAGTAGTATTTGGATTAGCCCTACGGATAGCTTGTACCGTTTCAGACCAAATAATAGAGCCTCCATCTTTTAGGTCATCACGATCAACCGAAGTAATTACCGCGTGTTTAATATTCATTAATTTGATAGAGCGAGCTACTTTTTCAGGTTCATCCCATTCAACAGTATTTGGACGCCCTGTTTTAACACCACAAAATCCGCAAGAGCGTGTACAGGTATTACCTAAAATCATAAAGGTAGCTGTACCTTCTCCCCAACATTCTCCCATATTAGGACAGCTTCCGCTGGTACAAATGGTGTTCAATTTATATTTATCAACAAGCCCTCTTAGTTCTGTGTATTTTTTCCCTACAGGTAATTTTACACGTAACCATTTTGGTTTTTTTGTTCTTTCTGGTGTTGCTACTGTTTCGTTTGCCATTCCATAAAAATTGAATTGCAAATTTACGAAGAAAAGATTTATAAACTAAGTAAAAACCAAATACTAAACCCGAATAAAAAAATGATTCCTATTAGGCTTAAAATACGTAAACCTAGTCCTGGTCGGTATTTTTTTGGTGTATGTTTTCCTGTAATTAAAATGTAATTTAAAATAGCATAAAAAGGGGCTGTTAAAAAAGACAAAACGGTTGCAATTCGTACAAGAAAAATCATATCACTTAAAAAATAGTTTAGAATAACAGTAGTTCCTAGCGTTAATAAAAGTAACCAAAACCAATATCCAAGTTTTATTTTTTTAGGGAATAACAATTGATAAGATTTTTTCATTGCTCTTGGAGAAGCATCTAAAGTAGTGATAGTAGTACTAAACATAGTTGTAAAGGCTGCAACTCCAATAAATACAGAAGAAAATTCTCCTAAATTTTTAGTATACAAATTAATTAATTGAGAAGCAAAAATAGTTCCTTTGCTAGAAAATGATTCTCCAGATTGATACATGACCAATCCACCCAACATAATAAAACAAACTCCTAAAAATAAAGCTCCGATATAACCAATATTAAAATCGAAAATAGCCTGCTTAGGTTTAATTTTTTCAAAAGTAGCCTTATCTTTTTCTACAGACCATAAAGAGTGCCAAATAGAAATGTCTAAAGGAGCAGGCATCCATCCTAAAAAGGCTATTAAAAAGGTTACTTGCGCAGTTCCGCTCGGTACTATTTGTTGAAAGTTAAAACCTTTATCCGTTTTAAACAAGGCAATACTAACAGCAATGATGGTACTTATGGTTAATATAACAATAATATATTTCATTAAGTTATCTAAAAGTTTATACTTTCCTATCCCTAAAAAGATAATACTTACAAGCATAATAATTATAGACCAACTAACCGAGTTAAGAGGAAGTCCAAAAAGGTTAGATGCCAAACTAGCCGTAACGATAGTTACTGCTGCTTGTATGGTAAACATGGTAGCAAAATTTAAGATAAAGTAGCTAGCCAAAACTCCTTTACCTAGTTTTTTATAACCATCGAGTAGAGTTTCACCTGTGGCAGTAGCATACCTTGGCCCAAATTGAAAAAAAGGATATTTAATAATATGTACTAGTAAAAGTGCCCAAAGTAAACCAAAACCAAAATCGGCACCTGCTCTAGTAGATTGTACCAAATGAGAAACACCAATAGCAGCGCCAGCAAATAATATTCCGGGACCTAATAGGCCTAAGATAGATTTTTTCATTGAGGAGGGTGGGGTTTAGTAAGCTAAAAAATATGTTTAAACTTTTTTGAGTTGTAAAAAAATAGTTTTAAAATCATAAAAACCTGAACTTTAAAGGTTTTGCAATTTATGATTTCTTTATTATTTCAGCTAATAATTTTTTAGCACGTAGTAACTTAACCTTAACATTGTTCATAGGCTCTTCTATTTGTTCAGAAATTTCCTTATAACTTAGCTCTTGGAAATAACGAAGATTGATGACTTCTTGGTACTTAGGTTTTAACTTTTTAATGTCTTTTAAAAGTTTTGCTAAGTTTTGTTCGGTAATAATTTTATCTTCAGGTGAAGGAGCATTATCAACGACGGAATACACCTCTTTTTCTTGTTCTTCAGTAGTTTGTGTGTAAATAGTAGATTTTTTCTTTCGAAGAGAGTCGATGTAAACATTTTTCGAAATGGCAATTAACCAAGTTTTAAACTGATATTCTTCATCAAAAGTTTTAATTCGATCAAAAGCTTTTGAAAAAGTTTGAATGGTAATATCTTCAGCATCATTATCGTTTTGAGTTTGTTTTAACTGAAACGCATATACACTACTCCAAAAAGTATCTAATAAATAATTGAAGGATATTTGATTTCCTTTTTTTGCTTGTTGAATGTGATGTAGTATTTTCTCTTGATTTATTTCCAATGCGTAGGTTTCGAAATTTGATTTGATATAAAGATACTAATTTGCAGTAATACTAAACAAATATCAAGAAATGGTAATAATAGAATAATATTTTTTTCATGTAACTTGGAGGCTGATTTGCCAAGAACAACGTACTGAATAAGAAAATAACTAATTATAAAAGGTAGGGATAACTTCCAGTTAAGAATAGTTGTATAAATTGCTAAAAGATAAAAAAGAAGCTTTGTAAGAGTAAAAAGTCTGAGAAAAAACCGAGGTTTTAATTTGTATAAAGAAAAAAGAATTGACGTTTGTTTTTGTGAATAAAACCATTCTTTAAAAGAAAGGTGTTTGTTTGAAACTACAAAGCTGTCTAGTTTAATTGAGTAAGTAGTATTATTAGTTGTTGCGGCATCTTTTAAAAATAAATCTGCTTCTCCAATAAATGTATTTAGATGATTAATGTAACCATTTACTTTAAAAAACACACTCTTAGTGTAGGCAAAGTTGTGGTTGGTAGCATTATACGGATTCCTGAATTTCACAAAAGATAATGATTGAATAGTTCTAAGTAGATGATTAAAACGGATGAGCAAGTTACTAAACGAGTTTTTCTTACGCTTTAGTTTTTGATAGCCAATTACGATAGTGTTTTCTTGTGAAAAATTACTAGCTATTTCATGAATCCAATTTTTTGATAAAGCTTTACTATTTATTTCTGTAAATAAGAGATGCTCATGAGTAGCAGCTTTTACGCCTAAAGTTAAGGCGTACTTTTTATTCCCCCAAAAAGCTTCAGTATTTTCTACATTAACTACTTTGATGTTGGAATGTTTTTTCTGCAACGTTTCTATTATATCAAGAGAGTTGTCTGAAGAGGCATTATTAACTAAAACAATTTCAAAAGAAGAATATTTTTGTTTTGTTAAGTTTTGAATAGAATCAATTAAGACATCAGCATTATTCTTTACATAAACTATAACTGATACAGGGATATTTACATCGGTATTTATTTTTATTTTATTTTGACCATAAGCAAAAGTTAAAAAGAATAAATAATACAGTACCTGAATAGCTGTAACTACTACAAAAGTGTAGAACAGAATTGTAAAAATCATAAAGAAAGTAAATGGTTAGTTGAGTATTGCTTAGCTTAATTATGTTGTGGTTCGCTACATGTATCGAACTGATCTGGGGTTTTACCACAAAACCCACAAGCTTCACCACTCTCATTTAACATTGGGTTTTGACTAGCACAAGTACCAGCAAACTCTCCGTCTTTTTTTGCCCAAATTTTAATGGCAATTCCAGCAAATGCTAACGCTAATAATCCTATGGTAACAAAAATTAATTTCATGATATATTGTTTTGTACTTGCAAAGGTACAAACTTCCTATTTTTTCTATATGAAATTAAGTGAGATTTATAAGATTGTGACTTTTGTGTGTTTGAGGGTCTTAATTATATATCAATATAATTTTAAAAACATGAATATGAAAAAATATTTTGCTGAGTTCTTCGGAACATTTTGGTTAGTTTTTGGAGGTTGTGGTAGTGCTGTTTTTGCAGCAGGATTTCCTGAGTTAGGTATTGGTTTTACAGGTGTTGCATTGGCATTTGGTTTAACAGTATTAACTATGGCGTATGCTGTTGGGCATATTTCTGGAGGCCATTTTAACCCTGCTGTTACTATAGGTTTATGGGCAGGAGGAAATCATACAGCAAAGGAGGTGTTTCCATATATCATTTCTCAATTAGTTGGTGCTTTGTTGGCAGCTTCTTTTTTATATTTAATAGTAACAGATAAAGACAGCTTCGAATCACTTGGAGGTTTTGCAGCAAACGGTTATGGAGAGTTATCTCCAGGAGGTTATAACTTAACAGCAGCTTTTATAACAGAGTTCTTATTAACTATGTTTTTCCTTCTAATTATTTTAGGAAGTATTCATAGAAATGTGCCAAAAGGTTTTGCACCTATTGCTATTGGTTTGGGTTTAACTCTTATTCATTTAATAAGTATTCCCATTACAAATACTTCTGTAAATCCAGCTCGTTCTTTGAGTCAAGCATTGTTTGCTGGCGAAGGTTATTTATCACAAGTGTGGTTGTTTTTGATTGCACCGATTGCAGGAGCAGTGGCAGGAGGTTTCATTTATAAAACTTTGTTTGATAAAGAATAATAATTAATTACATAAAATAAAATAAAAGGAGCGCTAATTTATACTAGCGCTCCTTTTTTTATTGAATGATATTAACTTCTATTTCAAGGTTAATATTAAATATGTCTTTAATAGTCTGTTGAATTTTTTGCGCTAATTTGTAAATTTCTTTCCCTTTAGCATTACCATAATTCACTAAAACTAAGGCTTGTTTTTCGTGTACTCCATAGTCACCAAAACGCTTTCCTTTAAATCCGCTTTGTTCAATTAACCAACCAGCAGGAACTTTAATTTCAGTGTCTGAAATCACATATGAGGGAATGTTAGGGTATTTTTTTTGAAGTATTTCAAATTTTTTTTTAGAAATCACTGGATTTTTAAAGAAACTTCCGCTATTACCAATTTCTTTTGGATCGGGTAATTTTGACTTGCGAATAGTAATAACGGCATCAGAAATATCTTTAATGGTAGGAGTTGTAATTCCTTTTGAAGATAATTCAGATTCTATTGTTCCGTAAGAAATATTAAGTTTATGACTATTTTTTGTCAATTGAAAACTAACAGAAGTTAATATGTATTTTCCTTTAGCATTATTTTTAAAAATAGAACTTCTATATCCAAATTTGCATTCTTCCGCAGTAAAAGAAATTAACTTTCCTGTTTCAATTTCAACAGCTTCTACTTTTGTTATAGTGTCTTTTACTTCAACTCCATATGCTCCAATATTTTGGATAGGGCATGTGCCTACGTTTCCAGGGATAAGCGATAAGTTTTCTAATCCTCCATAGTTTAGAGAAACACACCATAATACAAACTCATGCCAATTTTCACCAGCATTCACAGTTATGTGAACATCATTAAGGTTTTCTTGATTTATCGAAATTCCTTTAATATCAATATGAACGACTAAAGATTCAATATCTTTAGTAAGTAACATATTACTACCACCAGAAATTAAAAAGATGTCTTTTTCTTCTTTTACAAGTTGTTGTAATTCATATACTGAAGTAATAGAAACAAAACGTTTGGCATTTACATTAATACCAAACGTATTGTATTCTTTTAAAGATATGTTTTTTTGAATATTCAATTAGCTATTGTATTGTTCTAAAGCAGTTTTTAGTATTTTAACCGAACGTTTTAAATCAACTTTATTTAAAACATAGGCAATACGAACTTGATTTTTTCCTTCACCTTCGGTAGAATAAAATCCACTTGCAGGAGCCACCATAACAGTTTCGTTGTTATCGTTAAATTTTTCTAAAATCCACTGTGCAAAATCATCGGTATCATTTACTGGTAATTCAGCTACACAGTAAAAAGCTCCTTTAGGGTTTGCAACTTTTACTCCATTAATTTTCTGCAATTCAGTAATTAATGTATTTCTACGATCTTCATATTCTTCAATAACTTCATCAAAATAACTTTGAGGTGTATCTAAAGCCGCTTCACTGGCTAACAAAGCATAGGTTGGCGGACTTAAACGTGCTTGCGCAAATTTAATAGCAGTATTGATAAATTCTTCATTTTTAGAAACAATACAACCAATTCTTGCACCACACATACTATAGCGTTTAGAAACAGAATCAATCATAATAGCATTTTGTTCTAAACCTTCTAAAGTCATTATTGAATTATGTTTTTCACCATCATATGTAAATTCACGATATACTTCATCAGCAATTAAAAATAAATCATGTTTTAATACAATTTGTTTCAATTTTTCAATTTCTTCCTTGCTATACAAATATCCAGTTGGATTTCCAGGGTTACAGATTAAAATTGCTTTGGTTTTAGGAGTAATTAATTTCTCAAAATCTTCAATTGCAGGTAAGGCAAAATTGTTTTCAATTTTAGAAATAACAGGCACTACTTTTACTCCCGAAGCAGTAGAAAACCCATTATAATTAGCATAAAAAGGTTCAGGGATAATAATTTCATCTCCTGGGTCTGTGATACTTCCAATACTAAATAACAAAGCTTCTGAACCTCCGGTAGTTGCAATAATATTATTTGCGGTTACATGAATGTCGTTTTTAGCATAGTAGTTAGCTAATTTTATTCTGTACTTTTCAGAACCTTCAGACCTAGCGTATGATAAAACTTCAAAAGTATTGTTTTTTACAGCATCTAAAGCAACTTTTGGTGTTTTAATATCTGGCTGACCAATATTTAAGTGATAAACTTTTGTTCCGTTTTTTTTTGCTGCCTCTGCATAAGGAACCAATTTACGAATTGGTGATTGAGGCATAGCATTCCCTTTACTAGAAATAGATGGCATGTTGTATTTAATTAGTTGTTTGATTGGCAAATTTGCGAAATATTTTTGATAAAATCAGGTTGTTTCTAAGGAAAAAAACGGTTAAAAAAATCATAAAAAAGAGAAATTATGAAATGAAGATTGTATATTTAAGACTAAACCATAAAACTATTTTACTTTGAATAAATTATTACTATACTTTTTCATGCTATTTTTTAGTGTGTCTGTTTTTTCGCAACGAAAATTTCAATTTTTTGGAAAAAACACAGATAAACAGTCAATAAGATTTCGTTTAATAAATAATTTAATTGTTATTCCGTTAGAAATTAATGGGCATCAATTATCATTTATTTTAGATACCGGGGTAAACAAAACAATTTTATTTAACCTGACGTCAAATGATAGTATTGGATTAAATAATGTGAAAAAAGTATTTATTAGGGGGTTAGGAAGCGGAGAGCCTGTTGAAGCATTGTTTTCGAGAGGAAATAATTTCAGAATAAAAAATATAGTAAGTTATAACCAAGGATTGTACGTTATTTTAAAAGATGCTTTTGATATTTCAGCAAAAATGGGAACGACAATTCATGGTATTATAGGGTATGATTTATTAAAAGATGTTATTGTTAGAATTAATTATGTTAATAAGAGAATAGATTTTTATAATCCAAAAACATATAAGAAACCTGTATGTAAAAAGTGTGAAAGCTTTCCTTTACAGTTTTATAGGAATAAGCCTTATATAAATACAAAAGTGCAAGTAGATACAGTAGGAAACAATATGTTGCCAGTAAAATTATTAATAGATACTGGAGGAAGTGATGCTGTGTGGCTTTTTGAAGGAACAAAAGATGAGTTAAAAACGCCCAAAAAATTTTTTAAAGATATAATTGGGGAAGGGTTTAGTGGAACTATTTATGGAAACCGTAGTAGGATTCCAAAAGTAGTAATAGGAAAGTTTAAAATAGAAGAACCAACCGCATCATTTTTAGATTCATCATCTACATTTAATGCAAGACAGTTTAAAGAGAGAAATGGTAGTATTGGAGGAGCTATTTTGAAACGTTTTAAAGTTTGGATAGATTACCCTAATAGTAGGGTGATACTCAAAAAAAATGCTTCTTTAAAACAAGGTTTTTATTATAATATGAGTGGGTTGCATGTAGTGTATGATGGGCAAGAATTAATAAAAGAAAAAGCTTTAACAAAATATGTAGATACTTATAACTCAAGTGATCAAACACCTAAAAAAAATGTCATTTCATTTGTAAATAGTTACTTTTATCGTTTTAAGCCCAAATATAAAATAGATAAAATTGTAGTGAATTCACCTGCATTTAAAGTAGGGCTTTTAGAGGGAGATGTTATAAAAAAAATAAATGGCAAGGCAGCACATGAGTTTCATTTAAATGAGATTATAGATATGTTTCATACCAAACCAGGAAAGAAAATAAAGATAGAAGTAGAAAGGGCAAGTGTTAAGTTGAAGTTTGTATTTAAATTAGAAAAAAGGTTATAAAAAAAACTCAACCAATCTGGTTGAGTTTTTTTATAAAGTAGTTTTTTAACTATCGGCTTACTGTGTTTTTTAACTTTTTACGATAAAACCTTTAATTTTAACCATTTTTCTTTTTTTCTTTGCGTTAGAAATAATGGTAATAGCCTTAGAAAAACCTCCTGGTCTCTTAGTATCGTAAGAAACTTCAATTTGTCCTTTCTCACCTGGCATAATTGGCTTTTCTGGTTTTGTAGGAACTGTACAACCACAAGTTGATTTTATATCTTCTATGATTAATGGAGCATCTCCTACGTTAGTGAATTCAAATACACGCTTCCCTTCAGACCCAAGAACTACTTTTCCATAGTCAATAGTCTCAGTTTCAAATTTAAATTCTTGAGCGCTTACTGTTAAAGTAATAAAACAAACAGCTACAAATGATAAAATTGTTTTCATAATGTTAAAATTAATTTTTTTAAGGGTATTAACCGTTACAAATTTAGTATTATTTATTTAAGTTATAAAAAAAACAACTTCTAATTTTCTGTACCTCACAGATAGTTGTATTTTTGCTAATTGAATTTCAAAAACAATGCCAAAGGTTAAAAAATGTTAAATTATTTAACCATAAAGATACATATAATATATGAATATTCCATCAAAATATAATTCTAGAGAAGTAGAGGGAAAGTGGTATGACTACTGGATGCAACATAATTATTTTCATTCAGAAGTAGATGAGCGTGAACCATATACTATTGTTATTCCACCACCAAATGTAACAGGAGTATTACATATGGGGCATATGTTAAACAATACTATTCAAGATGTATTAATACGTAGAGCTCGTTTACAAGGAAAAAATGCATGTTGGGTTCCAGGTACTGATCATGCTTCAATTGCTACTGAAGCAAAAGTAGTAGCGAAGTTAAAAGAACAAGGAATTAATAAAAATGATTTAACTCGTGAAGAGTTTCTCGCTCATGCTTGGGAATGGAAGAATGAATACGGAGGAATTATTCTAGATCAGTTGAAAAAACTAGGAGCTTCCTGTGATTGGGATCGTACTGCGTTTACGATGGATCCTATGTTGTCAGAATCGGTAATTAAAGTATTTGTAGACTTATATAATAAAGGACTAATTTATCGTGGATACCGTATGGTAAATTGGGATCCAGAAGCAAAAACGACACTTTCTGATGAAGAAGTAATTTATGAAGAGCGTCAAGGGAATTTATACTATTTACAGTACGATATTGTAGGTTCTGATGAAAAAGTAACCATTGCAACTACACGTCCTGAAACTATTTTAGGAGATACAGCTATTTGTATCAATCCGAATGATGAACGTTTCACTCATTTAAAAGGAAAGAAAGCAATTGTACCTTTATGTAATAGAGAAATTCCAATTATTGAAGATGAGTATGTAGATGTTGAATTTGGTACAGGTTGTTTAAAAGTAACACCTGCTCATGATGAAAATGATAAAGTTTTAGGAGATAAGCATAAGTTGGAAATAATTGATATTTTTAATGAAGATGCAAGCTTAAACTCCTTCGGATTACATTATGAAGGGAAAGATCGTTTTGTGGTTCGTAAAGAAATCACCAAAGAATTAGAAGAGAAAGGATTTTTAGTGAAAACAGAAGTTCATACGAATAAAGTAGGAACTTCAGAGAGAACCAAGGCAGTAATAGAACCAAGATTATCAGACCAATGGTTTTTGAAAATGGAAGAACTAGTAAAACCAGCTATTGATGCTGTTTTAGGAGAAAATAGAGAGGTGAAGTTATTTCCAAGAAAGTTTGAAAATACGTATCGTCACTGGATGGAAAACATTCGTGATTGGAATATTTCTCGTCAGTTGTGGTGGGGACAACAAATCCCTGCATTCTATTTTGGAGATGGTAAAGAAGACTTTGTAGTAGCTGAAAATATAGATGATGCAGTAAAATTAGCAAAAGAAAAAACAGGGAATATCTCATTAACTGCTTCAGACTTAAAACAAGACCCAGATGCATTAGATACATGGTTTTCTTCTTGGTTATGGCCGATGTCTGTTTTTGATGGAATCCGTAATCCAGAAAATGAAGAAATTAAGTACTATTATCCAACAAACGATTTAGTTACAGGGCCAGATATTTTATTCTTTTGGGTGGCACGTATGATTATTGCTGGATATGAATACAAAGATCAACGTCCGTTTGAAAACGTATACCTAACAGGATTAGTACGTGACAAGCAACGTAGAAAAATGAGCAAATCGTTAGGAAACTCACCAGATGCTTTAAAATTAATTGAAGATTTTGGTGCAGATGGAGTTCGAGTAGGACTATTATTAAGTGCTGCAGCAGGAAACGATTTATTATTTGACGAAGATTTATGTCAACAAGGAAAAGGATTTGCTAATAAAATTTGGAATACCTTCCGTTTAATTAAAGGATGGGAAGTAGATGAAAATTTAGCACAACCTGAAACAGCTAAAATAGGTTTAGCTTGGTACGAAGCGAAGTTTAATAAAGTATTACTTGAAATAGAAGACCACTTTAGTAAATACCGATTATCGGATGCGTTGATGGCTATTTACAAATTAATTACTGATGACTTTTCGTCTTGGTTATTAGAAATTGTAAAACCAGGATACCAACAGCCGATAGATGCTAAAACATATAAAGCTGTAATAGAAGTGTTAGAAAATAACTTGAAAGTATTACACCCTTTCATGCCTTTCTTAACAGAAGAAATATGGCAGCACATCACCGAAAGAACTCCAGAAGAAGCATTGATTATTGCAAAATACCCAACTGTAGGGAAAACAAACAAAGAATTGATAGCTAATTTTGAGTTTGCAACAGAGGTGGTTTCAGGAATTAGAACGATTAGAAAAGACAAAAATATTTCGTTTAAAGATGCTGTTGAATTAGCTGTGGTAAATAACGAAAACTATACTAAAGATTTTGATGCGGTAATTCAAAAGTTAACTAATGCTTCCGAAGTTACTTATGTATCAGACAAAGTAGAAGGAGCTGCTTCATTCCGCGTGAAGTCAAACGAATATTTTGTCCCAATTTCATTAGATACGATTGATGTTGAGGCAGAACTAACAAAACTAAATGTAGAACTAAAACGTGCAGAAGGTTTTTTAACGGGGGTTCAAAAGAAGTTGTCTAACGAGCGATTTGTGAGCAACGCACCAGAGCAGGTAATTGCTTTAGAGCGTAAAAAAGAATCGGATACCTTAGCTAAAATTGAAACGATTAAAGCTAGTTTAGCTTCGTTACAATAGAAAAAAAGTGTGTTGTCCTAAAATAAAAAATCCGCTGTAAACTTACAGCGGATTTTTTTATTTATTTTTAGGTTATTCTATTCTATTTTTTTAGGTTTGAAACTATTTAAAAAATGCTATAATTATATACTATGACTTATTACTTTATTTACTCAAGAATAAGAAGCCTTTGTTCTTGTTTATTTTTTTTATTTTTTTCACTTACCGTTACTGCTCAAAAAAATGTGAAAGTATGGGATGCTCTTTTAGATAATAACAGAAAAGAGGCTCTTAATTTGGTTAACCAATTAGATGCTGAGAAAGACATTGAGATTTTGATGTTAAAAAAATTAGTGGAAAGTGAAAACGGAATGATGCAGTCTGACTCTAATTTTTTAAATGAAGTAACGACTTATAAAAATTATGAAAATTACATGTTTTCTAATTGGACTATGACTTATTTCTTTAGTGATTATTTAGAAACAGGTTTTAGTTCTGAAACATTTAATTTACCGCACTTAATAGATGCTTCAAAAATACAAAACTCTACAGTTAAGAATGGACTTTATTATTTGCAAGCAATATCTAAAAGACATCAAAAAAAGTGGAAAGAATATTATTCCTTAATGAATAAGGTTAATGCTATTAATGATTGGGAATATTGTGGTGTTTTTGAAAACTTAAACTCTAGTGGTATAGATATGCCATACCCACCAGAAGAAGAGGTATCAAATAAAGTTGTTTTTGATGCTCAAAGCAATGGAGATACTCAATGGTATAAATCACCTAATGAAATTAGTCCATATAATTTTTTTACTAACCATTCTGAATATGGTTCTGGTGTTCATTATGCTCAAACATTTATTAACTCTCCAAAAAGTCAAAGAGTAAAGTTAAAGCTAGGTAAAGGAGGTTTAATAAGGCTATGGTTAAATGATGTATTAATTCTAGAAGGAGACGATAAATATATTACAGAATTAGATGCGTATACTTATGAGGTAAATTTACAAAAAGGTGTTAATAGAGTTTTAGTTAAATTAGCTACAGAAGGGAGCACTCCTTATTTTATATTACGATTAGAGGATTTAAACGAGAAACCTCTTAAGAATTATAATATATCTTTTAAAAATAGAAAATATACAAAAGGTAGTCTAGAAAAAGTTAATGCTATACTAAAACCTCATAGTATTGAAACTTATTTTAAAGAAAAAATAAAAGATTTAAAAAATGATATTAATTTAACAAGGTTTTGTTTGTTTCTTACCTATTATAGAAATGGTAAAACAGAAAAAGCAATACATCTTTTAGAGGAATGGTCTAAGGAGCATCCTAAGAGTTCTTTAATTAAATCATGCTTAATAAAATGTTATGATGCTAAAGGAGATCAAAGTACCCTTAAAAAGTTGCAAAACAATATTAAAAGAGAAGACCCGAATTATTATCTATCCTCTATTTTAGAATATGAAAACTTTGACGAATTAATGAGGTTGGATATTAAAAATTATGAAGAGAAACTAAAAAAAATAGGAAACTCTGTAGATTACCCATTTATAAAAACAGTATCGGAGTTTATGATCTTGCTACGTCGTGAGAACAGACAGGAAATGAGAAATAAGTTAGATAGTTTGTTGAATGATAGTACGTTACCAACTTCTATGAAACCTGTTTTTGCAGAGTTTTACTCAAAACTATTTAATGACGATAATGCAACAATAAGTATACTTGAAAAGTACAACGAATCTGAATTAAATTCAGAAGTGGTAAAATATTTAGCATATTATTACAAAAAACATAATAGAATTGAGGATCTTGTTAAGATATACACAGAGGTTATAAATAGGTTTAAAGATGATAATAATTTTATATATGATTTAGTACAGGTATTGCATGATACTGACCAGTTTAAGGAGTCTTTGCCTTTTGTAGAAAAAGCACTTATAAATTATCCAAATTCATTTTTGTTTTTTAAGTTGAAAGGAGATATACATACTCAAATAGGAGAGAATGATAAAGCTATAAGTTTATATAAAAAAGCGTTAACTAGAAGTCCGTCTAATAAGAAGCTTAGAGGTAGAATTAATGATTTGGAAAATAAAAAAAGAGCTTTAAGTGAGTTTGCTTTAAAAGAGCCTTATAATTTTATTAAAGAAGGCAGAGGAAAAGGTACAGTTAATAATTACGGAGTTAATATTTTATTAGATCAGTCAAATGTATTGAGTTATAAAAGAGGCGGGGGTGAACTTCAAGAAACGTTTATTTATGAGGTAACTTCTAAGAATGGGGTTGAAATATTTAAAGAATATAATCTTGGTTTATCAGGAGACTATCAAATTAAAAAAGCAGAAATAATAAAACCAAATGGAGAATCAGTACCAGCAGATCGCAAGGGATCTAACTTAGTTTTTACAGGATTAGAAGTTGAAGATGTTATTTATATCGATTATGAAAAAACGTATTCAACTTATGGAAGGTTTTATAAGGATTATATATTAAGTCATAGTTTTAATGGCTACCATCCTGTGGTAAGAAGTGTCTATAGGTTTTTAACTTTAGATAAAGAAGTAAATCATCTAGTAAAAAATGGAAGAGTAGAGTATAATAAGTATAAAAAAGGAGAATACTATATTCATGAATGGAAGTTAGAAAATGCGCCAAGTATTCCTGTTTCAGAAGATTATATGCCAGCTTTTAACGATGTTGTGACAAGATTAAGTATAAGTTCCATTAGCTCATGGAATGATATAGCGATATGGTATTCAGATATAGTAAGAAAACAATTAAGAGTAGATAAGAGAGTTGAAGAAACATTTAAAGAAATATTTCCAGAAGGTTATGATCAATTGTCTGAAAATGAAAGAGCAAAAAAAATCTATTATTACATTACAGATAATTTAAATTATAGCCATGTAAGTTTCAGGCAAGGAGGTTATGTTCCTCAAAAACCGTCTAAAACAATAAAAACTAAATTAGGTGATTGCAAAGATTTTTCATCATTATTTTTAGTTTTGGCTAAAAAGGCAAAATTAGATGTAAATATGGTGTTGATATTAACATCAGATTATGCGAAAAATCAATTACTTCTTCCTAGTACAGATTTCAACCATTGTATTGTAAAAGTAAAAATAGATGGCAAAGATCAGTTTTTAGAACTTACAGACAAAACCCTTCCTTATAAGTCTTTACCAATGTCTCTTCGTGAAGCTACAGCCTTAGAAATACCTTACGATAATTCTAAAATAAATATTTATGAGTTGTTTAAGCTTAATAATGTCTCTAGAGAAAAGACTACTTTTAAAAGTGTAACAGAACTAGAGTTGAATAAAAAAGAATCTGATATAGAATTAATTACAGAAGTATCAGGACATTTAGCTTCTTATTATATTGATATACTGACGAATAAAAAAGGAAAATTGTTAGAAGATGAAATACTTGACGAAATTTCTAACAGAAGTACTAATCCAGTTAAGCTTATTAATATAGAAAGTATAAATTACAATAAAGAAAAAGGAGATGTAACGTATAAAACTAAGTTGACAAGCGATATAAAGATTAATAAAGTAGGAAGTTTACTTACTTTCAAAATACCATATTACTTAAACCCCTATAATAATTCAGTAATCCAATTAGATAAACGCTTATATCCTATTGATTATAGGAAATATGAAAACACAGACGATTATATAGAGAAAATAGTAATAAGTTTAAAAGATAATCAAGAGTTTGTAGATGTACCAGAGGATGTTAATTATTCTTTTATGAATCATACATTTTCTATTTCATATAAATTAACAAAAAAAAATGAACTAGAAGTAGGTATAGTGGCGCATGTAACTACCGACTTGATAAAACCAGAAGATTATTCAAAGTTTAAGGATTATGTGACAAAAATTTTAGATACTAGAGATGTTTTAGTATCTTACAAATAAGCTATTTAATGGGGCTTTAAATGTGAAAAATCCGCTGTAAACTTACAGCGGATTTTTTTATAATTGTTTTCTGGAGTTTTAGTTTTTGTCTATCACATCACCTGATCCTACAGAGTTGCTGTCAATGTGTGAAGGTTTTCCTTTATAGTATACACTACCAGATCCCACAACAGAAGCCTTAATTTTACCACTTACAGAGGTTTGTACGTCTCCTGATCCAGCAATGCTAGCCTTTAATGAGCTGGTATTTAAATCGTAAGCTTTTACATTTCCAGATCCAGCAATAGAACATTTAAGATTGTCTGTTTTGCCTTTTAATTTAATATTCCCAGAGCCTCCAATTGATGCTTTTACAGTGTTAGCATTTACGCTAGCCATAATATTTCCTGATCCTCCCAAAGCAAAAGAAACTTCATCAGCCTTTATATATTTTTTTACAATAACATTTCCAGATCCTCCTAAAGCAACCGATTCAATTTTTTCAAAAGGAACAGTAATTATTAACTTTTTTGTAGTTTTAATATTGGTATTTTCTTTAAAGTTAATATTTAACTTTCCTTTTTTAACCTCTGTTTCAATGTATTTTAAAATGTTTTCTTCTCCTTCAATGGTTAATTTACCTTCGGTTCCGTCTACTAAATAGACATCAAAAGAACCTCCAACGCTTACTTTGTCAAACGATTTAATAGTGCGTGTTTGTGTAATGACATTTCCATTTCCTTTAACTTTTTTAGAACTCCACCAGCTTTGTGCTTGAGTTTGAAAGCTAAAAGAAAGTGTTAATAATAAGACTGCTAATTTTTTCATTTTAGTATAATTTGTAAGTTATTAGTTAATTATTTAATTTCAAAGAAACACCACCGTATCTAGATTTTATAGTAATAGTAGAGTTAGAGTTGTTTTTACCAAAAGTACCTTCGTAATGTTTTTTAGATGATTTATTAATGCTTTTAAACATATTTATATGGTTTTCAGGATACCCAAATCCAGCATAATCTAAATCAACAGTAAAGTTAAAGTTGTTATCGCTATAGGTACCAAGTTTAATACCAGCATAGCTTCCGTCAATAACAATGTTTTCAAAACCTTTTTCAATATTTCTAACTCTAACACCGCCATAATCGGTATTAATCTTTAAGTTTTTTCTTAAGGTTCCTATTTTTATACTTGCATAATCAGAACTACCATTAATGTTTGAGGCATCATCTACAGAAATACTTCCATAATCACTATTAAAGTCAACATTATTTGCTGTACCTATTTTCATGGTAGAATAATCGGCATTTACTTTTAAGTTTTCTGATTTTAGAATGGCTAACTTAGAGTAATCAACACTTAAGTTTCCTGATTTTATAAAGTTAATTTCAGAAGTACCACAATAATCTAAATTAATGTTATTAGTTTCATTTAATAATTGATCAATTTGTACTTTACCATAATTACAATTAATATTAGATTTACCTTCTAGTTTATCTAGCTCAATGTTTCCGTATTTATTATTTAAATCGGCATTATTGGTAATTGGCATCTTAACAAAGTAGTTAATCTTATAGCTTGTGTTATTGTTGCCCCACCAAGACCAACTTGACTTTGTTTTTTCAATAATGGTTCTGGCTTCTACTAAACTAGGAGTAGATTCAAATTGAACATCAATTGCTTTTAACCTACGTTCAACATTAGATAAGTCATTACCCTTAACTGTTATTTTGATGTTAATCTCTATTCTGTTTTCGTTCCAAGTGGTTACATTAACATTACCATATTTGTTGTTAATATATAAGGTTGCATTTTTGTTAACAGAAAAAGTTTTACGTATGTTTTTGCTTTTTTCGTGTTTTTTATCATTAGCTACTAAAAGTGTAGGAATGAATAGCAGTAGGAAAAGTAGTTTATATAATTTCATCTTCTAATATTTCTAATTTAGCAGGGTTTTGTTGTAACTCTAATCGTAAAAGAAGTTTTTCTAATACATCTAACCGTTGTTGATAATTTTGTATCATCTCTCTGATAATTTGATGTTTGTTTTCTCTTTTAGATAGTTCTTTTAAGAGAGTTTTGTATTGGTCTTCTAACTCTTCAATTTCATTTAAAGAATCTTCAATAACCATTTCAGTATCTAAACTTCTATATTGTTCAACTTCTTTTAACTCTTGGTTTATAGTTGTAACAAAAAAGTTTTGAGCTTCTGCCATTTTAGGCGAAATATCGGCTAAGTCGTAGGTGTTTTTTTGTTGGTAACTACCAAGGTAAAACCCTAAAACTAATACTATTGAAGCTGCGATACTCATCCAAAAATAAGATGGTTTTTTAGCTTGTTTTGGCGACTCTAGTTTTCGTTGAAATCGATTTAAATGTCCTTGATGAGGTTCAAAAACATCAAAATCATTTTCTTTAAAAAACTGATGTAGTTTATCCTCCATATACTTGTGTTTTATTAGTATTAGCTGTTAATACTTGTTTTAACTTCTTTTTTGCTCTAGATACTGTTGTTCGCACATTTTCATTGGTGTAATTTAATATCTGAGCGATTTCTTCATAATCATAACCTTCAATAAGGTTTAAGGTCAATACAATTCTGTAATTATCCTTTAAGCTTTGTAAACAGTTTATAACTCTTTTAACCTCTAAAGAACTATAATCTATCTCAATATCTTCTACTTCATGGCTAGGAATCACATCCATTCGTACTTCATCATATCGAGTAACTTTTTTTAATTGGGTTAAACTCTTATTAATTACAATTCTTTTTAACCACGCACCAAAAGTAACTTCACCTTTAAAAGTATCTAATTTCGTAAAAGCGGTTAAAAACGCTTCTTGAATTAAATCTTCTGCTTCGAACTCGTCTTTTAAAATACGATATGATGTATTATACATAGCTTTGTAATAGCTCTGATATACCTGCATTTGTGCAGAATTATCGTTTTTTCTACAACGTTCGATTAGTTGGTTGATATGTGTTTGTTGCGACTCCAATGAAATCATTCTATACTAGAGACAATTTAACTTTTAAATTGTGACAGTTTATAAGAATAAAAATAAATAATTTTCAGATTTCTATTTCTGTTGTTTAGTATTTTATTGATAATTAATTGATTGAGTGTTGTTTTGTGAAAGCCAAATTGGGACAGGTAAAGCTAGGTAAAAAAACGAATCAAAATATGTATATTTGACACAATGGTTAGCAGTGTTAAAATTATTGAATGTCCAAGGGATGCAATGCAAGGAATTAAAAGTCACTTTATTCCCACAGAGACAAAGGCAAAATATATCAATTCACTGTTGAAAGTGGGGTTTGATACAATTGATTTTGGAAGTTTTGTGTCACCAAAGGCAATTCCCCAAATGAAAGATACAGCTGAAGTTTTATCAAAATTAGATTTATCTACAACTAAAAGTAAACTATTAGCAATTGTAGCGAATGTGCGAGGTGCAAATGATGCTTCCCAATTTGAAGAAATAGATTACTTAGGGTATCCTTTTTCAATATCAGAAAATTTTCAAATGCGTAATACGCACAAAACAATAGAACAGTCAATAGATACATTGAAAGAGGTTTTAGCTATTGCCAATAGAAGTAATAAAGAGGTAGTTGCTTACTTGTCAATGGGGTTTGGAAACCCTTATGGAGATCCTTGGAGTGTTGAGGTAGTAGGAGAATGGACAGAAAAACTTTCGGGCTTTGGAGTTAAAATCTTATCTTTGTCAGATACGATTGGGAGCTCAACACCAGAAGATATAGATTACTTATTTTCAAACTTAATACCTAGTTACCCTCAAATAGAATTCGGAGCTCATTTACATACAACACCAGCCAAATGGCACGAAAAAATTGATAGTGCTTTTAAAGCAGGTTGCCGACGTTTTGATGGAGCTATTAAAGGATATGGAGGTTGCCCAATGGCAAAAGATGAATTAACAGGCAATATGCCTACTGAAAAATTATTGTCTTATTTTACAACAAATAAAGTAGAAACAAATATAAAACCAATGAGCTTTGAAAGTGCATATAATAAAGCACTTGAAGTTTTTTAAAAGATTATGAAACTAAATATTATTTTTCTTTTTTTCTTTTTTTTAGCTTTTTCAGCTTTTTCTCAATCTATCGATAGAGAAAGAATAGGGATGTGGAATGTGAAAGAAGGAAGAGTAATTGAAAATCAGTCTGTAAGTGATGATTTAGCAGCTTATTACTGGAGTGAGTTTAATAGGATTTTTCCAAAAGAGCTCACTCAGGAATATATAAAACGTATCGTTTTAATGACAGATGGGGTAGATGAAAAAACAGGGGCTTTAGTTGCATTGAGTTCCAAAAATGATAAATGGCAATTAGAAATTGATATTAGGGATGTTAATTTTGAAACTAAAGATAAAAGAAGGCTTCATGAGTCTGTTTATACATTAGTACATGAGTTTGGACATTTATTAACTTTAAATAGAACTCAAATAAGACCTACCAATAAAAGAGAGCAAAAAGAAGGTGAGCTATATTTAACATTGGAAGGAGAAGCTTACAAAAATAGCTACATTAATAGATTTGTCAATTTGTTTTGGAAAGGAGCACTGTTAAATCGTTGGGATGTTATTCAACGAAAATATTGCTACACAGAAGCAAATTATTATACAGAGGAAAACTGTGTTGAAAAACTGTATGATTTATATTTAAATAATCGTACAGAGTTCCTCACAGACTATGCTGCCGAAAGTCCAGAAGAAGATATTGTTGAAAGTTGGACCGCTTTTGTGCTAAGACCGAGAATTAAAAAACCTAGAACCACAGCACACAAAAAAATAAACTTCTTTTATCAATTTCCAGAATTGGTAGAATATCGAAAAATGATTAGAAATAATACTCGTCAATATCTTCATTAGAATTTGTAAATTTGGTTTCGTTTAAAGAGAAATCAAATGAAACAGTTTAGGGTATTACTACTATTATTAGTAGCTTCTTTTTTAATTAATTGCAGTTCTCAAAGGAACAGAATCACTACACAAAAAACAAAACATCAGTCTAAAAAAGAAGCTGGTAAAACTTATTTTAACATAATTCAATTAAACGATGTATATGAGATAGCTCCAATTCAAGGAGGTATGTATGGAGGAATGGCTAGAGTTGAAACGGTGCATCAAAACCTATTAAAAGAAAACAAGAACACTATGTTAGTCTTGGCAGGGGATTTTTTATCTCCTTCTTTATTAGGAACAATGAAGTACAATGGGAGTAGAGTGAGAGGGAAACAAATGGTAGAAGTTATGAATGCTATGAATTTTGATGTAGTAGCATTTGGGAATCATGAATTTGATGTAAGTTATACAAACCTTCAAGAACGTTTAAATGAAAGTAATTTTGATTGGATTTCAGCAAATGTGCTTCATAATGTTGATAATACACATTCTTATTTCTCTAAAGTTATTAATGGTAAAAAAGAAGCTTTAAAGGAATATTATATTAAAGAATTTAAAAACTTTGATGGAACTAAATTAAAGGTTGGGTTTATAAGTGTTTGTATTCCGTCAAACCCAAGAAACTATGTATACTACGGAAATATGTACAAAGAAATGCAACGTTCTTATAACGAAATAAAAAACCAAGTTGATGTAGTTATAGGTTTAACTCATGCTTCTCTTATACAAGACAAAAAGATAGCAAAGCTATTACCAAACGTACCATTAATAATGGGAGGGCATGAGCATACAAATAGTTACGATAAAGTAGGTGAGGTGGTAATTACAAAGGCTGATGCTAATGCCAAAACAGTTTATATTCATAGGTTTGAGTATAGCCCAAAAACAAAAGAAGTACATTTTAAATCTGAATTAAAAGAGATTAATAATACTATTCCTTTTAATGAGAAAGTAAAAGCCATTGTTAAAAAATGGCAGTTAGTTTTAGAAGATAAAATTGAAGAAGTAGTACCTAACCCTTACGAGGTAATATACAAAGCAAAAGAACCGTTAGATGCAAGAGAAAGTACGATTAGAAGTATACAAACTAATATGGGGGAAATCATAGCAAAATCTATGAGTTTAGCATATGATAATAAAGTTGATTGTGCTTTAGTAAATGGAGGCTCTGTAAGAATAGACGACGTGTTAAGAGGAAATATTAATGCAGTAGATATTTTTAGAGTGCTACCATATGGAGGTGAGGTCTTAAAAGTAGAGATTAAAGGAAGTCTGCTAAAAAAAGTACTCAATTTTGGGGTAGATGCTTCAGGAACGGGTGCTTATTTACAAAGATTTAATGCTAACAAAGTGAACGGGAAGTGGATGCTTAAAAATGGTAAACTTGAAGAAGATAAAACGTACACAGTTGCTTTTTCAGATTACTTATTAAGAGGACTCGATATTCCAATGCTCTCAGATAAAATGTCAGAGGTTATTAACGTTTATAAACCTAAAAAGGAAGAAATAGCATACGATATACGAAAAGCTGTAGTTTATTATTTGAAAAAATAGTTCTATAAAATCTTGAATAATAATCAGTTTTAAGGTAGATAAAATATTATTTAAAATAAGTCTTAATAAAATTTGTTAGATTAATTATCTCTATTACTTTTGCGGTCGTAAAACAAAAATAGTTTAAAATCAATCTAAATAAAATGAAAAAAATATTTTTAGGTTTATTAGCAGGAGTATCTTTATGCGCATCGGCGCAAACAGCTCCAAAAGATAGTATTCCAACAAACCCACAAAGCCAACAAAATGCTGCACAGCGTTTATTATCTTCTAATTTAAGTCAAAAAGGATTAACAGTAGGAGGTTATGGTGAAGTACACTTAAACAGAGCTACAGGTAAAGAAACTAATTTAGATGTTCATAGAGTAGTAATGTTATTTGGTTACAAATTCAACGAAAGAACACAGTTTATTACAGAAATTGAATTTGAGCATGTAAAAGAAGTTTACATTGAGCAAGCATTCTTACAGTATGGTTTAACAGATAACTTAAATGTTAGAGCAGGTTTAATGTTAGTACCAATGGGTATAGTAAATGAATATCACGAACCAACTACATTCAACGGAGTTGAAAGACCGAGTATGGATAAAGCAATTGTACCAACAACATGGAGAGAAATTGGTTTAGGAATATCTGGTAAATGGGACGAAGCTTCTTTACGTTACCAAGCTTATATGTTTAACGGATTTAACTCAGGAACTTTCGATGATGCTACAGGAGAATATACTGGGATGTTAGGAGGATCTAATGGTTTAAGAGGAGGTCGTCAAAAAGGAGCTGAATCTAAAATGAACAATATTAATTTCTCAGGTAAATTAGATTATTACGGGTTACCAGGATTACGTTTAGGATTATCAGGATACTTTGGTAGAACACAATCTGATAGAGCTGTAGAAGATATTAACGGAGCTGATGTAGGAATTGCAATGCTTGGTTTAGATGCTCGTTATGCATACCAACGTTTTACAGCACGTGGTCAATTTATACACGCTAGTTTATCAGATACTGAAGAATATAATGCATTATATGATTTAGATAACTCTAAAGATGCATTAGGAAGTGAGTTACAAGGATGGTATTTAGAAGCTGCTTATAACTTATTATCTTTAGACAAAAAGCAACAATTATACGCTTTTGCTCGTTATGAAGATTTTAATACACATGCATCTGTAGAAGGAGGAATTAATAAAAACCTTGCTTATGATCGTGATGAGTGGACGTTTGGTTTAACTTATAAAGTTGCGCCAGGAGCTGCATTTAAAGCAGACTACCAATTAAAAAACAATGCAGTAACAGGAAATTCAACAACAAAACAACTAAACTTAGGTTTTGGAGTTTGGTTCTAAGAGAACCAAAAGTTTAAAAAAATATAAAGCCGAACCAAATTCTAGTAATTTGATTCGGCTTTTGTTTTTTTATTTAGACTAATTCTAATATTTTTGCAACATGAGAAAACAAATACTATTTCCTTTCGTACTATTAATAACTTCTTTTAGCTTGTTATCATTTGTTATTCCAAAAAATATTCAAAAAAAAGTAGCTAAAGAAATTAGCAAAACTTTTGATGTAGAGAATTTTGACTTACAAAAAGTAGAAATATCAGATGAAGTTAATGCCCAACTTGTACGTAAAATAAAAGGAGAAAAATTGTTTAAAATAAATGCTAATGAAAAACTTATTGGTTATGCATTTATTGATAAAGCACCTAGTAAAACAGACGAATTTGACTATTTAATTTTATTAGATTCAAATTTAATTATCGCTAAAACTAAGGTGTTAATTTATCGTGAAGATTATGGTGGGGAAATAGGTAGCAAACGTTGGTTAAAGCAATTCAAAGGTAAAACATCAAAAGATAAGCTAAAGTATCAAAAAGATATTATGGCAATTTCTGGAGCAACAATATCTGCTTCATCAATGACTATTGCTGTAAATACATTCCTTCAAAATTTAGTAATTCTTCATCAAAATAAGGTATTATAAATGCAGATTCACGGAGTTATTCATCAGTTTCCTAAAGAAATAAAACATTTAATATTCGTTTTTGTAGTTACGTTAAGTATAGGGTACTTTGGAGGTCTTTCTTTTGTAAAAGATACGGCCAATGCTAGCTCAAAAGGAATACAAGAACGCTACTTAGGAAATGAAGACGATGAAGAGGCTACTAAAATGATGTTTAAAAAATCTTCTGGAGAAATTAAAACATTAGTACACAATCATATTTTATCACTTTCAGTAATTTTCTTTTTATTGGCAATTATTTTGTCTACAACAAGTATTTCTATGAAACTGAAACTGTTTTTAATGATAGAACCTTTTATTTCAGTTGTATGTACCTTTGGAGGTATTTATGTAATGTGGACAGGTATTACTTGGATGAAATATGTAATAATGGCTTCAGGTTTTTTAATGACAGCTGTGTATGCTACTTCAATAATTGTTATTATTCAGCAATTGTATTTTAAAAAACAATAAATAATATAACTTTCTTATTAGTTTACTTTTCTTTCTGTATTCTTCGTTTACAAGAAAGGTAATAGGATACATAAAACCTCACTTAAAAATTATTTTAAGTGGGTTTTCTAAATAGTATTTTTATTGTAAATTTAGCCAATAACCAAATTTAAAAAAACATAAAAGATGGGAAACCCAGTAAACGTTAACGGAGTAACATTAACATTAAAAGATTTTAAAAAGTTAAATATGAATATTAATGCTGGCGAGATAGCTAGCGGACCGTTAACTAATATTTCTTCAAACGAGAATAGTGGAGCATCAGATTATACGGTTACAACGGTAGCTTATATTCCATCAAACAAGCTAAATCCAGTAACAAACCAAAATGGTTTACAACTTCAAAAAGACGAAATTTATTTAAATTATTATGGTGTTAAACAGGTAAAAGTTTTAGATAAAAATGGAAGCACTGTTACTTATTTGTGTAGAGATTTTAGAGTAGAGTTTAATTGTGATGAAGAAGCTAGTCAGTACGATTTATATTATGTACAGTTTACCTATGTATTAGAAGCAGGTACGGAGCCGGTAGATATGATTTTTGTACGTGATGATAACGAAGATCCAGAAACGGATAGAGGTACTGTAACAGGGCCTGTAGTTGAAGATGGAGATGGAAATTAACAATGAAAAAAATTATTCTATTTTTATTAATTAGTTGCAATGTTATATATTCTCAAGATTTAGAGTTTTTAAAAGAAAGAGCAGAAATTATATGTAAAGAAAAGGAAAATAGTAAGTTTTGTAAAGTCTTTTCTTTTTATAAAAATAGTGAGTTTGATTCATGTTATGTGCATATTAATGAGTCTCTTTTAAAGGTATCAACGATAGAGGAGCGTGACATTTTAAATTATATTCAAGGTGTTTCAGCGGTTAGAAAAAAGCTTTTAAAGAAGGCTTTGAATAGTATTTCTTTGGTGTCAGAAAGTGGTGATTTTAAAGCTTTAAAAGAGCTTAATTTAGGAAGTATACACTTAAGGTTAAAGGATTATGATAAAGCTTTAGCTCATTATAAAAATTGGGAGAATTTAAACGTAAAAACAACAGATAAGTTTGCTAAAAAGGTTTATCATAATATAGGTATAGTTTATATTCATAAAAAATCGTATTCAAAAGCAAAAGAATATTTCGAAAAAGAGCTTTCTCTTATAAAAGAAAAGGATACATTGTCTTTAATAAGAGCTAAGATGGATTTAGCAAATGTATATTACAATCAGTATTTAGATAGTGATGCTATTCCATTGTTTGAAGAAGCTTATAGTTTGGCTAAGTCCTATCCTAATCTAGAGTTTAAACAGTTAACTTCTCAAAACATGGCGGTTGTAGAGAAGAATAGAAAGAACTACCAAAAAAGTGTAGAGTATTATATGGAGTATGGTCGTTGGAAAGACTCTATTTGGAATCGTGATAAAATTTGGGAGCTTACAGAAAAAGATAAGCAATTAGCCGTAGCCCAAAAGCAACAAGAAATTGTAGTACAAGAAGAACAGTTAAAGCGTCAAGCAGTAGTACAAAAGAGTTTGGTAATTGGCGCTTCTGGCTTATTAGTTTTTCTAGGACTTTTAGGCTATTTTTATAGAGAGTTAAGAAGTAAAAATAAGTTTATTACCCAACAAAAAGAGGAGTTAAACGTAGCTAACAAAACGAAAGACTATTTATTTTCTGTAGTATCTCACGATTTACGTTCGCCAATTAATACAATTAAGAGACAACATGAAAAGCTAAAACGACAGTTAAAAAACAAAGAATACGATGCGGTAAGTGAAACTACCAATAACGCTATTGCATTAACTGAAAGCACGAGTCATTTATTAAATAATGTATTGCATTGGTCGTTAGAACAAAACAACCAATTATCATTTAAAGCAGAAGAATATCCTTTAAAACCGTTGGTAGAACAAGCTGTTTATAACTTTGAAGAAATTGCAGAAGCTAAGAATATAGTACTAACAACAATGTTAGAGGCAACTATTTTGGTAAAAGCAGACAAGGAGTCCTTAAAAATAGTATTGAGAAATTTGTTAGATAATGCACTAAAGTATACAGGAGAAAACGGTACAATAGCAATAAAAACCTATAACGACTCTGAAGAATTTAGTACAATTGAAATTAAAGACACAGGTTTTGGAATTTCAGAAGAAAAACTAGCAAAAATAAAAGGATTAGAAGATTTAAGTATTGACAAAATTAACAGATCAGAAGGTGTAGGCTTAGGTATGCTACTATGTCAAACACTAATTAAAAAGAATAACGGAAAACTACTCATAGATAGTAAGTTGGAAGTGGGGACAACTATACGAATTTTGTTACCCAACGCAAGCGCATAAAATTATGAAGAAATTACAATTACTATTGCTAGAAGATTCAGAAGAAGAAGCTTTAGAACTTTCTTCTTTTTTAGAAGATAATGATTACGAAGTATCATTAGCAAAAAATGCAGTAGAAGCAGAAAAGCTAATCAGAAATCGCTTTTTTGATGTTATTATTTTAGACATCATGATAAATGGAAGACCAGACGGAATTTCGTTAGCTCACCGCTTGAATAAAGAAGGAATTAATATCCCTTTTTTATTCTTAACAAGTATGCAGGGGAGAGAAGTTTTTGACGAAGCAAAGCTAACCAACCCATTGGTGTATTTATTAAAGCCATATAATAAATTAGAGTTGTTATTCTCTTTAGAATTAGCAATAGAATCGTGTTATCAACAAAACAACAGTATTAGTTTAGCATCAGAAAATGCCGTATTAAGTCCAGCTTTTTTATTTATTAAGAAGAAAAGGAGTGTTGTTAAAGTAGATGTGTCTTCTATTAACTACATAGAGGTAAAAGAAAAATACTGTAGTTTAATTTGTGATTCTGGAAACTACCTTATAAAGTTATCGTTAACCAAGCTAAAAGACATGTTATCTAATCCAGACTTTAGACAAGTGCATAGAAATTACTTAGTTAACATTAAAAAAATAAATGAAATTTATTTTGAAGATAACCTTATTGTTTTAGATAATGGAGAAAAAATACTCTTTAGTGAACGCTATAAAAATGCGTTTATAAAAGACAACACCATTTTTAGATAGTTGTTATACTATTTTAGAAACTAAAGTTATTACAAAGCCAAAGCCATTTTCGATATTAGAAATAGCTTTGGCTTTTTCATTGTTACTAATAGTAGCATCATCAATTAATTTTAGTGTTTTTATAGCATTAGTATTGGTGATTTTACTTTCCTTAATAAAAGCATCTACTTCACTAAGTTTTAAATTAGTTAAACTAGCCAATTGTTTGTTAAACTCGGCATCAGTTTGTGAAGCAGCTTCTTTAGCTATATTGTTCCAATCTATAGAATTCATAATCGTTATTTTTCAGTAATTACTTTTTCAATGGTTATCAATTTATTTAGAGCATTTCCAGTTTTATCAATACTTTGATTAATGGTGTTTTCAACTTTCTGTATATTAATTTTATCCCCTGTAAGTTGATCTATTGCATACAAAGCGTCACTTTCTTTAGTTTTTATTTTCACCGCAGAATTAATTAAGTTTTGAAGCGAAGTAGTAGCTTTACTATAATCACTATAATTAGAGTTTAGCTGGTTCAAAATATCTTGTCTTTGTGAATTTAACACACTTTGAAGAGAGTCTTTTTTGCGATTAATAACAGGAACAATACTACTAAGAATATTAGGTAACTCTTTTTTGTAATCTAAAGAATCAGGTAATAAACCCTCAAACTTTTTTAGTAGTGTAGGGGTGTACTTATTTTCAATAAATAAATTGATTTTTTCTTTTCGCTCATCAAAAAGTTTGTTGACTAAAGATACATTTAGCTGATGCATATTATCAGCTTCTTTAATAACTTCTTTAGTAAGTGTTACAGTAGAGCTTGGAATACTGGCACAAGAAAGTAGAAAGCAACTAAGAATAGCTAAGTAAAAATACTTCATGAGTATAAAATTTAAATTAAAAAGAGGTTGCTACTATAATTGAGCTAAGTTTGGTTAGTATGCTTTATGCTATATTGATAATTACTTGGTGTAACAACCTCTTTATTTTAATTATAAGTTATTTTGCATTGGTTTTTGGCACGATAAAAATAGATTTTATTCTATCTATAATTCCTTCTAGAATACTAAAAATAGCTTCTGAAGAAAACCCTCCAATTAAAGCCAAAGCCCCCTTGTTAAAAAGATTAATATTTCCAGGTTCTGTGGAGTAAAATGAAATAATTTCTGACATAATAAGCCCAGCAATAATACCAAGAATAATTTGTGCTACATATGAAATAGACTCTTCTGAAACCATGGTAGATTCCTTAATAGCATCACTAACTTTTCTTAGCAAATAAAAAACAACACCTAAACCAGAAACTGAAGCTAAAAAAGAAAGATTTAAAAGTAACGATAGCCCCGAGTTATTCATCAAACCTTTATCTAATGAATTATTATTAACATCAGGAGAAATCGCAGTAACAACAAGTAAACCTAAAAAGAAAAGTGCTAAAAAAATAAGATTTCTTATAGTAGGGAGCTTGCTAAAAATAGACTTATGCTTCTCTTCATCACGTAGTTTTTTAGTGTATTCTATCGATTTCGGTGTAGCAGGAGCAATATTTTTCACTAAGATATTATGTGCATTAATTAAATCGTTTAAATCCTTACTTTCAATTAAGGAGTTAACTTCTGTATTAATAATAATGCCATTGTAAATAGCATACGACAACATATTATTAATTTCTGTTATTAGCTCTTTAGATAATTTAGGATAAACTCCATTTGTATGAGTAACCGTTTCCCTAGTTTTTTCAAAAGTGTTTTTTTCCATTAATTACCAGTATTTATGAATAGTAAAGAGTTAAAATATGACAGTAAAACTAAAAATAATTTAAAAAAGAAGCAAGTAAGAAGTCTTAAGCGTACAAAACTTAATTATTAACGTTCTGTTTAAAAGGCTAAAATAAACTAATAAACGCAAATAATGGTTTACTTAACTTAAATTTAAAGATGTATTTTATATTATTTGTAGTATATTTGCATGCAATTAATTAACAACACACTAAATTGATTGCATATGCAAGCTCATCAATCTAAAATACTAGGTGAAGGATTAACGTATGATGACGTTTTATTAGTTCCTGCTTATTCAGAAGTACTTCCTAGAGAAGTTTCAATCCAAACAAAATTTACAAGAAACATAACAATCAATGTTCCAATAGTATCTGCCGCTATGGATACTGTTACTGAATCTGCTATGGCTATTGCTATTGCCAGAGAAGGAGGAATAGGAGTGTTACATAAAAACATGACGATTGCCGAACAAGCTAAAGAAGTTCGTAAGGTAAAACGTGCAGAAAGTGGTATGATAATCGACCCGATTACTTTATCGTTAAGCGCTATTGTTTTAGATGCTAAACAAGCAATGCATGAGCATAAAATTGGAGGAATTCCAATTGTTGATGAAGCAGGAAAGTTAGTAGGAATAGTAACCAATCGTGATTTACGTTTTGAAAAAAACAACGAGCGCCCTATCGTTGAGGTAATGACTTCTAAAAACTTAGTAACAGTAGCAGAAGGAACTTCTTTAAAAGACGCCGAAGTTATCTTACAAGAAAATAAGATTGAAAAGTTACCAGTTGTTAATGATAATGATAAGTTAGTAGGTTTAATCACTTTTAGAGATATTACCAAATTAACACAAAAACCAACAGCAAATAAAGATACGTATGGACGGTTACGTGTGGCTGCAGCATTAGGTGTAACACACGATGCGGTTGATAGAGCAGCAGCTTTAGTAAAAGCAGGAGTAGATGCAGTAATTATTGATACAGCTCATGGGCATACACAAGGAGTAGTTTCTGTATTAAAAGAAGTAAAAGCAAAATTTCCAGAATTAGATGTAGTTGTAGGGAACATTGCAACTCCTGAAGCAGCAAAGTATTTAGTAGAAGCAGGAGCAGATGCTGTAAAAGTAGGAATAGGACCAGGGTCTATTTGTACAACACGTGTAGTTGCTGGAGTAGGCTTTCCACAATTTTCAGCAGTGTTAGAAGTAGCAGCTGCTATTAAAGGAAGTGGAGTTCCAGTAATTGCTGATGGTGGTATTCGTTATACAGGAGATATTCCTAAAGCTGTTGCAGCAGGAGCAGACAGTGTAATGTTGGGGTCACTATTAGCTGGTACCAAAGAATCTCCAGGAGAAACTATTATTTATGAAGGAAGAAAATTTAAATCGTACCGTGGAATGGGATCTGTTGAAGCAATGAAACAAGGCTCAAAAGATCGTTACTTCCAAGATGTAGAAGACGATATTAAAAAATTAGTTCCAGAAGGAATTGTAGGACGTGTTGCATATAAAGGTGAATTACAAGAAAGCATCCACCAGTTTGTTGGAGGTTTACGTGCAGGAATGGGATACTGTGGAGCAAAAGACATTGAAACCCTAAAAAACACAGGAAAATTTGTTCGTATTACAGCCAGTGGAATTAACGAAAGTCATCCACACGATGTAGCGATTACTAAAGAAGCACCAAACTATAGTAGACGATAAAATATAAGGTTATTATTACCTTAATGTAGGTAGTAAACTATTAAAGACAAAAGCTGTTAATTTAACTATTAACAGCTTTTTAAATTATATTTTAAAAAGTGAAGAGAAAATTGTTTTTTGAATTAAAAAATCTTTCTTTTACCATCCAATTAAAATTGTTTGAATAGAGAGAAAAATATAGTACTATTTTTTTTATTGTTACCCCTTTTTATCTATAGTCAAAATTTAGATAGAATAGGCAAGGTATCATTGTTTAAATTAACAGGAGGTGTTGGGGTAAATACAATATATTATAATGGAAATTCTAATAGAGAACCTTTTACCTATTTTTTGTCAGGAAATGTTAATCTAAATATTAGTGATGTTTATAATATTCCAGTTTCTTTTTCATATTCAAACAGCAAATTTCAAGCAAATACACCATTTACTTTTAATAGGTTAAGTATTCACCCAAGCTATAAATGGGTAACAGCACACATTGGCGATATAAATATGAGTTTTTCTCCTTATACATTAAACGGACATCAGTTTACAGGTGTTGGTTTTGATTTGTCACCTAAAGACAAACTAAAAATAAGTTTAATGTATGGTAGGTTTTTAAAAGAAAGAGAATTTAATGAAGAGAATTTAAATGGAGAAGCAAATTATAAGAGAATTGGTTATGGAATTAAAGCTTCATATAAGTTTGATAAGTTAACAGCAGGAGTTGTATTTTTTAGAGCGAAAGATGATACCGAGTCATTAAATAACCCAATCCCAATAGAAAAAGAAGTTTTACCTAAAGATAATACAGTACTAAGTTTTAATACAGAACTAAATTTTTTAAAAGATTTAAAATTTAATGCTGAAGTGGCTTTATCAGCTTTAACCGAAGATATTCGAGTTGAAGGAGAAAGTAATCATTTTGCATCTTTTTTATTGTCAAGTAATCCAACAACTCAATATTATAAAGCGTATAATTTAAATTTAGTTTATAAAGTAGGAAGAGGAGTAATAGGGTTAGGGTATGAGCTAATTGACCCTAATTATAGAACTTTAGGAGGGTATTTTTTTAATAATGATTTAGAGAACTTAACTGTAAACGCTTCTCAAACCATTTTTAAAGATAAGCTATCTATAAACTTAAATGGAGGTTTACAAAAAGATGATATAGATAATACAAAAGCCATTCAGTTAAGTAGATTGGTTAGTTCTATAAACTTAGGATACAATGCAAGTGAAAAGTTAAACATAAGTGCAGGTTATTCTAATTTTCAATCCTATACTAATATTAAAAATCAATTCGATTTTATTAATGGTGTATCTCAAATAGAGGAAGAGTTGGATCAAGATAATATAAGTCAGATTTCACAAAATGCAAATGTGAATGTAAACTATACTTTAGAAGAAACCACAAGTACTAAACAAAATTTAAACCTTAGTTTGTCTTTTCAAGATGCTGTAAACAAAATAGGTGATGAAGTTAGAGAAGAAGATGCCTCTTCGTTTTATAATTTGACAGGAGCATATACCATTGGGTATCCTGATTCAGATTTAACAATTTCAGGAGCCATTAATGCTAGTTATAGTGAGTTAGGAATAACAGATGAAAACCTAATTTTTGGACCTACAATTTTTGTAACTAAAGGTTTTTTAGAAAAAAAACTAAAACTAAATGGCTCGTTAAGTTATAACGAAAGTATTAATAAAGGAAATAGAGAAGGTCAAGTAACTAATTTAAGGACAGGAGCAAGATATGTATACCATAAAAGACATAATTTTAATTTAAACGGACTTTTTCAGTTAAGAAATTCAACTAATATCTCTAATAAAAGTATAACTATGACGTTTGGTTATACTTATAATTTTGGAATTTTTAATTCAAAGGATTTAAAATTTAAAAGAAGAGAAAAGACAAAAAAAGAGAAAAAAGAAAAGAAGGTTAAAAAACCCATTAGATTTGTTTATAAAGACTCTCTATATGAAGGAACAATTTCTGAGGTAAGTTTGAGAGTTAATATGTTATTAGAGTCTAAAAACTTTAAAAATATTCCTAAAGAAATAAATAAAAGATTTCAAGAGGAAAGGATAAAAATAGCTAAAGAAAAAAACAATAGAGTATACAAGATAAAGGTAATTCAACTACTTGATGATATATATAAATCTAAAGAATATTTAAAAGATTATAACGAACTTATATACCAAGCTTTAGCAGATGTTTATAAAAGTGCCATTTATTTAGATTATCCAACAGAACAAGACTATTTGAAAAATAAGAAAGAAATAAGAAAACATATTTTATGGTATAAAACCCCACAAGAAAGAGCTTCATATCCAAAAGACGTACAAGCCGAATTTAACAAAATGAATCAAGTACTGAGAAGGTCTCATAAAAAATTACTTGTTCATAGATGGATTGTTTCAAAAATAGAAGAATATAAAACTTTTAAGATGGTAGAAGAAGATTTAAACGTACTCAAAGAGTTTAGAGAATTAAATGCATCAAAAGTTTATAAGATGTTTAAAATGAATGAGAAAAAGAAGAAAATAAAATTATATTTGCAAGGTTTTGTAATAGACTTTTTTGCTAAAGAATCAGAAAAACATATTGATGAAAATCAATATGAATTAAAATATACAGATTAACCCTTTGCCTTATTGTATGAAAAGAAAGCTACTCCTTATTTCATTTTTATTGTTTTTTTTTAAAAGCATTTTTGCTCAACAGTTTCCTGTTAGTATTATACCAAGAGTAAAAGCTCCTGCACCAGTTAATTTTTATAATTATGCAGATGATACTAGTTTAAATAGCCCGATAACAGTACAATTTTTTTTAAATGATTTAACAATACCAAATCGTCAAATAAGATTAAAAACGTATTTTGAAGGAGGTAACATACGTTTTTCAAGCAAAGATTTTGTTATTGGTGCTCAAGATTTATTTTTAGAAGGAGGAATACCCTTAACGTTAAGAAATACAGAGTTAGCACCATATTACAAAATTGAAAATATACAAGGAATAAGTTCTTCTGTTTATGGACAAACAATACCAGAAGGAAGTTATAACTTTTGTTTTGAGGTGTATGATTATATATCAGGAGCCAAATTATCAGCCAAGAAATGTACTACTGTATTTATATTCAAAAATGAACCGCCCATACTTAATACACCAGTAACTGGAAGTAATATTGAGCCTAAAGATTTTGAAAATATCTTTTTTCAATGGACGCCCCGTCATATTAATGTTAGTAATGTAGAGTACGAATTTAGCATTGTTGAAGTTTGGGATAATTTAGTAAACCCTCAAACAGCATTTTTGTCACAAATTCCTATCTATGAGGAAACAACTAGAAGAACGAGCTTAATTTATGGACCAGATAAGCCTTTGCTACTGCCAGGAAGAAGATATGCTTGGAGAGTAAGAGTAAAAGCACTGCAAGGCTTAGAAGAAATAGGGCTATTTAAAAACCAAGGATATAGTGAGGTTTTTTGGTTTTCAAGAACAGTACCATGTCAGGTGCCAGAAAACATAACAGCTGAATCTAAAGGAACTTCTAAAATTAACGTTTTTTGGGAACAAGACCCAACAGTCTTTTCAGAATATATCATAGCTTACAGAGAAAACGGAAAGGCGAATGCTAATTGGTTTACCAAAAGAACTAACAGTAGTTGGGCAACTATATGGAACTTAAAACCAGGAACTACTTATGAATATAAAGTAAAAGGAAAATGTAGTTATCAGTTTAGCGACTATTCAGAGTTGCAATATGTAACGACAGACTTGATACAAAATGAAGACTCAAATTATAATTGCGGTATAGTACCTGATGAGATTGCTATTTCAAATAGAAATCCACATCCTGGGTTAAATATAGGAGATGAAATTACCGCTGGAGATTTTAAGATTACGATAAGTGAAATTCAAAGCCAATCAAATGGAAGAATTTCAGGAAAAGGTTATGTAGCAATACCTTATTTAAAGTTTGCTAAGTTCGGTGTAACATTTTCAAATATTTTAATAAACACTGCTAATCAACTCGCTGAGGGAGAAATAGTAACATTGTATGATCCAGAATTTGGTAAGGGAGCATCAGCCACTGTAGATGCAGATATTTCTGATGGAATTAATGGAGATGATGGAATAAAGAACGATTTAGTAGAAGTTGATTTTGTAATAGATGAAGTGAAAATAGATGCAAATGGAGCGATTGTCATTACTGGAACAAATGGAGAAGAAGCTATTATACCAGGTGATGATGATATAAGTATAAAAAGTGCCAATGGAGATGTATGGTCGGTAGGAGAAGATGGAACTGTTACAAAAGAAGAAGGAGCTGAAGGAGGTGCTGTTGCAAACAATACAACAAACGGTACTGATGAAGAAGGTAATGTAAATGCAATAACCGCAACAGGAGTTACAGTTATTTTTCAGAAATCTGGAGAATATTATTTTGATGCATTACCAGAAAACACTTCTGTAACTTTTGAAAAAGAGTATAAAGTTTTAGAAGCAAATGGTACAAAGTATAAAGTACCATATAAAGCAATATCAGACATACAAGGCGAAGATTTTATTACAGCCAAAGTAACCATCAATGATACTGGCATTTCAAAAGAAGACATCATTTTTAAGACAAAAGATGGTGCTAAAGTTGAAGTTACTTGGAATGATAATAGTACTGAAGCAACATTAAAATTAAAGAGAAAGTTCGATTACGCAGATGAAGAGATTTTAGCAGTCATAAAGTCTAAAGAAGATAATGAGAAGTATGATGTAGCAGGTAGCTTAATAACAACACACTTAGCATCTAAAGAATTAGAACGCATAAATATAACTTTAATACCAGTTGGAGAAGGTGTTGAAGTTAGCGAAGCATTAAAAGAAAAAGCAGCAGAAGTATATAGAAAAGCTGGAGTTCGATTAAATATTCAAACTGGGCAAAGTATTTTACCAGATGAAGTGTATGGTTGGGATATAGATGGAAATAGAAGCTTAAAAATTGGGGATAGTTCTGTTTTATCACATTACACAAATGAACAATTAGTATTTAATAACTATGTAAAACAACAAAACTATTATACAGACAAAACATACTATGTTTTTGTAACCAATTTATCTATAAGTGATGCTAATGTGTTAGGTTTTATGCCGTTAAAAAGGCAGTTTGGTTTTGTGTTTACTCAAAATGCAACTACTGTAGCAAAACAATCAAGAACTTTAGCACACGAATTAGGACACGGAATTTTTGGATTAGAACATACTTGGGATGAATATCAATTTGGTCAAGGAGCAACTAATTTCTTAATGGATTATGGTAGCGGAACTGTTCTAAATCATTTAGATTGGAAAAAAATGCATGCTCCAGGGGTACAATTGTATTGGTTCCAAGGAGATAAAGATGGAGAGTATAATGATAAAGAATTTACCGACAAGGTTTTCCAATTAATAAGGTGCGCATATATCAATTCCGAAGATGGATATATGAAATTTAACACCAATATATTTGGCAAGAAAGGAAAGTACTCTTTTAGGTGGAAAGGTAGTCTTGTAGGTATAATAATAGGAGAAGGAACTTTTGAAGGAAAATCAGTATATGAACCAGTACGTTTAACAGAGGCTGTAATAGACAGTCATAATCCAGGAGATCGTTTTAGTTTATTGTATAAAAATGTAGAAATCTATACACCAAGGTATGATTCAGGAGCCTCTCCAGAAACATTAAATAGATTAAGAAAATATTTATTTCCAGAAGACAAGTTTGAAATAGAGAAAGAATCAAAACAAATTTTAGCAGAAATATTAAATGAAAATAAGCAAGAGTTTACTGAGGAAGACTTTGAAAAAATAAAAAGTATAGCTAATTGTGGCGTACAATATTTTACTGCTAAAGAAAGGTTTGAAATCATAGCAAGAACTATAAAATACCTTAACAGAGAAAAGAAATGGGTTACCGAATATTATGAAGATTTATTTTTAGATCTCATAGAAACAGCTCCAAAAGGAGAGGTAACATCTTACTCTAATGAGTTTTTGGGGTATTTATTAGAAGACATAGAAGTGTTCCAAAAATTATTCATGCAATTAAGTGATGACACTGCAGGTAACTTATGGGTTGGAAATGAAGATAACTTTACAAGGTTCATAGAGGCTATATATAAATTATGGATTGGAAGTAAGTACGAAAGTCTTAATACTTTTAAGTATGTAGAAAGAATAACCGATATAGAATCTAGTTTAACTCCATATTGGATACACTATGATGGTAACTCATGGTTTCCAAAAGTATCTTATGAAGATCCTGTTTTTTTATCAGATAGTTTTACTATTAAACAAAAGAGAGGAAGTAAGATTATAGCTAACTTAAAGTTTAATTATTTTCAACCTGTTCAGGTAACTTTCGAAGGAAGTGGTACTTCTAAAATAACAAAAAAAATACCTGCAATTTTCTTTGGAGGAACTATAAAGAAAGATAATTTATCAAAAAGTTTAGATCAGGCAGGGTTAGTATTTGATGTAGCACTTACACTAACAGCAGTAGGGAATTTTACAAAATTAAGGCACTTATCTACTTTACATAAAGTAGGAAGAGTTACAATGGGAACAGTTGATATAACTAATAGTTTCCTCTCTATGATGGTTAAGTATGGAGATTTAGAATATTGCCAAAAAAATAAAGAGTTCTGTAATACTTTTCTAGAGTACAGTACATATCTCCAGCTTGGACTTATGGGAGGAGGTATTATTGATGCTAAAATCACAGCTAGTAGAATTAAAACCAAAGAATTATATGAGTCAGCTAGAGGAGATTTAGATGATGCTGATGAGATAAAAAAAGTATTAGATGAACATTTTGCTATTAATGTTTCAACAAACTGGTTAGAGAATCTTCCTAGTAAGTTAAAAAATGACTTGGCAGAAAATAAACTGTTAGAGGATCTCTTTAAAAAAGCTACGAATTTCCAAAGACAAGACTTAATAGAAGCGTGGAAAGTATTAGAAGATTTTCCAAAAATAAGAATTATAGAGACTAACCTTGAAGTTTTAGCTAAAGTTAGCCCTAGGTTTTCATACAAAGGAGAAGCTTCTTATCAAGGATTAAAGAAATTATTTACAGGAGCAGAGAGCAAACAAAAGCTAATAAATGGATTAGAAGAAGCAGATAAACTTTTTGATATAAACCTTCCAGTCTCTTTTAGTGGGATAAAAAAAGGAGATGTTACAGTAAACTTAAAGGAAGAATATGCAAAAGTAATTGATCAATACGGTAGAGGAGATGAAGTAGCAAGATATGTTGATGGTGTTTTACAGAAAAAGAAAGTTATACCTAAAGAAGATGGTGCACAAATTGTACAAAAAGGAGATGTACCAGAAAATGATATTTTACAAAAAGGAGAAGAAATAGGGTTTAGAAGCCTAGAAGAGATAAGGGGGAATGTTAAATTCAATAAATCTTATGTAAATTCTTTAACAGGTTTTTCTGATAATATTGCTTCACTAGCAAGTAAACATAGTTTAAGTGTTAATGATTTTAAATTACTTCAACAAAAAAGATACGATTTAGCTGAAATGTCTGCTTTAGAAATGTCTAAAATAGAAGCTATTAGAAATGAAATACCATTACCAGACGGTAATACTATTTTACAAAAAGTCTTCCCTAAAAAAGATATTCAAAAATACTTGGATGGAAAGTACAATACAGTAGGAGGGTTTGTAACCACAGCTAAAGATGCAAAGCACTTATCTACTTTTGAAGATGTTTATTATGGAATGCGATTAGATTATGTTTTAGATGATGGAACAAAACCTTTTAAATTAAGTGATGGGAGTTTTGGTGTTATAAGATATAAAACACCTACACCAAAAGCTTCTGTACCAAAGCTGCCAGTTATTGATGGAAAAGCACCATATACTGGAAATGGATTTACAGGAGGAAGCAATGGTAGATTAGGAGTGCCCGAATGGAAAACACCTCAAAATATACCTAATCAAGGAGCAGAACTTTGGGAGGTTTCCTCTGATGGAACAGAGACACTAAGAGCAGTATTTAATTCGAAAGAAAATAAATTTATAGAGTTACCATGATGAAGATAAGGAGAGGAACATATACCATTTATGAAGGAATTGAAATGGTAATAACAGAATATTATGGTCATGGTATTTCAAATCCTGAAATTGAAAATCACAGAGAATTATCTTATCCAAAAGAGTTAGGAAAGTTAAAAGGTTTTAAATCAGATGATAATTCGAATAGTTTTTTTAAAGATATTAGAGTTGATAAGTTAAGTAACGCCTATAAGGTAGAAACAAAAGGGAGTTATAAAGGTGATGAATTTTTGCTCTGGGGTTATAATGAAAAACGAGATGTAATAGGTTTAATAACTTATAATGAAGAAATAGCTAAAAAGTATGATTTCATTAAGTTATCAGATAGTTACATTAAAGAAGTATCTCCAAGTAAGATAGAAAAAATATGGGAAGAGAGAACTAAGAGTGAGTTCGATTTACCACTGCCTGAAGGAATATTAGAGAAAAAAATTATCTATCAGAAAGATGTATAGTAGCTAAATAATAGAGAATAATATTAGAAAAAGAAAGAATCAACAACCAAAAAAAATGAATAAAAAATTACCTCTAAGTTTTTTAATACTATTATTTATAAGTGTTTCGTTGTTCGCTACACCAAATTTTACAGAAAGAGACAGTATAACTACAGCAAGTAAGCGTGTAGATAAAACAGTTTTAACAGCAAAAAATAAAACACTTCGTAATTTTTCTTCACTCGATAAATTTGACGAGCTTGAAGAAGCTTTAGAACCAAAAATACAACAACGATTTACTCAGCAAGGTTTTCAGTTTAACACAGCCGATTCGTTAGTCAATAAAAAGTGGTTAGTTATGGCTACCAATACATTTAAAAGTATTGAAGAGTCAGAAAACTATATCGATGTTTTAACAAAAGACGGATTAAGTGAGCTTCCTGTAGCAATTAAACCTGTTAATATTAGTAACGTAAAATATACCGTAGGAATAGCAAAAGCCGTATTTAAACCAGCTTATTCTGAACTAACAGTTTTTTTAAAAGTAGAGCTACCTAATACAAACCCTGATAGGGGAGAACAGGTTTTAATTTTAGGAGCATCGAATGTAAAATTATCTCATGAAGGAGGAATTATAGGTGACGCTAAACTACATTTAATATCGCAGTTTACGGTTAATTTTAATAGCGGAACATTACTACTTACCTTAAATGGAAGTATGGAAGAACCAGGAACCTATGCAATTATTGATTGCTCTGGTTTTAAAGAAATGGGCTTAGATGCAAATGTGAAATTTGCCAATGGCTTATTACACCCTGTTGATGAAAAGGGGAAAAAGAAAATAGGGTATGTAGAAGCAGATTTTAAAACCTCGATTTCTGATTGGAATGATATGGTTGTGAATATATCGTTACCTGAATTCGGAATTAAAGGTATAGAAGGAACTACGTTCAAATTAAATACAGCCGTATTTGATTTTAGTGATTTAAGAAATGATGAGGCAACACCAAAAGCCTATTTAGATAAGTTTTATAGTGTTGAACCTAATTTGTGGAGAGGAGTGTATGTAAAGTCACTTCAAGTAGTTTTACCTCCTGAATTTAAAAAGAAAAATGATGATAAAAGAGTTGCTTTTGGTGCTACAGATTTAATTATAGATGGACAAGGAGTAACTGGTAAGTTTACAGGAGAAAATATAATCGATTTAAATGAAGGAACCGCTTCAGGATGGGATTTTTCATTAGACTACTTTTTGTTAGATATAGAAACAAATCACTTAAAAGCAGGAGAGTTTGACGGAAAACTAGTACTTCCAGTTTCTCAATTAGACAGTCTGCAATACAATGCTGTTTTCCAGCCAGGAGAGTATAAATTAGCAGTAAAAACAGAAAAAGATATCAAGTTTAATGTTTGGAAGGCAAATGTTCATTTAACCAAAGATTCTTATGTAGAAATGAAGGTTAAAGATGGAAAGTTTAGGCCTAAAGCAAATTTAAACGGATCAATGAGTCTTGCTTCTGGGTTAAAAAAGGATGAAAACTCATCTAACGACACATCAAAAAGTATCATACAATTTAAAGGAATAACATTCCAAAAAATGGTTTTACAAACCGAATCACCTAAGTTTTCAGTTGATTATTTTGGAGTTAAAGGTAAGTTACAACTTGCAAATTTCCCAATAGTAATTAATGAAATAGGATTAAGAACTCCTGCAGATAATAAAGCAGAATTGGTTTTTGATTTTGCAGTGAATTTAACATCAGAGTCAGATGGAGGAAATGGAGGAGCTTCAAAACTAGCTTTTAAAGCTAAAATGGATGATGCCAAAGGTAAATGGAAATTTGATGGAGTAAGATTAGAGCACCTGTACATAAGAATGGATGTTGCTGGTATGCAATTAAAAGGAGCAATTTTCATTTTTGAAGATGATGCAACTTACGGAACAGGGTTTGCAGGTGCGGTTGGGGCTAAGTTTTCTACAGGAATAAAGTTAGAAGTAGAAGCAAAAGCTCTTTTTGGAAGAACAGATTCATTTAGATATTGGTATGCAGACGCTAAGGTAACATTGCCACAAGGAATTCCAATTTTCCCTGGTTTTGCATTAAATGCTTTTGGTGGAGGCTTCTACAATAAAATGCGTATGGCAGGTAATTCAAATGCAAAAGATGCTGCCTTTACAGAAATAGGAGCTTCAACTTCAGGAGTAATTTATGAACCATATGAGCAAAACTCATTTGGGATGAAAGCATCAGTAGGAATCATTACCCAAAACTCAGAAGACTTATTTCATGCTACAGTAGAGTTTGGTATGGCATTTAGAAAGTCAGGAGGACTACAAGAAATATATATGAAAGGATTTGGTGAACTAATAGCCTCTTTACCAAGTGATTTTTTCGATACAGTAAACAGCAATTTGTCTAGCATTGCAGCAGCAGGAGGGCAAGGAATTCCTGCACAAAGTCCTACGGCAGCCATTTCAGCAAATGTTTTTATAGGATTTGATTTTGTCAATGATATTTTTCATTCTACTTCTGAAGTATACATAAACTTTGGAGTTTTAAAAGGAGTAGGACCTTCGGGAAGAGCAGGGTGGTTAGATTTTTATGTAGCTCCAGATGAATGGCATATGCTTATTGGAACGCCTGATGATAGAGTAGGAGTAAAAATTGATTTGGGAATCCTAAAGATAAAAATGGATAGTTACTTCATGACAGGAGAAAACTTACCAGGTAGTCCACCACCACCGCCAATTGTTGCTGATATCTTAGGAGTTGATGTTGCTGAACTCAACTATATGAGAGATGCTAATATGTTAGAATCAGGAAAAGGATTGGCTTTTGGATCTAGCATGAGTGTTTCAACAGGAGATTTAAAGTTTTTAATTTTCTATGCTCGATTTGATGCAGGAATAGGTTTTGATATTATGCTAAAAGACTATGGAGAAGCTTACTGTAAAGGATCTTCAGAAGTTATAGGAATGAATGGTTGGTACGCTAACGGACAAGCGTATGCGTATTTACAAGGTGTTTTAGGCGTAAAATTCAAACTCTTTGGAATTAAAAAGAAGATACCCATCATAGCAGGAGGCGGAGCCGTACTATTACAAGCAAGGTTGCCAAACCCTGCATGGTTTAGAGGATATTTAGCGGGAAAATATAACTTGTTAGGAGGTTTAATTAAAGGAAGGTTTAGGTTTAAAATTGAGTTAGGAGATAAATGTGAAATAGTAGGCGGAAGCCCTATAGATGGTATTGTCGTAATTAGTGACTTAACACCAAAAGAAGGAAGTGTAGATGTAGATGTATTTGCGGCTCCACAAGCAGTATTTAATTTACAAATTAATAAAGTATTTGAATTACCAGACGATACAGGTGATAGAAAATATAAAATCTTACTAGATGATTTTTCTGTAACAAAGGATGGACAAAACATTGTAGGAGAGATAAAATGGAATGATAGAAATGATGTGGCAGTATTTTATTCGCATGAAATATTACCACCACATGCTCAATTAAAAGCTAAAGTTCAATTGCACTTTGAAGAATACAAAGGAGGAAGCTGGCAAAAAATAAAGTCAGATGGAAAGGTAGCTACAGAAGTGAAAGAAGTAAACTTTACAACAGGAGAAGCGCCAGAAACAATACCTTTAACAAATATAGATTATATGTATCCTGTATTGGGGCAAAAAAACTTCTTTATTGATGAGTATAGCACAGCTTACATAAAATTAAAAAGAGGGCAAACATACTTGTTTGACGCTGCTCTAGGTTGGAAAAAAGAAATGATAATGACTAATGCATCGGGAGAAAGTTTATATAAAGAGTATACATATAATTCAGCAAAAAAACAGATAGTATATACATTACCATCTAATCAAATGCAAACGCAAACACAATATGATGTAAGTTTGAAGCTAATATCTGAAGCAGATAAATTAGACGATAATATATCAGAAACATATACCTCTAAAAATATCGGAGGAGGCTCAGAAAATACAGCCGAAGTAAAATCTAGAAAAGCAAAAGGTAATATAAGCAAAGAAGGAGAGAAAGAATTGTTAGTTTATAACTTCAGAACAAGTAAGTACGAAACATTTAGCGGTAAAATGCGAGATATGAATAAGAATAAAGATTTATATCAACATATTGTTTATCCTTATGGGGTGACATTACTATCAGGTATTGACTACCAAGAAGCATTTGATTTAGCAGAGTTGAGAGGAAATGAATATACAAAATATCAACCTTTAGTAGTATCAAGAGCAACTTTAGATGATAGTTACTATAGAAATCAGATTTATCCATTAATCTATAATAACTATCCATATGAAGGAGATATTTCGGTAAGTAGAGAAATTGATGAAGTGGGAGTACCACCAGTAGAAGGAGTGGAACCGATGACTTGGTATGTAACTTATTTAGAGAATAATTATTCGGGAGAAATAAATTTATACAACCCATACAGGTATAATCTCACGTATTATTATTTAGAAGATTACGAAGATTTGAGATATCAATTAGTTAGTTCAAATATTAATTGGAATGCAAAGTCACAGTATATAAAATTAATTACGGAAGCTTTTCCTTACATGCGTCAAGGAAAATATAAAGCAACGTTACAATACGTATTACCAGGTCAGGTAAAAAAGAGTAGAATAAATTCATTAAAATATTTAAACCCATTAAATGATTAAGAAGAAGAGTACACCTATCATCTTTATGCTTCTGATGTTGGGTATTACAGTAAAAACCTATGCCCAAAAAGAAATAGGTAATATTAAAGCAGAAGTAAAAGCAATTGCAACAGTATCTGAAAATAAAATATTATTACGTTGGGGAGTAACGACCCCAACAGCTTGGAAATATGCTAATAAATATGGCTATATAATTGAAAGAAAAACAATAGCAGTTGATAAAGAGATACTATCCACACCTGTAATAAAGCAATTAACTCCCATTCCTTTGAAGCCTTATCCAATGATGGAGTGGAAAGAGTTTTCAGAAGAAAATAACCAGGCTGCATTAGCTGCGCAAGCCTTATATGGAGAGGAGTTTGATGTAGAAATGAATGAAGGAGAAAATGGATTACTGAGTATTATAAATAAGGCACAGGTAATAGAACAGAGATTTACTTTTGCTCTGTATGCAGCTGATCAAGATTTTAAAGTAGCAAAATATTCAGGATTGGCTTTTATCGATGATACGGTAAAACCTACAGAACGCTATTTATATACCATACGAGTAGCTTTACCACAAGAGAAAAAAGACTTGATCAAATCAGGAGGGGTATATTTAGGATTACTAGATAAAAAACCGCTACCTGAGCCACAAGAATTTGTAGGGGTCTTTAAAGATAAAACAGTTATTCTAAGTTGGAATCAAGCGATCTTAAAAAAGTACTATACCAATTACATTATTGAAAAATCTGAGAATGAAGGAAAAACTTTTAAAAAACTACTAGGTACACCAGTAGCTACTTTAGGAGAAAAAGAAAAGAACCCATCAAATAGAATGATGTACATAGATAGCCTTTCACAAAACAATAAAACCTATTCCTATAGAATTAAAGGAATATCTCCTTTTGGTATTGAAGGACCATACTCAAAAGTTGTTTCAGGTAAAGGAATAAAGCCATTAACCCATACTCCATTTATTACAGATGTAAAATTGAATGATCAAGAAGGATTTTTAAGTTGGGAGTTTCCTTCTGAAGGAGTTAGCACACTTAGTAAGTTTAAACTAGTAAGATCTAATACACCAAAAGGTAAGTTTCTCACTGTAATAGACAATATATCAAAAAACAAAAGATCTATTAAGTTAGAAAACTTACAAGCTATAAACTATTATAAAATTGTAGCTGTGGGTAACGATGGAGGTACCCGAGAATCTTTTCCAAAAATGGTACAACCTGATGATAGTATCCCCCCAGCAGTACCAACTATGTTAAACGGAACTATAGATTCCCTTGGAGTAGTTAGATTACAATGGAAACAAAACACAGAAATAGATTTTTTAGGATATAGGATATTTAAAGCTAATTTGAAAACAGATGAATTTACTCAAGTAACATTTGAACCTACCCCTAATAGTGTTTTTGTTGATACAGTCAACATTAAGACATTAAATAAAAAGATTTATTATAAAGTTCAAGCTTTTGATAAAAGATATAATCCATCAGAGTTTTCTGAGGTTTTAGAATTAAATAGACCCGATATAGTACCACCAACTGCACCCGTTTTCACTTCTTTTAAATCACATAAAGGAAGAGTTGAAATAGAATGGATATCAAGTACTAGTAATGATGCTCAGTCTACAATAATTTATAGAAAAGAAAAAGGAGTGAAAGAGCCATGGCAAATGCTAAAGAGTTTACCATTATTACAAAATAAGTTTATAGATGAAAAAGGAATTGTTGGAAAAACTTACTTATACACGGCTTTAACTATAGATGAATCGGGACTAGAATCTGAGCCTATAACACCTTTAAAAATAACGGTTTTAAACAATTCACCTAAACCAAGTATAGAAAAATTTACAGGGTATGTAAATAGAGAAGAGAGATATATAGAGTTGAATTGGAACTACAAAGAAACAAACACTAAAGAGTTTATTTTATACAAAGCAGAAGAGGAAAAAAAGCCAACAATGTATAAAGTCTTTAAAGCAGATACTAATAAGTTTAAAGACAGAAACTTATTAATAAATACAAAATATACATTTTTAATTCAAGCAATTTTTGAGTCAGGAGCAAAATCTCCGCTTAACAAAATTGAAATAAACTATTAAAAGAAAACTATATGAAAAGAAATATACTCTTAATTTTATTCTTATTTTTTTCAATTATATCACAAGCTCAAACGTATACCATAAAAGTTAATGGGTATATAGGTCAAGGTTCATCAAGTTGTGGATCTAACAAAAATGGTTTAGGAGGAATAAAAATGTTTTTCTCTGACGGAACGACAAAATATTTAAGAGACCCTGCAATTTATGGGTTACGTTTTATCAACCAAAGTTATTCACATGAAGCTACTTTTAATGTATCTAAAAAAGTCACTAAGGTAGAGTTTCATACAATTACTAGAAGAAATGGAACTTTTGGATGTAAAAGTTCTAAAGAAGCATGGATTGAGGTAAGTGTAACGTCTCCATGTTTTTATAAACAATATCAAAAAGATGAAGTATATAAAAGTGATATAAATACAGGTTGGGCAAGAATCTCTATAAAACCAAATGCTTCATTATCGTATCCTGATGGATCAAGTACTTCAAAAGTAAAAACGGTTTGTGCAAGTAGTTCGGTTAGAATTAAGGCAACTTCTGGTTTTACTCCAACTTCAGACGTGTATGTTTGGGAATTCTATGACCCTGTAAATACAGAGACTAGAACACATCCTGACTATCAAGATTTATTAAATGCTGTGTCGTCTGCAGAAGCTGCTTATGATAGTTGTGTTAGAAGAACGGGAGATTTTGATAGATGTGAAGGGTTTATGATGGCTGTATTTGAGGCAAAGAGGAATTTAAATAATTACACAGGTCCTAAAACTATACAAGTAAGTGTTTGGAGAACTATCACGAATAAAACGGGGCAAGCTACAATTGATTTAAAGTTAGCTAATTTGTACTCTTCCACTACAGATAGAAATAAAGCATTAACTAAAAATATTAACATACGTGTAAAGCCAAGTTGTAACAGTTCTTTTACAACCAATACTGTTACAGTACAATTTTTACCCGATGCTCCACAGATAGCAAAAGCGCCAACAATAAAACAACCTACATGTTCTTATAGTACAGATGCAGACTTTAAATTGTATTTTACGAGGCAAATTTTTAGTTATGAGAAAATAGATTTTAATCTTCTGAAGAAAACATTGACAAATGAATATGTTGCTGTTGATAACAATACAGGAATTACCTCATTTGTAAGTTCAGGAGGATACTGGATGTATGATTGGAGACCAACATCAGGAACATTAACATCGGGAGATTATAGGGTTGAGGTAACGGGTTTTAATAGAAGTACAGGTTCTCCACTGTGTGAAAAATACTCGTATGATTTTCAAATAAAGTCTCCACCAAAAGTAGTTTTTAGTGCTTCAAAAGTTAAGAATGAAACATGTTATAATAGTAAAGATGGAGAAATTAAAATCACAGGATCTGGTGGGTCAGGTAGTTTTTATTATAGTTTAAATAATGGATCTACTTGGAGTTCGTCAACATTTTCAGGTCAAATTACAATTAGCGGATTATCACCCGCTAATTATGTAGTAAGAATAAAAGATACTAAAGGTTGTATAGATAAAAATAAGACTTCACAATCAATAACAATAAGTGGAAAAAGTAAAATTATACATACTTTACCTTCCAATGCAGTTACGCACCCTAGCGCAGTAGGAAGTACTGATGCATCTATAAAAATTAATAGTGTAAGTGGAGGTACGCCTTTTAGCAATTATTACAATTATACAGTTCTATTGAATGGAAGCACTACTAATACTAAAAGTGGTAGAGCTTATGTAAGTGGTTTTGTAATACCTAACTTACCAGCAGGAACTCACAAAATTAGGTATACAGATAAAAACAATTGTACACAAGAATATACACTTCCAAAGATAATAAATCCTCAGCCTATAGCACTTTCTGTTAGTTCAGTAAAACCAAATTGTTATCAAGGTAGAGGAAGGATAAATGTGACAAGTATTGAAGGAGGATACCCTAATTATACTGTTATATTAAAAAGAGGCTCAACAGTACTAAGCACATTAACAGGAATTACAAATAGTACTTCTTTCAATATAGAAGCAGGAAACTATACTGTTTTGGTTAAAGATACTAGGCAAGGGAGTCTAGAAAAATCTATTGCAGTAATAGAACAATCAGAGGTAGCTATTTCAAGAGTAAGTTTAACAACACCTATAAAATGTAAAGGCGGTAATGCTTCTGTAAGTGTTACGGCTATAGGAGGGAAATCAAATACATATCAATATGCAGTGTACAAAAGTTCAGGAATACTATGGCAAAATAGTAATGTATTTTCGTTACCAGCGAATACTACTGGGTATAGGTTTATTGTAAGAGATAAAAATATTACGACTTGTAGATCTAAAGTTTCATCGTCAATAATAATAACAGAGCCTTTACCAATTGAAATTATTAGCAGCTCCGTAAAGCACAATAATGTATTTGAAGGAGCTAGTGGAGAAATATTATTAGTAATAAATGGAGGAACTCCAAGCTATACAGTGACATGGAAAAAGAAAAATGACACTTCTTTTTCTAAAACAGGAAATCCAGCTACAGGATTAAGAGCAGGATTTTATACGGCTATCGTTAAAGATAAAAATGGATGCGAGATAACTTCAAATGAAATAGAAGTAAGAGAAAACCCACAACTATTAGCCTCTCTTACTATTAGTAAAACGATTAATTGTAAAGGAGAAGTAGGTTCGTTAGTAGTAAATTCATCAGGAGGATCAAATAGTTATTCGTATAAATGGTTTAGAGGAGGAACAGAATTAATAGGAAAAACAACCAATCAATTGACTAATATCAGTAAAGGTAATTATTCAGTTACCATTAATGATGGGTTTACTACTATTTCGAAAAGTATAACATTAACAGAGCCTAGTGCAATCACTTTAAACATAACTAAAACAGCTATTACATGTTATGGAGCAGAGAATGGAAAGATAAAACTTGCTATTGGAGGAGGAATCCCACCATATGAATACTCTATTGATGATCAAACATCGTTTCAAACAGTAAATAGCTTAGTTGATAATACTATTGATGGGTTAACGATTGGAAGATTTACAGTTTGGGTTAGAGATAGCAAAGGATGTATCGTAGATACACCAGCAAATGCTATAATAAATGAACCTTCTGAAATAAAAACAGATAGTTTTTCTATAACAAACTGTGAAACAGCAGGAAAAAATGAAGGGGCAATAACAATAACAACTTCAGGAGGAGAAGGAGCACATAGTTATGAATGGACAAAAGAAGGCGATGCCTCTTTTACTATGAATACTAAAAATATAAATAATCTTTTTGCAGGAATTTATCGTGTAGTTATAAGAGATGCAAAAGGATGTGAAATAACACAATCATACGAAGTAAAAGAGCCACTACCTATTCAAGTTGCTATAAAAATTACAAAAACTATTTTATGTAATGGAGAAGAAACAGGTGAGTTATTAGCTGAGGTAACAGGAGGATATCCGATAAATTCAACTGCAATTGACTTTGATTATAAATGGTATGATATAACTTCTGGTACCCCAGTTTTATTAAATTCAGATGTAAAACTAAATCAAATAAACAACCTTAAAGCAGGAAGTTATAGAGTGGTAGTAAACGATATAAAAGGAGCTACTACACAGAATGAGATAACAATTAATCAACCACTTAAAATTGAAGTCAATTTAGCATCAAGTACAAATGTGAGTTGTTTTGGAGGAATAGATGGAAGTATTGATATTACTATTTTAGGAGGAACTAAACCTTATAGTTTTTCATGGAAGAGTACCAATAACACAACATTTAATAAAACCACGGAAGATATTACAGCGTTAAGAGAAGGAACTTATTATGTAGAAGTTGTTGATAGTAATGGGTGTACATTTACTTCGAGTAACTTTACGATAGAACAACCTTTAGCAGCGTTGGAGATATCTAGTTATATGGTAAATAACTTAACAGGTTTTGAAACAAAAAACGGAAGTATATCTGTTGATGTTGTTGGAGGTACACCAGGCTATACATATGAATGGAGACAAAAAGGAAGTATTACTATTTTAGGAACAACCAATCCATTTGAAAATATAGCGGCAGGAGAATATGAATTAACTGTTAAAGATGCTAATGGTTGTATTACAACTGGAAGTTATACTGTAATAGAACCAGATTTATTAGTGATTGATGCCATAAATCAACAAGGTAATATTCCTTGCTTTGGAGACAACACTGTAAGTTTAACTGTTAAAGCTAGTGGTGGAGTACCTCCATATAGCTATTCATGGAAATTAAAAGGAGGTGCAGTAGAACTGGGTGCCAACAATACACTTAGTAATATAGGTGCAGGAACTTATGTAATAACAGTAACAGATAAAAATGGCAATATTGCTACGAAAGAGTACGAAGTAAAAGAACCATTACAATTAGAAATTATAGGAATAACGAAAGTAGATGTGTCTTGTAATGGAGGAACAGACGGTTCCATAGATGTAAGTGTTTCAGGAGGAACAGCACCTTATACATATAGTTGGAAGCATGGAGTAGTAGGAAAAAGTTTAAACTCTTTACAAGCTGGGACTTATGAAGTGGTTGTTAGAGATAAAAACTTATGTGAAGTAACAAGAAAAATTACAATTCAAGAACCAACGATTTTAGCTATAGGTAATTCAGTAATAAAAGATGTTACAGGTTTTGGATTATCAAATGGAGAGATAAGTATAAATGTTGTAGGGGGAACACCTAACTATACTTATGAATGGAAAGATTCAAGTGGAATTGTACAAGGTAGTACAACCTCTAAATTATCGGGAGTTAAAGCAGGAGAATATTCGGTAAAAGTAACAGATACCAAAGGATGTTTAGTGGAAAAAACATATACAGTTAATGAACCAGAATTGTTAACTGTAAATATACGTGAGGCTTCAATTTTATGTAAAAATGGAGTAGGAATACTAACTGCCGAAGTTAAGGGAGGAGTAACACCATATATGTATTCATGGAAGTTAAAAGGAAATACAACAATATTAAGCACTACTAATGTACTTGAGGATGTAGGAGCAGGAATTTATGTAGTAACAATTACAGATAAAAGTGGAAATAGAGCCACCAAAGAGTATGAATTAACAGAACCATTATTACTTGAAATTACTGGAATAAATAAAGTTGATGTTGCATGTTATGGAGGTACAGACGGATATATAGACATAACTGTTTCAGGAGGAGTAGCACCTTATACATATAGTTGGAATCATACAAGTTTAGACGCTCCAAAAGTAGAAGGATTATCTTCAGGTACATACTCAGTTGTAGTTACTGATAAGAATGGATGTAAGACAGCAAAAGAGACAACAATCAATCAACCAGAAAAGTATGATATAACGAATGTAAAATTAATAAGACCTACCTCAAACTTAGTTGATAATGGTAGTATTGAAGTTATTTTCGTCGGAGGTGTAGCACCTTATTCATTTGAATGGAAGAATGAAAAAGGAGATATAGTTTCTACAAAAGTATCTAATGATTTATCTGATAAAATAGAAAACTTAGCCGAAGGAATCTATACAATCACAATAAAAGATGCTGAAGACTGTGTAATTGAAGAAACATACAATCTAGCAAGTCCAGGAGAATTATTAGTTGAAATAACACAGGTACAAGAAGTAAAATGCCATGATACTTCAAATGGTATTTTAGATGTGATTACTGTAGGAGGAGTTGGAGGAAACAATTATGCATGGTATAATGCAGACAATAATGAGCTTCTAGGCATAGAAAAACAGCTTAAAAACATTTCAGCAGGTAATTATTATGTAGTTGTTAGTAATGCAGAAGGAATAGAAGAAAGAAGTTCCGTTTTTATAGTTTCGCAGCCTACAGAAATTCAGTTAACAATCAAAGAAATAGATTTAAATTGTTTCAAAGCTAATGATGGAAGTTTTGAAGTAGAAGTTCAAGGAGGTACAGGGAACTATGAATTTAGGTACAGAGATGTGTCAAGCTTTAGCGATTGGACAAGCGTAGTAGATAACATTATAAAAGTTACTAATTTAGAGAAGAATATCTATACACTTCAAGTAAGAGATGCGAACAATTGTTTAGCATTAAATACAGATGGTAGTTCAGACTTTACAATAGAAATTACACAACCATTACCATTGTCAATTTCAAATGAATTGGTAAAAGATGTTACAGGGTTTGGGTTGTCAAACGGATCAATTTCTGTAGATGTAGTAGGAGGAACTCCACCTTATATCTATGAATGGAAAGAAGGTTCAGGAACAACAATTTTAAGAGGAACTAATCAAATAACATCTATACCAACAGGTAATTATAAATTAATTACAACAGATAGTAAAGGATGTACCTTAATCAAAGATTATATAATAAATCAACCATTAAAACTAGAAGCAGATATAGTAAGAACTTCAGTAATTAGTTGTAAAGGAGAAGAAGACGGAGCTTTAACAGCTAAAGTTACTGGAGGAGTAGGAGGATACACGTATAAATGGTATAAGGAATTAAGTAGTCCTTTACAGATAGGAACATTATCATCAGTCTCAGGGTTAGGATACGGAACGTATTATGTTGAGGTAGAAGACTCAAATGGAAATAAGGTAAAAAGTGCGTTATATAATTTAAAAGAACCAGAAGTATTAGCATTACAATTAAGTTCAGATTATACTTTATGCGGAACAGGAAATGATTGGACTGTTAATACAATAGTAACTGGAGGAACTGCACCGTATACTTATTTGTGGAATACAGGTAGTAATGAACCTATGCTACAAGATGTAGTTATAGGAGAATATAATGTAATGGTTGTTGATGTAAACGGTTGTAGAACATCAGAGACAATCAAGTTAACATTACCACAAGCAATATCAATAATAAACGAAACAATAACAAAACCAACTTGTTTTCAAGGCAATGATGGTAGCATTGTATTAGAGGTTATTGGAGGAGCACCACCTTATGAATACACTTGGAGTAATTCTAAAACAGGTAAGGTAGTCACTGGACTAACTTCAGGAGAGTATAGTGTTGAAATAAAAGATAGTAAAGGATGCGCTATAACAAAGTCTTTTACAGTACAAGATCCAGATCCAATAGAACTAGATTTAGGTGATGATGTAACATTATGTGCAAATCAAACTTATATTTTAGATGGCACTATAATAAATGGGGTTGAATATAGTTGGAGTTCAACAAGTGGATTTACAAGTAATAAAGCTGTTGTAGAAGTTCAAGAAGAAGGAGTTTACACGGTAATAGCAAAAGATAACAAAGGATGTGTAGTAGAAGATAGCATTGATATTATACGCTCAAAACAAGAGATATCTGCAGATTTAGCAGTGTCAACGCAAGTGTTTACAGATGAAAGTTTTGTGGTGGTAAATATTAGTAGCGTTGTAGCCGATGAGGTAATATGGATACTACCAAACGAAGCAATTATTAATGAAAGTAATGATAGTTATACAGAAATTAAGTTTGCAAAAGAAGGAGAGTATGAAGTAACCATGATAACTAGAATAGGAAATTGTGAAGCAATGATAACAAAGAAAGTAATTGTTATTGATAGAGAGATTATAGTAGATGAAGAAGACCAAAACAATGCTTCACCAATGATTAAAAATTTAGTAATATACCCTAACCCTTCTTTAGGTAAGTTTACGGTAGATATAGAATTAAAAGAACAAAACTTAGTTAGTATGAAGATTTTAGAAATGTTAGGAGGTAGTTTAGTTGATACTAAAATTATGAATGGTTCTGATAAATATAAAGTTGATTACAATTTGAGTTTAGTTTCAGGAGTATATTTTATCTTAATAGAAACAGAAGAACAAAGAATAATTCAGAAGATAATAATTAACTAAATAACAATTAGGGACACTATCCCGTAAAACGTATAAACTTCTTTATCGAGGGTTCGACTCTAAGAAAGTAAAACCCTCGATATTTTAAACTTTACACACTTAGTGAGATACTACCCTATAAAAACGCTGTTGAATTGATTTTCAACAGCGTTTTTTTATAATAAAGGAAAACCTTCGCTTTTTAAAATGTGTTCCGTGATAGGTTTTAATTCCTTTAAAGTCTCAGGGTGTACACCTCTTGCTGTAAAAAACTCTCGTTTCCCTTTTTTATTACTTCCGTACCAATAGTTCGGTTTTTCATTAGTGAAAAACTCCATGTCTTTGGTAAGTGTTACCTTTTTAAAACGGTCAATATCTATATGGTATGTAGCATTGCTTATTGAATTAAGATAATAGCAAGGAACTTTTTTATAATGATCTTTTTTCCAAACAATACAGTTGCTATTTACAAGTAAAGTGTCCTTGTAAATAACAAATAAAGATACCATAAGAATACTACCTATTAAAATTGGTATTTTGTTTTTTAAAATAATAGCTAAAAGACCTATACTTTCACCTTCTTTCCCTTCAATTAAATTATTTTCTTCATCTATATTAGAATCTATAGTGAAGCTTTTTCTATAATTTTCAAAATCTTTAAACCCCAAATATTCAGCCATTACATCTTTTAGAAAAGGGTCTTTTACATTAGCGCTAACTTCATTATAATTTTCAACATACTTTTTATGAATTCTAGTAGCCTTTTGGATACTTATATAATGAAATTTCCCATGTTTTTCTTCTAATAGAGAGTTTACAAAAAAAATAGCTTTCCCATTTCGACTATCAATTCCTTCATCAGTTTCAATCTTTTTAAAAAAATCAACAATTAGTTTTTTAATCATGGTTAATCAATTATTTAACAAGTTGTATCCAAAAGTAAAGCTGTTATACAAAAATTGATTACGGTTATCCATAAACTAGACAAATATCACTTGATTAAGAATTGATTAGGTTTTGATAAATGGTAAAATTTAGATTTTCAGAATCTTTGCAATAACACTGATCGAGAAAACAAAAAACAAACCAATCGATTAGTTCTAATTAAAAGATAAAACATTGGTAGATTTTCTTAGATGGGAAGCTACAAATTGATATCGGTGTTTGTCTTCACTTCCCGCGAAAGAGGCGCGCGACTCTTTTAAAAATTCTACACCCACAAGGTGTAACTGTACCTAAGCAAAGAGCTTGGACAGGATAAATTTTATCAATTTTTAAAAGAAAATAAAATGAACAAGGTTTTATTAATCATAACATTTTTAGTTACAAATGGATTATACACAATAAATACAAATTCAACAACTGTAATACCACAAACCAATTCTACAGAGACAACGACAAGTGATACAGGGGGAGAGGAAGATCAAGATCCAGATGTGCCAGAAGATCCAGATGGAAATTAATAAGTTAAAGATAAAGGAGATGTTTTACATCTCCTTTTTTATATTATTTTTATTGAATGATAAGAAAAATAAAAGGTTTCCATTTAATATTAATAATTAGTCTACTCATTAATTGTAAACTTGAAAAGAAAATAGATAAAACTCAGAAGGAAAAACTACCTTGTATTGAGAGGTTAGAAAAAAGTTTAAAGGATTATGAACAAGCAAAAAGAGAATCTAGAAAAGAAGATCAAATCTCTTTAGGAAAAAGAATAGTTTACTGTTCCTTTGAATTAAAACAATATAATAGAGTTATAAGCTATGGAAAAGAAATAATAAACTTACTAAAAGGTAGTGGAGATTTAAAGTCTTATTCTTATGTGTATTATCATATAGGATTAGGATATCGTTACTTAAAACAAAATGATAGTACATATTATTATTATACAAAATCTAATGAGATTAATGTAAAGTTACAAGATAGTTTAAAAATAATGGAAAGATTTTATAATATCGCTAGTTTAGAATCTGAGGAAGAACTCTATTTAAAAAGTGATTCTACAGCAATCCAAGGGTTAAAATATATAAGCAATAATCCTAAATCTAATAACATTATATGTTCTATTTATAATTGCTTAGGAATAAACTCGAGAAATCAAGGAGCCTATGATAAAGCTATAAAATATTACAATTTAGCTACAGAAACAACCAATGATAGTTTAAGGAAAATAAGATACATGGGGAATAAAGCGGTAGTTTATAAGTATGATAAAAAGTATAGAAGAGCCTTAGATATATATGATAAAATAATAAAAAACAGTTTTTTTAATAAAATAGAGTTAAAGCTAAAATTCAAAATATTAGATAATTATACATATACAAAGTATTTATTAGGGGAAAAAGTTCATGTTAATGATTTTTTTAAAGTTCAAAGGTTAAAAGATAGTATAAATAATTATGCAGGTTTAATAACCAATTACTCATACATATCAGATTATTTTTATAATAAAAACTCTGATAAATCTCTATTCTACGCTCAAAAAATGTATGATTTATCAAGGGAAATAGAGAGACCTAATGATAGAATAGAAGCAATAGATAAGCTAATTAATCTAGTAAAAGGGAATGAGATTAGAAAGTATGCAAATGAAAGAAGTTATTTAAAAGATAGTATAATTGATGCTAGAAGAAAGTCAAGAAACAAATTAGTTAAAACGATATATAACTTTGATCTGTTAAAAGAGCAGAAATTAAAAGCAGAAATTAAAACAGAACAACAAAAATTGCAAAAACAACTATTAGGTTTTGCAGTAATTCTTACGATTCTATCTTCAATAGTATATTTCTTTTATAGGAGAGAAAAAACGAAAAAAGAAAAAGCAATAGAAGTCTACAACACAGAAACCCGCTTAGCTAAAAAAATACATGATGAGTTGGCGAATGATGTATATGCGGTGATGAGTACACTGCAAAACAATTCAACAACAGATACTAGATTACTCACAAGAGTAGAGAAAATATATGCACAAACAAGAGATATTTCTCACGAAAACAGTCCTGTACTCACAGGTGAGCAATTTGAAAGTTTCTTAAAACAATTGTTTGTAGATTTTACCAACGATACCTGTAAGGTAATTCATAAAGGATTGCAAGAGGTTAACATAAATGAGTTATCCAAAGAAAAGCAAATAGTAGTGTATAGAGTTTTACAAGAATTGCTAGTAAATATGAAAAAGTACAGTGAATCGAGTTTAGTACTAATTACTTTTTCACTAGAAAAAAATATGTTGCATGTAGTATATCAGGACAATGGGAAAGGTATTGAAAACTTAGTAGTGAAAAATGGGTTACAAAATATGGAAACCCGTATTAAATCAATAGGAGGGTTCATTACTTTTGAATCAAAACAAGGAAAAGGATTTCAAGCAAAGTTTCAATTTAAAAAGTAGTTATGTTCAAAAAAGTATTGTTAGCAGAAGATGCTGATTACATGTCAAGTGGAATTAAAGTAGCCTTAGAAAACATGCAAATTCCAATTGTACAATACGCACAGTATTGCGATGAAGCTTTTTTAAAGCTAAAAAAAGCGTGGATGGATGAAGAACCGTTTGATTTGTTAGTAAGCGATTTATCTTTTAAAGAGAATATAAATCAACAGCGATTAGAATCAGGAGAAGCATTAATTGCTGAAGCAAAAAAGTTACAACCTACTTTAAAAACGATAGTGTTTTCTATTGAAGATAAACCCTATAGAATACAGCAACTTTGTAATGAGTTGGAAGTAAATGCGTATGTGTGGAAGTCTAACCACGGACAAAAAGAATTGAAGAAAGCAGTACAATCCGTTTATAACGATGAGTTTTTTATTACTCCGCAACTGGCACATGCGTTACGAGACAAAGAAGCCTTTGAAATTACAGATTACGATGTATTTTTACTAAAATATTTAGCAGAAGGCTTAGATCAAAAAGAAATTAGCGAAGCATTAAAAAACAAAGACATAAAGCCCAGTAGTGTTAGTTCTGTAGAAAAACGCTTAAAGCTATTAAAAGAAAATTTTAACGCTAATAACCCTACACAATTGATTGCCATCACCAAAGATTTTGGACTCATCTAAAATAAATGTCATTCCGAGCAATAGATAGGAATCTTATTCAAAGGAGTTACTAGTATTTTTATCGTCATTCTGAGTGGTAATGAGAAACCGTAAGGTTTAACTTAGAAAGACACATACCTTTTATTGTCATTACGAGGAGAATACGACGAAGTAATCTGTTTATCCTAAACTTAAATATTGCTAGGTTTCACTCATAATGATGACCTTCAAGAAAATCTTTGAAAATCAAGACAGCAGCGATGGATGTAAGATAAAAAGCTGTTTGAGCGATAGCGAAATCGTTAGATTCGTGAGTTTTTTGATAAAAAATAAAGATAACACGAACAATTTTTTTTATCAGGGGTAGGTGTCGTAGTATTTTCTCACGATTTTATTGTAAGTCTTAATTTTTGTTTCTTTTTATCAAGAAAAGAAACAAAAATTCCTTTTTATATTGTCATTCCGAACGAGAAACGAGGAGGAATCTCACTCAAAAGTGTTACTCTAATTCTTTTATCATAAACACTGTCAGTTCGAGTGATTTTTTATTGAGTGGTAACGAAATAAAAATTGTACTTCGGCTACGCTCAGCAGAGCTATCGAGAACTATTCGAATAGTTCTAAACCTATAACTCTAAACATAAAGATTACTTCACTTCAGCCTGTCTTGAGTCTTTCGCCTTCGCTCAACATAAACTTAAGTAGAAAGGCTCGCAATGACATCATAAAAGAGAAATGATAGAACACCGTATAAAACATTGAGAATTTTGTTAGTCGTACTAGTAAACACCTCATAACCATTAAAAACCATAACAAAAAGGAGTATATAGCTCGTGCTTTTTATAAAATATAGCTTTTGTCTTAACCTTCAGACAGTAGTGTCTGAAGGTATAGGATAGTACAGTCTGATGTCAACGGACAGTTGCGTCGAGTATTACAATACAGTAAGGGTAAATGTAGAATCACCTATCATAATATCTTTTAAAAAGCGATTTAACTTAGACGTTACTTGCGTTTTAACCCTAATACGATAGTTACCAGCAGCAAGGGCAGGAGTTTGACCAATAATCTTTTTATAGCTGTTTTGAGCTAAATAAGAAACTTTGGTTTCGGTACCGTCTTCAGCAACAAAATACAAACCAACTTCAGGTAAGTCACCAGCAACCTTTAAACGCAAACCATTCAGCTCAAACAATCCGTTGGCAGATAAGGTGGTATTAGTAGTTGCAGAGGTAATATCTTTTAAATTATTAATAACTGTGTTGGTAATAGGAGCAGTCACTTTTTGTAGCGGAATATTGTCTTTAATTTCGTTGATTAACTTTCCGCTGTTGAGGTTTACGTGTAGTTTATGAGTTTCAGGATTAAAATCATCCTCCTCAGTATCAAAAACTCCAGAAATTGAATACCCAATATTTAGTAAAGGTAGGTTAATATTATCACCCTCTTCTATCGACTCGATAATCTCTTCATAGTAAGAATTAAGCACCGCCACAATATCGGTTTTACTTACTAGGTTTCGTTTACTCAACATTTTATCAATCAACTCATCTTGATTAATAGTACGCTCTGTTAATATGCGTGCTGAGTAGTTGGTTTCATCTGTTAACTTGTTTTCAGTTAAATAGTACTTCATCATATTGATTTTTAAATTACTTACTTTTCCTTTTGAATATGTTTTTAGAAAGTAATTGTTAAAGCACAGTAGAAACTACCAATACATGCCAAAACATTTACTAACCTTGGTGTTATTCATCACCAAATGGTCAGGTACAAGTGTACCTTAATAGCACTAACTTTGTAAAAATGTTGTAAAATTGAATGTGATTGAATAGTAATAAGAGATAGCAATTTACTTTTTACAAACAATTTTTATAGCTGACACTAAAATAGTTTTTTTTCATTTTAACTGCTCGACTTTATGAGTTTTTTAACGTTTAGGAAGTGTAGGTAAGGTATGGAAATAGAAAACGCGGAAGATTATTATTCTTTTTAAAGTTAAGAAAACCAATATAACCTCTAATAAAGTTCTAATTATGTAAGCCATTTTTGTATAGCCTCTAACATAGTAGCAAGCCCTACGGAAACCCTCAAAGTTTTGTGCTTTAAGGAAAGTAAGTTTGTAGTAATATTAATTTAAAATATAAAAAATGGCAAAAACACCATTAGGAACAATTAGAAAAACGGGACAAAAGTGTCCTGAGTCAGGAGTATGGGAAGCACAAGCAAACCCATCAGGAACAATTCCATTATCAGAAGGAGAAACATTTCCTCCACATAGAGGGAGCTCAGTTGACTGGAAACTTATATCTTATGCTTAAAATTTAATAGTATAATTTTATAGGGAGCTCTACGGGAAACCGTAGGGTTTTGTGTTTTTATCAAGTTAGGTTTGTAGTAATATTAACCAAAAAAATATAGATATGGCAGTTAAACACACACCAACAAACGAAGTTCATAAAGGAAGTAAAGGAGGAACCACAGGATGTGGTTTTGATACAACAGAACATCCAAAGCATTGGGAAAAGACGAGTGAAAATATAACATGTAAAAAAAATGGTTGTAAAAACTAGGTTTTAAATTTTAAACAAAAAGTTATGGAATATAAAGTAATACCTTTTACACCTTCTATTGATAGGAATAAAGGGAACTCAGCAAAAGTAGCACAACAATTAGAAGTTATTATTAGTAATTATAACGATCAAGGCTGGAGATATGTTCGGTTAGAAAGCGTAGAAACTTATGTTATAGCTGATCCAGGTTGTTTTGGTTTTGGTGCTAAACCTGGTTTTACAGCATACAGACAAATGATAGTTTTTAGTAAAGAATAGTGAAATATTTGTTACTTCTTTTTATAAAAGCATATTGGAAATTTAAACCTAAAAATAAACCGGCTCGTTGTATTTTCAGACAATCATGTTCGCATTATGTGTTTGAAGAAATAAAAAGTAAGGGAGTTTTAGCAGGAATTAAAGCCTTTAGATATCGGTTTAAAAATTGCACCTATGGTTATGAATTGTATATAAACCCAACAAATAAGAAGAAGCATATAATATTAAAGTGCGGAGATTTGCTTGAAGAAGATAAAATAGCAAAACGGTTGTTATAACAATTATAACCCTACGGAAACCCGTAGGGTTTTCTGTTTTACAGAAGCTAGATTTGAGATTATTAAAACTTAACCCCCTTTTGTATTATGGAAAAAAGAAAAAAAATAATTTTACCAATCTCACTATTAATAGCAACAATTGTTATGTTAATCATAACAAAAAAAGACATTTCTAAAGACAACTTACAAAATAAAGTCATCATAGGCTGTTATGTAGCGCCTGAAGCCAGGTGTACAGGTTCAGCAAATTGTAGAGCTTGTAAGAATTGTAACTATTGCAAATACTGTAACAGTGGAGGTTCTTGCGGAGTTTGCGGAAAGAGAAGTAGTACAAAAAACTATACCAACTCTTATAATGGCTACTCAAAGAAGCCACAAACCAAAAGAAACATTTTTGACGGACGTAATACTACAAATAGTGCCTTATCACTTGAAGAGCCATACTATTTAAAAACATTATTGGTAAACAAAAACTCGTTGAACTTAAGAAGTGGTCCTGACACATCCTATTATGTAATCCAACAATTAGACTTTGGAGAAAAACTAACCATATTAGCCACTCAAGCAAAATGGATTAAAGTTAGAGTAAAAAAAACTAAAGTTGTTGGTTTTGTATACCATAGCGGTGTTCTTTTAGTAGAATAAAAGAAAGCTCACTTGTGGATTTCCGTATAGTTTTTTATAAGAAAGAGTATAGTTTTGATACAATACTAATTTAAAAAATATACAAAATGGGAAACCCAAAATTTGAAATCAAAAAGAGAACGGATAATGAATTCATGTTTAACCTGAAAGCAGGAAATGGAGAAGTTATTTTAACCAGTGAAGGCTACACTAGTAAACAAGGATGTAAAAACGGTATAAGTTCTGTAAAAACGAATGCACCTGATGACAATAACTATGAAAGAAAAGTAGCTTCAAATAAGCAATACTACTTTACACTTAAAGCGCAAAATGGAGAAGTCATAGGTAAAAGTGAAATGTATACCACAACTTCAGCAAGAGATAAAGGAATTAAATCGGTACAAAATAATGCTCCATCTGCTAACATAATTGACTTAACATAAACAGTTACTTATAGGAGATTAAAATTCTATATTATAGTATTCAGAAGCCTTACGGAAACCCGTAAGGTTTTGTTTTTGAGTAGGTTTAGCTTTGAGGTATATAATTAAACTAAAACATGATGATAAAAACACAAATTGTAGGTCTCTTTTTTATTTCAGTATTATTAACAGAATGTTCTAATGATACGGATGGAATAGAAGAGCAAGAAACAAAAACAGAATGGAAGTGTGGAGTGCATAATGGAAAACAATTATGGACAGGATCCAAAGGAGGGTGCTATTATAAGAATAGCAATGGAAATAAAACATATGTAGACAGGTCTGAATGTAATTGTTAGATGAGCTATGAGTACAAAAGCATTGAGAATATTCAATTATAATCTGTTTTTATCAGGGTTTATTTATGGTTTAATTATCATAAACATAGTTTGCTTAATACTTGAGTCATTTAAGGTTTTAAGAATTAATTATGCATATTTCTTTCAGTTTGTAGAAGGGGTTTCTATTTTAATTTTTACAGTTGAGTTTATTACAAGAATTGTAATTGCAGAAAAGCAAGACAAAAGAGGGTGGAGCTCATATGTGTTCTCAGGTTATGGTATATTGGATTTATTATCAATACTCCCTTTTTATTTGCCTCTAATTTTTCCGTTTGATTTAAGAGTCTTAAGAATGTTGAGGCTTCTAAGGTTAGTAAGGATATTTAAGCTAGGTAGATATTCGAAGTCTTTCAAAACAATCAATTTAATATTAAAGGAAACAAAACCAGAACTCTTAATAACTGCATTTATAGCATTGATACTAGTAATGCTGTTATCTACCTTAATTTTTTATGCAGAAAACGAAGCACAACCTGATAAGTTTTCAAGTATTGTAGAAGCTTTTTGGTGGTCATTAGGAACGCTAACAACAGTAGGAGTAGGAGATATGTATCCTGTAACTCCGTTAGGAAAATTCTTTAGTGCATTAATAGGTGTAATAGGTATTGGTTTTGTGGCATTGCCTACAGGAATAATTAGTTCAGCTTTAATAGATAAAGTAAAAGAAGAAAAGAGTAGTTGTAGTAATTGTCCTAACTGTGGGGTAGAAATAAAAAAAGGCTAATGGGATTTCAATTTTATAGACGAATAAAACTTGGAAAAGGTTTAGGACTGAATATTAGTAAATCGGGCATTTCTCCAAGCTTACAAATTAAAAGAGGAGCAGTAAGTTCCAAAGGTTACTCTATAAGAACTGGGATAAAAGGGTTACAGTATAGGAAAAGACATTTTAAAAAAGAAGGAATAGGCTGCCTAGGAATTGTCTTTGCCATAGTTGGTGTTTTTGTAGTGCTATTAAAAAGAAAGTAAATGTACTCGTAGTTAAACTTTAATTAGATGAAAGAAGGAATACAAAAAACAATAAATATTATTTGTGCCATAGCATTGTTTTTAGCAGTAACAACACTACCAATTAAATATTACAATGTATTAAGAATAGTTGTCTTTATTAGATGCTCACTTGTAATTTTCAATGAGAAAATAAAAAGCTATTGGAAGTGGAGCTTTATATCAGTAGCACTATTGTTCAATCCAATATTACCAATCTACCTATATGTAAAATCATATTGGATTCTTTTAGATGTTCTCTTCGGAATCTTATTTCTACTACTTACTTTTTATGGATACGGTTCAAGTACAAAAAAACAACAAACAATAAAAAAACAAGTGTCAAAAAATAAAGACCTGTATAACGTTAAATATTAAAAAAATGAATGAAATAACTACCGAACTTAAAAGTCACTTTTTAAGACTATATGAAATGGCTTTTGCCGATGAAGACTTTGATGTATTAGAAATGCAAATGCTATACAAATTTGCAGAAGAGCGACAAATATCTAAACAAGAACTAGATAATATTCTACTATCATCACAACAAGAAAACTTAATACCAGAAAGATTAGAGCTAAAAATAGAATACCTATATGATTTAGCGGTAATGATTTGGGCTGATGAAAAAGTGACAGAAGATGAAATGGTAACACTAAAAAAGTACTGTTTAAAATTTGGGTTTCTTGAAGAAAATATAGAAGAACTAACCGACTTCTTAATTGAAAACGCTAAAAAGCATACACCCAAAGCAGCATTATTAAAAGAACTAACCTAATCAACTAACAAATATGGAAGCTTTAAAAAAAATATTTACTACAAGAGAGAAAAACCCAGTAGAAGAAATAGTAGTAAAGGAAGAAACAAAAGATGTCAAACTAACTTTTTTCGAAAGTGGTTACGAATCATCAAAACAAGCCTCAGGAAATCATAAAGTATTCAGAGCTTGTTTAAATAATGTGTATATGGATTACAAGAGAAAATGCGCAGAAGACGAAGAGCTACAAAAAAAACTAAAAGATCCTCATATACAAGAAAAAGGAAGAGAAGGAGTTGAGCTAAAGAAAAGACAAACAGCAAAAGCAATCTTAGAGGAAAGTATAAAAGCAGACGAAGAAAATATTGAAGAGATTGAACATCAAATAGTTGAAGTTAGAGAAAATCCAGAAAAGTATGTAGAAGATGTTGATAAAAAACCTAAAATTCAATTTTATTTAGGGGTAATAGTGCTCATTCCTATAACATTCTATTTGTTGGTGTTTTATATATCAGCCTCATTTTCTGCATTCTTTAAGGATTTTGAAAACGATGAATTGTCCACTGCAATTTTTGATGGAAAATCATTTTCAAAAGCACTAGAACATGGTGTCTTAGAAGCTGTTTTTGTGGCTACCATTCCTTTTGCTTTTATGGGGCTTGGGTATTTAATACATATGTTTCAAAAGCATAAAAATTGGCTGTCTTACGCAAAAATAGCCGCTCTATTTATCATCACCTTTATTTTCGATGCCATATTAGCTTACTTAATAGAAATGAAAATATATGAGTTTTCAAAAACACCAGATTCACCTGAGTTTAACTTATCGATAGCCTTTAGTAAAGTGGAGTTTTGGGGGATAATCTTTGCTGGCTTTGTAGTTTATATAATTTGGGGACTGGTGTTTGATTTTATTATGAAAGAGTATGAAAACATAGATAAAATTAAAGCTTTCATTAGAAGTAAAAGAGAAACCATCGTAAACCTACAAAAATCGATAGCAGAAGCAATCGAAAAATTAAATGGTGTAAAAGGAGAAATCTCAGGAATTGAAGCGAGAATAGCAAATCTGCAAAGAACTATTGATGGTTTTGTTTTTCCAAACAAACGATATTTAACCTATCATGCAGAATATGTAAAAGGATGGTACTTAGCCATCACAGATAATTTTGATGATTTAAAACGAAGAGATGAATTACTTTCTAAATGTGATGAGGTAGAAAAAGAACATCTAGCTAAATACGATTTAACAGATGAAAACACAGAAGGAATAATTTACAAGTCTCAATTAAAATAAAGAAAAATGAAAACACATACATTCATATCATTAATAGTCGGTATAATTTTTATATGTTCTTGTTCAAATAAAAAAGAAAAAGACCCAGTAGCGGAAGTATCAAAAAAAATTAATACACAGCAACATAAAAACAAGAGTAAAGAAAATTTAAATATTAGTATAGTATTAGATTTATCAGATAGAATAAACCCTAAGAAGTTTCCAGAACCGTCAATGGAATATTATCAAAGAGATTTAGGTTACATCGAATCCGTCGCGAAGACTTTTGAAAATCATATTAGAGGAAAGAGAACAAATAAAATTAAAGATAAAATACAGCTGTTTGTTGAGCCGGCACCGTCAGATAGTGAATTAAATGATAAGATAGCAACACTCAAAACACAGTTTGATAAAACCAATGCAACCAAAGACGAAATTCTAAAAACCTCAAAGAAGTATACCGAAATTTGTAATAATATTTACGAAACCGCAATTACAGATGATAAATATGTTGGGTCAGATATAAGAGGTTTCTTTAAAAGAAAACTACAAGATTATTGTGTGGAAGAAGGATATAAGAATGTGGTAGTGGTTTTAACAGATGGGTATATCTATCATAAAAACAGCATCATAAAACAACAAAACAGAACTTCATATTTAACTCCAGAAGCAATAAGAAGCTTCAAATTAAATACAGGTAATTGGAAAGAAAAATTTAAAACGAAAGATTATGGCTTTTTACCAGTGAATCAAAGCTTAGAAAATGTTGAAGTATTGGTTTTAGGAATAAACCCTAACAAAAAGAGTCCGTATGAAGAAGACGTAATAAAAGAGTATTGGAAAAAATGGCTAACAGAAATGAATGTGAAGAAATTTCAAATTAAAAGAGCAGATTTACCTATTCATATAAATGATGTTATCAACGATTTTATTCTTACCAAGTAAACTATGTATCTAAAAACAATACTATTATTTTTATTAATAACTTTAACAGGGGCAAAAGTACCGAAAGAATTTAGTGCAAGAGTAATTGGGGTAGTAGACGGAGATACCGTAAAGGTATTATATCAAAACAAACCAATACATATAAGGTTAGCACATATTGATTGTCCAGAAAAAGGACAAGCTTATAGTACCAAAGCAAAACAATTTGTATCCAACAGTATATTTGGAAAAACAGTTAAAGTAGTTAACAAGGGGAAGTGGCATTGGAACCGTCTAATTGCTGAAATATATTTTGATAACCATCAAAATATTAACAAAAACTTAGTAAAAAAAGGATTGGCAATGCACTTTAAAAAATATTCAAAAAGTAAAGAATATGCCCTGTTAGAAAAAAAAGCAAAGCAACTTAAAATAGGTATGTGGTCATTACCTAATGTAACCACACCTTGGCAATATAGAAAACAACCAAACTAAAATAATAAATGAAAAAAGTTATAATAATGCTACTATCAGTAGGTGTATTAGCGGCATTTCAAAAAGCAGAAGACAAAAAAGTGTATATATGTAGCAGTGTTGCAAGTACAAAATATCACTTTAAAAAAAATTGTAGAGGATTATTGCAATGTAAAGCAGTCATAAAAGAAAGTACAGAGAAAAAAGTAAGGCGATATGGAAGGTTGCTCTGTAAATGGGAGAAGAAAGCATTAAAAAAGAAATAAAACGAACTCTGTTGATAACTATATTAACAGAGTTTTTTATTTTTTATGACGAAGTGTTATTTTAGCACAGACTTCAATTCACACGATTTTTTATGACGCAAGAAACACAATATACCGAAGACAATATACGCTCGCTCGATTGGAAAGAACATATCCGCATGCGACCAGGTATGTATATTGGTAAGTTGGGAGACGGATCATCACCAGACGATGGAATTTACATTTTGGTAAAAGAGGTTTTAGATAACTCTATTGACGAATTTGTCATGGGAGGAGGTAAGACCATAGAAGTTTCTGTACAAGGGAGTAAAGTAATTGTACGAGACTACGGACGTGGTATTCCGCTAGGAAAAGTAGTAGACGTAGTTTCAAAGATGAACACAGGAGGAAAGTATGACTCCAAAGCTTTTAAAAAATCAGTAGGATTAAACGGAGTAGGTACCAAAGCAGTAAATGCTTTATCAACTTACTTTAAAGTAGAATCCAACCGTGACGGGAAATCAGCCACAGCAGAATTTGAAAAAGGAAATTTAACCAACCAAGAGTTGTTAGACGAAACTTCACGTCGTAAAGGTACTAAGGTAACTTTTATTGCTGATGAGACTATCTTTAAAAATTATAAGTATCGTCCTGAATACATCTCTAAATTATTAAAAAATTACGTATACCTAAACCCAGGGTTAACCATCGTTTTCAACGGAGAAAAATTTTATTCAGAAAACGGATTAAAAGATTTATTGGAAGACAACAATAACAAAGAAGATATGTTGTACCCAATAATTCATTTACGAGGAGATGATATTGAAGTAGCAATTACACACAGTAAAACACAATATTCAGAAGAATACCATTCGTTTGTAAATGGACAAAATACTACGCAAGGAGGTACACACTTAAATGCATTTAGAGAGACTATAGTAAAAACAGTACGAGAATTTTTTGGAAAGAATTTTGATGCTTCAGATGTACGTAAATCAATTATTTCTGCGATATCTATCAAGGTGATGGAACCTGTTTTTGAAAGTCAAACAAAAACAAAGTTAGGTTCTACTGAAATGGGAGGAGAGTTACCAACTGTTCGTACTTATATCAATGATTTTGTAAAAACACAACTAGACAACTACTTACATAAGAATACTGATGTTGCAGATAAGCTTCAGAAGAAAATATTACAAGCAGAAAAAGAGCGTAAAGAATTATCAGGAATACGAAAATTAGCTCGTGAACGTGCAAAAAAAGCAAGTTTACACAACAAAAAACTACGCGATTGCCGTATACATTTTGGAGACACTAAAAAAGATGGATATTTAGATACTACGTTGTTTATTACGGAGGGAGATTCAGCAAGTGGTTCTATAACAAAATCACGTAACGTAAACACGCAAGCAGTATTCAGTTTAAAAGGAAAACCATTAAACTCGTATGGATTGTCTAAAAAAATTGTATACGAAAACGAAGAATTTAACTTGCTACAAGCAGCCTTAAACATTGAAGACGGATTAGAAGATTTACGTTATAACAATATTGTAATAGCTACCGATGCCGATGTAGATGGTATGCATATTCGCCTGTTATTAATTACCTTTTTCTTACAGTTCTTTCCTGAAGTAATAAAAGAAGGGCATTTATATATTTTAGATACTCCGCTATTTAGAGTTCGAAATAAAAAAGAAACAATTTACTGTTATTCAGTAGAAGAAAAAAAAGCAGCAATAGGCAAACTAAAAGGAAAACCTGAAATTACCCGATTTAAAGGATTAGGGGAGATTTCTCCTAACGAATTTGTTCATTTTATTGGAGACAATATCCGTCTAGACCCTGTAATGTTAGACAAAGATATGTCAATAGAACAAATGCTAGAGTTTTATATGGGAAAAAACACACCAGATCGCCAAAAATTTATCATCAATAACCTAAAGGTAGAGTTAGATATTTTAGAAGAAATTTAAAGTGAAAATAGCAACAAAGTTTTTTAACATTGTATCAATTCTTTTTGGAATTGTATTAGCTGCTTGGTTTACGCAAATAGACTATAGCGACTTATCATTTAAAAACAATATTTCACCTTACTTAGGAATTGTAACAGCATTATTGTTCATATTCGTAATGCAGTTTGCAAAAAACAATCAAGAAAAACGTAAAAAATAAACGTTTAAACATTCATACATGAGTGAAGAAAACAATAAGTACGAACACGACGAAGAATTAAATGAACCCCTTGAAAATACAGAAACCATAACCAAGGTTACGGGAATGTATAAAGAATGGTTTTTAGATTATGCTTCGTATGTAATTTTAGAACGTGCAGTACCATCTATGGAAGATGGATTTAAACCCGTGCAACGTCGTATTATGCATTCAATGAAAGACTTAGACGATGGACGCTACAACAAAGTAGCAAACATTGTTGGTCATACCATGCAGTATCACCCTCATGGAGATGCTTCAATTGCTGATGCCATGGTACAAATGGGACAAAAAGAGCTGTTAATTGATATGCAAGGTAACTGGGGTAACATTTTAACAGGAGACCGTGCAGCTGCCTCTCGTTATATTGAAGCACGATTATCAAAATTCGCACTAGATGTTGTTTTTAATGCCAAAACCACCGAATGGCAATCTTCGTATGACGGACGTAAAAAAGAACCCGTAAACTTACCTGTAAAGTTCCCTATGCTTTTAGCACAAGGAGCAGAAGGAATTGCAGTAGGGCTTTCCACAAAAATATTGCCACATAACTTCAACGAGTTGATAGATGCATCTATAAAATACTTAAAAGGAAGAAGTTTTACAATTATTCCCGATTTTTTAACAGGAGGAATAGCAGATATTACTAATTATAATGATGGTAAACGAGGAGGAAAAGTAAGGGTAAGAGCAAAAATTTCAGCACTCGATAAAAAGATCTTAGTCATTAACGAAATTCCTTTTGGAACAACTACATCCTCTTTAATTGATAGTATTTTAAAAGCGAATGATAAGGGTAAAATTAAGATTAAGCGTATTGAAGATAATACGGCAGCTAATGTGGAAATCTTAGTGCATCTACCACCCAATGTATCGCCTGATAAAACAATTGACGCATTATATGCATTTACTAGTTGCGAAAACTCGATTTCACCGTTATGTTGTATTATTGAAGATAATAAGCCTGTATTTATTGGAGTAACAGAGGTACTAAAAAAATCGACAGACTTTACAGTAGAGTTATTAAAACGTGAATTAGAAATTCAATTACACGAATTGGAAGAGCAATGGCATTTTGCTTCTTTAGAGCGTATTTTTATTGAAAATAGAATTTATCGTGATATAGAAGAAGTAGAAACATGGGAAGGAGTAATTGAAGCAATTGATGAAGGGTTAAAACCTTTCACCAAACATTTAAAAAGAAAAGTAACCGAAGAAGATATTGTTCGTTTAACAGAGATAAGAATTAAGAAAATATCTAAGTTCGATATCGATAAAGCGAAACAATTTATAGAAGGTTTAGAAGAAAAAATAGCAGAGGTTAAACATCATTTAGAAAACCTAATTGACTTTGCAATAGACTATTTTAAAGAATTAAAATCAAAGTACGGAAAAGGAAAAGAACGTAAAACTGAAATCCGAATTTTTGATGATATCATAGCTACTAAAGTAGTAATGCGTAACTCAAAACTGTATGTGAATAGAGAAGAAGGCTTTATAGGAACATCCTTACGGAAAGATGAATATGTTACTGATTGTGCCGATATTGATGATATAATTGTATTTAGAGATAACGGTTCAATGATGGTAACAAAAGTAGATTCTAAAGCTTTTGTAGGAAAAGGAATTATTCATGTTGCTGTTTTTAAGAAAAAAGACAAAAGAACGGTTTACAATATGATTTATCGAGATGGAGCAAAGGGCCCTACATATATGAAGCGTTTTAATGTAACATCGGTAACTCGTGATAAGGAATACAACCTGGCAAATGACAATACTAAATCAAAAGTGCTTTATTTTACAGCTAACTCTAATGGAGAAGCTGAAGTGGTAACTATTTTATTGCGAGCAGTTGGAAGTGTAAAAAAATTGAAATGGGATATTGATTTTGCTGATTTAGCTATTAAAGGACGAGGAGTACGAGGGAATTTAGTAACTAAGTATTTTGTTAAAAAAGTAGAATTTAAAGAATCGGGAGTTTCAACCTTAAAACCTAGAAAAATTTGGTTTGATGATACGGTACAACGTTTAAATGTTGATGGTAGAGGCGAATTATTAGGTGAGTTCAAAGCAGAAGATAAGATTTTAATAGCTACACAATCAGGAAAAATTAAAGCAGTATCACCAGACCTAGCGATGCATTTTGAAAACGATATAATCGTGCTAGAAAAGTGGAAACCAAACAAACCAATTTCAGCAATTTATTTTGACGGAATAAAAGAGCGTTATTATGTAAAACGATTTTTAGTTGAAACACCTGATAAAGAAGAACTTTTTATATCAGAAGAAGAAAAGTCAAAATTAGAAATTATAGCGACAGATTACCGTCCTGTAGCTGAGGTGATTTTTTCAAAAAGAAATTTAGAAAAAATAGAGGTAAATTTTGAAGACTTTATAACTGTCAAAGGAATTAAGGCTCAAGGAAATCAATTAACTTCAGATAAGATACGAACAGTAAACTTATTAGCGTCATTACCTTACGAAGAACCAGAAGAGAAAAAAGTTGAAGATATTGAGGTAAATGAAGAAGAAGAAATAAAAAAAGAAATATTACCTTTGAATATAGAAGAAACTAAGCCTAAAGAATTTGCAGAATCTAAAGAAGAAAAAGCAAAGAGAGCACTAGAAAAAGCACTTCAAAAGAAGAAAAAAGATAAAGATGACGAAAGTCAAACAGCATTATTTTAATGAATAAGTTTTTACCCTATCGTTTCAATTTGGACACCTTTTTTGGTGTTTTAGGATACATTTGTGTAGTTTTTTTTGTGTCTTGGGCAATTTCAAGGCTGGTACGAGCAATTATTTGGCAATTAATAAAAAGTAAGAAAGAAGATCGTTTTGGTAGAACTAGTATTCAGTTTTTAAGAAATTCAGTATCTTTTGTAATAGGACTTTTAAGTGTCATTTATATAATTATGACAGTACCTGCATTTAGAAGTAAAGCGACGTTAATATTTTCTGGAGCAGGTATTTTAGCAGCTATATTAGGTTTTGCTGCACAAGCAGCACTTTCTAATTTAATAGCAGGTGCCTTTATTGTCATATTTCGTCCGTTTAGAGTAGGTGACTATATTAAGTTGGATGAAACACGGGTAGGAATTGTTGAAGACATAACACTAAGGCATACAGTAATTAATAACTTTGAAAATAAACGGCTAATAATACCAAACTCAGTAATTAGTACAGATTCAGTTTTAAATCATACTATAGAAGATTCTCATGTATTAAGTTTTAATAACTTTAAAATAGGCTTAAAAGCTGATATAGATTTAGCACGAAAAATTATACAAGAAGAAGCTGTTAAACTACCAACTGTTATCGATTACCGTACGCCTGAACAAGTAATGAGTGATATACATCAAGTAGACGTTCGTGTTATTGATGTATTCCCAGATCATATTCATATGAGAGCCTATGTGTGGTTGAATGAACCTTTTCAAGAATTTAAAACTAAATGTGCTTTGAAAGAAGCTGTACACAAACGTTTTTTAGAACAAGGAGTTTCTCTTCCAATACCAATTCATAAGATTATTAGTATGTCTAACTAGTATATAAATAAAAAGAAATTTAATTGTTTTTTTTAAACAAAAAACTGAGCCCTAATCTACTTAAAAACTTCTTCTCAAACTCCCAAAAAAAATTGAACTGCCCAAAAAGCCAACCAGCCAAAGGTAAAGTAGTTTGATAAATAGGGAAAATAAGCAAAATTCTAAGAGGATAATATAACCACGGACTCATAGTTTCAGAAGATAACCCTAATAGGCCAGTTAAAGGTTTAGCAACCAGTGCAGCAAAAGAACCATTGATTGCAAAAACAATAAGAATAGCAGCCAAATCCCAGTTACTGTCTATACCCCAACGCTGTTTTAGTTTTTCCATAGATACTAATATCGCGGCAAAAGTAGCTAAAAGAAAAAGGGCAAACAAATGTTTACCCTTTGATTATTTATATGTACGTATAAAATTTATTTTTTTCCAAAAATCCCACCTAATAAACCACCAAGTAAACCTCCCGATTTTTGTTGGCTATTATTAGCATTTCCTAAAATCATACCAGCTACATCATCAACAATACTTCCATCACCATCGGCATCTAATATCTGCTCTAAAAAACTCTGCTCTTTTTGTGTTGAATTTCCACCTAATAAACCACTAAGTAAACCACTTAAATCACCAGCGCTACTAACATTACTTTGACGCTTTTGCTGACCTAAAACTCCCATTAAAATTGGAGCAGCAGTTTTTAATATATCAGCAACAGCACCAGAATCCATTCCTGCTTTTTGTCCAATAACTTTTTCTACACCTTGTTGTTTGTTTCCTAAAACATGATTTAAAATCTTACTACCATCTTGTACAACATCAGTGTTAACACCGCCATTAAACAAGTCTCCTAAATTATCTAAAATTCCACCATCGTGTTTATTTAAAGCACCCATTAATCCTTCAGCGCCTTGTTCAGTAGAAGCATTTCGTTGCATTGCTTTCATTAAAACAGGCAATGCCATTGTTAATACACTACTAGTTTTACTAGTGTCTTGTCCTGTTGATCCTGCAACACCAGATATAATTGCTTTTCCAGTATCGCTGTTTAGTAAGTCTAAAATTCCTGCCATTTTTGTGTTTTAATAAAGTTAGCACTAAGTTTCTAAATAGTAAGACACAAGAAGGAAACTAAGAGTCACTTTTTTTTAAAAATTTATTTTTACCTTACAGCCTTTTAAAAAAATAAATAATATATAAATTATATGAAAAAACTTGCACTACACTGGCAAATTTTAATAGGAATGGTTTTAGGTATTTTATTTGGGGTAGGAATGACCTTTATAGATAGTGGAGCATCATTCGTGTCTGATTGGATAAAGCCTTTAGGTACAATATTTGTTAAGTTGTTAAAACTTATAGCGGTACCATTAATTATAGCATCATTAGTTAAAGGGATTTCAGATTTAAAAAATATATCTAAATTTAAAAACATTGGTTTACGTACTATATCAATTTATATAGGCACAACAGTAATAGCCATTACAGTAGGGCTATTATTAGTTAATCTAATAGAGCCAGGAAAAGGAATTTCAGAAGAGACTATCACTAAGCTAACAGCTGATTATGCTAATAGTGAAGGAGTACAAGCTAAAATAGCTGAAGCTAGTAAACAAAAAGAAAGTGGACCACTTCAGTTTTTAGAAGATATGGTTCCTGATAATGCTATACAAGCAATGGGTAATAATAAAGCAATGTTACAAGTAATTTTCTTTACTATTTTCTTAGGTATTTCAATGTTGTTAGTTGGAGAGAAAAAAGCGAAACCATTAAAAAAGTTTTTCGATTCATTGAATCAAATAGTTTTAAAAATGGTCGATTTAATTATGTTAACAGCTCCTTATGCAGTATTTGCGTTATTGGCAAATGTTGTGGTGTCTTCTAATGATCCAGATTTATTATTAGCCTTATTAAAATATGCCTTAACTGTTATTGGAGGCTTGTTAATATTAGTAGCTTTTTATATGGTTTTAATAAGTGTATTTGCCAAGAAAAATCCATTGTGGTTTTTACAACAAATAAGTCCAGCACAATTATTAGCATTTTCAACCAGTTCAAGCGCAGCAACATTACCTGTTACTATGGAAAGAGTAGAGGAGCATATTGGAGTAGATAAAGAAGTATCGAGTTTTGTTTTACCAGTTGGAGCTACTATAAATATGGATGGTACTAGTTTATATCAAGCAGTAGCAGCAGTTTTTATAGCACAAGCCTTAAGTTTCGATTTAACTTTTGCAGATCAGTTAACTATTATTTTAACAGCTTTGTTGGCATCTATAGGTTCTGCAGCAGTTCCAGGAGCGGGTATGGTGATGTTAGTGATAGTATTAGAATCAGTTGGTTTTCCAGCAGATAAATTAGCGATAGGTTTAGCGTTAATTTTTGCTGTAGATAGGCCATTAGATATGTGTAGAACAGTTATTAACGTAACAGGAGATGCAACAGTCTCTACTTTAGTAGCGAAATCTGTAGGAAAGCTAGGTAAGCCACATCCAAAAAACTGGGATGATCATTATGATGAAGTAAAATAAAGATAAATCTATTTATATAATGCTTAAAGTAGATTCATCCATAGTTTCTGTTGATTGGTTATATGATAACATACATGCAGATAATTTAATAATTCTTGATGCAACTATTCAAAAAGTAGGAACTAAAGGAGACGGTAAAAAAGAAAAACAGCAAATTCAAAATGCTGTTTTCTTTGATTTAAAGAACATCTTTTTAGATACTCAAGGAAAATACCCAAATACAATTCCTTCAGAAAGATATTTTGAAAAAGAAGTACAACAATTAGGTATAAATAACGATAGTTGTATAATTGTATATGACAACTTAGGAGTGTACTCAGCTCCAAGAGCTTGGTGGTTGTTTAAAACATTTGGGTTTACAAATATTGCAGTTTTAAACGGAGGTCTTACTGCTTGGGAAGAGGCAGGTTATGAGGTAGAGCCTAAAAAAGAGAGAAAATTATCGGTAGGAAACTTTGCTTCTAATTTTAATAAGAGTAAAGTAAGTAATACGGAGGAAGTATTAAAAGCATCTCATCATAAAAAAGTTATAATAGATGCCCGTTCTAAAGGAAGATTTAATGCTACTCAACCAGAGCCTAGAAAAGATTTAAGAGGAGGTCATATTCCACATTCTAAAAGTTTGCCTTATACTGAGCTACAAACTAAAGGGAAGATGAAATCAAAAGCAGAACTTCAAAAAATATTTTCAGAGATAAACCCCAAAAAAGAAGAAATGATTTTTTCTTGTGGGTCAGGAATTACAGCTTGTATATTAGCTTTAGGGGCAGAAATATCAAAAAACACAAATTATAGTGTGTATGATGGTTCTTGGACAGAATGGGCAAGTAGGTTAGAGTTACCAATAGAAAAATAATTAAAAATGAAAAGAAGCATTTTATTGCTTGTTATGCTGTTTTTAACTTCAGAAAGTCATGCTTATTACTTAGGAGTTAATGGAGTAATAGTTAAAAAGGTATAAGGTTTACAAGTGTAATAGTAATATCATGAAACAGAAATAAATCAATATTATTAACCATTATACATGTATTGTTTAGCTAGTTATGTGTAACTTATTGTTTATATCATTTTTTTTACTTCTTGCCTTAAAAAGCTAATAGCAGTATTAGCTGGACTTTCTTGTTGTGAATAGTCAATCAATACGTTTTCTCGTAAATCTTTAGCTGTTTCAGAATTCTCTGCACTAGAACGTAATTTGGCAATAATGGCAAATTTAGCAGTTAAAACTGCTTTCCAACTATCGTCAGAAATATATAATTGTTGTACTAAATTATGTTCAAACTCTTGTTCTATATTAGCTATTAAAAGTTGTAGGTAATTATCAATATTCTCTCCTATTGGATTAACTCTTAAAAGTAATTTTGATGGATTGATGCGCTCACAAAACAATAACATACGTTCGTAAGCTTTTAGTTTTGTAGGTAAACTCTCACGTTTTTTTTCAACTAAAGCATTGAATGTTTTTTCTTTTTCATCTTGTTCAATAAAGCGACCTAAAATTAGGTAAGCTACAACGCCAGTTACTAATGCTGGTAGGGTATAAGCAATCCCTTCAATAATTTTATCTTCCATAATGCGAATATACGAGTCCTGTTAAAATTGCCAATCCAAAACTTAATAAAGTTCCAATCAGTACATACTCAGTAAGCTTTCTGTCTTTTGATGCAGTTAAGTCGCCAAACCTAAATATAGATTTTGCAGCGAGTAAAAAACCAACACCTGCCCATTGGTTAATTATAATAAAAACAAAAATTAATAAGCGTTCTAAGAAACCAATATACTTACCTGCATTGGCTAACGATTGTTCTATAGATTTATTACCTTTTTCTGGATTCCATTTAGATATTAAAGTGTTTATAATGATGGAAGAAGTATAGGTAACAAAAATTAGACAAGCAAAAAGTAATAAGTTTTGTTTACTTAAAATAATATTTATATTCACTTTAAAAGGAGAATATATGTATGTAGCAAAACCTAAGAAAAGTAAATGTAAAGCTTGATCTAAAAAGAAAAACAACCGCTTAGTTTTTTTCTTTTGAAAATATAATTTTCCGATATCAACTAGGTAATGAGATACAATTACGAGTAAAAAAACATTCCAATATTTAGAGTTGAATTGTAATAATAATAGTAATAAAATTATGTGAACACCTATGTGAATATATAACTTTGAAGATTTTATTTTCTTCTTCTCTTTGTTTTTTACCCAGTTTTTAGGTTGAAACACAAAATCGCCTAATAAATGAGCGACGAGTAGTTTTAAGAACAGCATCATAAGTTGTTTCGTTTCAGATTCATCAGTTTTCTATAGCGTTTTTCTAGTTTCATAATTTCATCAAAACCAGAACGCTTTCTTCGTTCGCTAGCACTGCTTTCGGAAATAGCTAGTTTTTTAGCAATTACTTTTTGAGTACATTCTAGATTTTGTAAATACATATGTACAAAAGCAGCAGAATTAGTTGTCCAGTTGTCCATAATTAATAAACTTAAACCCAAAGAAACTTCAAATTCTTCATTAATATCCTCCCAAGGTGTTTTCAAGGCTAAATTTTGCTTTTTTAATAAATAATCAAAAGCATATCCAGAGTTGATAAAAACTTCACCATTGGCTTCTGTAATTTTTTCAGTATCAAAACTTTTATCACCAACACCAATAGCTAAACGAATGTCTAAATCTTTTATTTTCTTGATGTTAGTTTTTAGTTCAATAGCAAAAAATAACGTTTCAGTAATATTCTCAATTTCAATTTGAAAACTATCTCCACGAAAAAGTTCCCATGTTTTCGGTGTTTCTCCAATAGAGTTAAAAGATTTTTTAAGTAAAGGAAGCCATGTCTTAACAGAAACACCTCTAGAATTGATAATATCACCTGTAATTACACTTGTCATGTATCTAAAATTTAAGTAAAAATAAGTTTTTGAATTTAAAACACCAAATAATTCGGCTTTTAAAACGAATGTTTAAAAATAAGGGTTTTAAGGCGAATATTAATTAATTCGGGTTTTAAGTAGAATTAATGGCATCTAAAATTAGTGAATAAAAAAAGGCTCAGAATCTTTAAAAAACCTAAAAGATTGGTTAATTTTCCATTTTTAAAATACTTTCAATTTAATTTCCATTGAGTACTTATTTAGAGCAACTTAACGAACCACAGAGAGCAGCTGTTTTACAAAAAGACGGCCCAATGATAATTATAGCAGGAGCAGGATCGGGTAAAACGAGAGTGTTGACCTATAAAATTGCCTATTTGATGGAGCAAGGAGTAGATGCATTTAATATTTTATCATTAACATTTACTAACAAAGCTGCCCGTGAAATGAAAGATCGTATTGGCAAGGTAGTAGGTTATAGTGAAGCTAAAAACCTTTGGATGGGAACTTTTCACTCAGTTTTTGCACGTATTTTACGTTCTGAAGCAGACCGATTAGGATATCCGTCAAACTTTACGATTTACGATACACAAGATTCAGTTCGATTGATAACGGCAATTATCAAAGAAGCGAATTTAGATAAAGATAGATACAAGCCAAAGCAAATTTTAAGTAGAATTTCTTCTTTCAAAAACAGCTTGATAACGGTTAGAGCTTATTTTAATAATTCTGACTTACAACAAGCCGATTTAGAAGCTAGCCGTCCAAGAGTAGGAGATATATACAAAGAATATGTTGATAGATGCTTTAAATCTGGAGCAATGGATTTTGATGATTTATTGTTAAGAACCAACGAACTATTAGCTCGTTTTCCAGATGTATTAGCAAAATATCAAGATCGTTTTCGCTACATTTTGGTGGATGAGTACCAAGACACCAACCATTCACAATATTTAATTGTACGCGCGTTGGCAGATCGTTTTCAGAATATTTGTGTGGTAGGAGACGACTCTCAAAGTATTTATGGATTTCGTGGAGCAAACATTCAAAATATTTTGAATTTCCAAAAGGATTATCCAGATGTAAAAACATTTAAATTAGAGCAAAACTATCGCTCTACAAGTAATATTGTTAGAGCTGCGAATAGTGTAATAGACAAGAATAAAACCAAGTTAGATAAAGAAATTTGGACAGCAAATGATGCAGGAGATAGTGTCAAAGTAATGCGAACTATTTCTGATGGTGAAGAGGGGCGCTTTGTGGCACAATCTATTTGGGAAAATCAAATGAATCACCAGCTTACAAGTGATCAATTTGCTATTCTGTATCGTACCAATGCACAATCGAGAGCAATAGAAGATGCATTGCGTAAAAAAGATATTAAATATAAAATTTACGGGGGGATTTCATTCTATCAACGTAAAGAAATTAAAGATTTATTATCGTATTTACGAATTTTAATCAACCCAAATGATGAAGAGGCATTAAAACGTATTATCAACTATCCGGCGAGAGGAATTGGAGCCACAACGTTAGATAAACTAACCATTGCAGCGAATCATTACAATAAATCAATGTTCGATATTTTAAAGAATATCAGTGCTATAGATATTAATATTAATTCTGGAACCAAAACAAAGTTGCAAAACTTTGTAAACATGATTCAGCGTTTTCAAATAGAAACACAAACAAAAAACGCTTTTGAAATTGCCGATTTGGTGGTGAAACAAACACAACTTGTAAAAGATTTACAAAAAGACGGAACGCCAGAAGGAGTTAATAAGGTTGAAAATGTTCAAGAACTTTTAAACGGAATAAAAGACTTCATTACCGATAAAATAGAAACAGGAGAGGACGCTTCGTTAACATCATTTTTAGAAGATGTTGCGCTAGCAACTGATTTTGATTCTGATAAACAAGATGAAGAACCTAGAGTTTCATTAATGACGATTCACTTATCTAAAGGATTAGAATTTCCGTATGTGTACATTGTTGGGTTAGAAGAGAGTTTATTTCCTTCTGCTATGAGTATGAATACTCGTAGTGAGTTAGAAGAAGAACGTCGTTTGTTTTATGTAGCATTAACAAGAGCAGAAAAAGGAGCTTATTTAACGTATGCACAAACACGTTATCGTTGGGGTAAATTAACCGATGGAGAACCTAGTAGATTTTTAGAGGAAATAGATGAGCAATACTTAGAGTATTTAACCCCTAAAACACCCGAACCATCAGTAAATAGATTTATTGATGCGAGTTTGTTTGAAGATGATACTCCACAGAAAATTCGTTTTCAAAAACCAATCCAGAAAAAAAGAAAAGAGTTTTTAGCAAAGAAGGAAAAGCCAAACATGGTTCCACCAAAAAGTAAAATGACAAAGGTTTCAGAAATGAACCCAAAAATGAATTTATTTGATGGAGAAATCACAGTGGGTAATATAGTAGAACATAATCGTTTTGGCACAGGAAGAGTGTTAGCTTTAGAAGGAAAAGGACCCAATAAAAAGGCAGAAATAGAGTTTAGTACCGTAGGTAAAAAGAAATTATTATTACAATTTGCAAAATTGAAAGTAATCGGGTAGTTAATTCATAATAATTACCTATTTTGCATAGATAAAATATAGAGAAATGACGTTTGATTTAGAATACAATTCGAAAAGATCCAAATTAATTATCCCAGAATATGGAAGGCATATACAGAAGTTAGTAAACCATTGTATCGCTTTAGAAGATAAAGAAGAACGAAACACAATGGCTAAAGCTATTATTGATGTTATGGGAAATTTACAACCTCACTTACGAGATGTGCCAGATTTTAAGCATAAACTGTGGGATCAGTTACATATAATGGCAGATTTTGAGTTAGATGTAGATTCTCCATACGAAACACCTTCCAAGGAGGAGTTACAAGAATCTCCAGAGAGATTACCATACCCCAAATCAGCATCAAAATATCGTTTTTATGGAACGAATATTCAAACAATGATTGATGTTGCGTTAACATGGGAGGAAGGTGAAATGAAAGAAGCTTTGGTATTTACTATTGCGAATCACATGAAAAAATGCTATTTAAACTGGAATAAAGATACCGTTGATGATAATGTGATTTTTGATCACTTATATGAATTGTCTGATGGAAAAATTGATATTCGAGACATCGAAGAAGATTTAACAGATAGTAAAAGCTTATTAAGAAAGCGTACTAACCAAGGTCAACATAAAAGTAATTCAAAAGGAAAATTAAATACTAAATATAGAAAAAAGTAAATGGCATCATTTAAAATAGAAGGAGGTCACAAATTAAAAGGAACAATAACACCACAAGGAGCAAAAAATGAAGCATTACAAGTAATATGTGCGGTGTTATTAACTTCAAAAAAAGTAATAATAAATAACGTTCCTGATATTATTGATGTCAATAAACTGATTTTTATTTTAGGAGAATTAGGAGTTAAAATAGAAAAAATATCTAAAAACTCGTATAGTTTTCAAGCAGATGATATCAATCTAAAATACTTAGAGTCATCAGAATTTAAAAGAGATGGTAGTTCATTAAGAGGTTCTATCATGATTGTTGGTCCTTTATTAGCTCGTTTTGGAAAAGGATATATTCCACGTCCAGGAGGAGATAAAATAGGACGCCGTCGCTTAGATACCCATTTCGAAGGTTTTATAAATCTGGGTGCAAAATTTCGTTACAATCGTGAAGAATACTTTTATGGAGTAGAAACAGATACAGGCTTAGTAGGTACGGAGATGTTATTAGATGAAGCCTCTGTAACAGGTACTGCTAACATTATTATGGCAGCTGTATTAGCTAAAGGAGTTACAACAATATACAACGCAGCATGTGAACCATACATTCAGCAATTATCAAAAATGTTGAACTCTATGGGAGCAAAAATCTCTGGAGTAAGCTCTAATTTACTTACCATTGAAGGAGTAGAATCATTAGGAGGTTGTGAACATACCATTTTACCAGATATGATTGAAATAGGTAGTTGGATAGGTATGGCTGCTATGACACGTTCTGAATTAACAATTAAAAATGTAAGTTGGAATGATTTAGGGCAAATTCCAAATGTATTTAGAAAATTAGGAATTCAGTTAGAAAGAAAAGGAGACGACATTTATATTCCAGAGCAAGAAAACTATGAAATACAAAGTTATATTGATGGGTCGGTACTTACTGTCGCTGATGCTCCCTGGCCAGGATTTACACCAGATTTATTAAGTATCGTTTTAGTAGTAGCTACCCAAGCAAAAGGAACGGTGCTAATTCATCAAAAAATGTTTGAAAGTCGTTTGTTTTTTGTTGATAAGTTAATTGATATGGGAGCGAAAGTAATTTTATGTGATCCGCACAGAGCAACAGTAATTGGACACGATTTTAAGTCACAATTAAAGGCAACTAAAATGACTTCACCAGATATTCGAGCGGGTATTTCATTGCTAATAGCTGCACTTTCAGCAAAAGGAACTAGTATTATTAATAATATTGAACAGATAGATAGAGGTTACGAAGATATTGAAGCTCGTTTAAAATCGATTGGAGCTAAGGTTGAAAGGCTTGAATATTAAGTTAGATAGAAGTATCTAATCATTAAAAATGGGTTAGAAAGTAAAAGAAGTTTTGATGTAAATCAACTTAACCAGTTAGTAAGAATATAAAAAAACCTGTTATCTTAAGATAACAGGTTTTTTTAAATGTAAACTATATTACATTTCTTCATTACAAGTATACTGTTGTGTACAAGCAAAGTATTTATGGCAATATAAAGGTCCAGTTACTCTACCAGCACAATCACATCCACAATTGCTAAGATCAATACTTACACCACCAGTTAAGTTTTGTTGTTGTTTCTTAGAAAGAATAGAAACTCCTGAAATGTTTAAAAAATTCTGTTTCATAATGAGGGACTGTTTAAATGTTATATGTTAATTAAAATTTTTATAAATATATAATATTGAAATGTTTGAACAAAATATAAATAAACATTTCTTTTATCGTTTGTTTTTTTAACGATGTTAAAATAGTACCTGTGATGTCATAATGACATATTTTCCTTATTGGCAGTATTCTTGTAAACCCTAAGGTGTTAAATACAAGAAACGATTTACAATGAGTAAAGACCAATATACAAAAGAAGACGAAATTAATGACGCTATCAAAAATGGCGATTTAGGAGAGAATCAAGAAGAAATTCTAGAAAATAAGGATGTTGAAGCAAAAGAAGAACCATCAACAGAAGAATTAATTCAAGCAGAAAAAGATAAATATTTACGTTTGTTTGCAGAGTTTGAGAACTATAAAAAACGTACTTCAAAAGAACGTATAGAGCTTTTTAAAACAGCGAGTCAAGAATTAATGACAGCTTTACTGCCAATTATGGATGATTTTGATAGAGGTTTGGTAGAAATTAGAAAATCTGAAGACTCTGAATTATTAAAAGGTATAGAGCTTATAAATACAAAGTTCAAAAATATCCTAACTCAAAAAGGACTAACAGAAATAGAAGTAAAAAAAGGAGATGATTTTGATGCAGAAATACACGATGCAATAACACAAATACCAGTCCCTACAGATGATTTAAAAGGAAAAATTATCGATTGTGTAGAGAAAGGATATAAGTTAGGAGATAAAATTATTCGCCATCCTAAAGTAGTAATGGGGCAAGCGTAAAACAATTATCATTAATAGAATTATTAGTTGTTAGTAGTTAAGATAACTGTTTACTGATAATTGAACATTAAAAGTTATGGCAAAACAAGATTATTACGAAATATTAGGAATATCAAAATCAGCATCTCAAGCTGAAATTAAAAAGGCATATCGTAAGATGGCAATTAAGCACCATCCAGATAAAAACCCAGACGATAAAGAAGCCGAAGAGAAATTTAAATTAGCGGCGGAAGCTTATGAGGTATTAAGTGACGAAAATAAAAAAGCTCGTTATGATCAATACGGTCATGCTGCTTTTGAAGGAGGTCAAGGAGGCTTCGGTGGAGGAGGTATGAATATGGACGACATATTTAGCCAGTTTGGAGATATTTTCGGAGGAGCTTTTGGAGGTGGTTTCGGAGGTTTTGGGGGTGGTGGTCACCGTCAAGCACGAGTAAAAGGTAGCAACTTACGTATTCGTGTAAAACTAACTTTAGAAGAAATTGCAAAAGGAGTTGAAAAGAAGGTAAAAGTTCGTAGAAAGGTTCAAGCCGATGGAGTAACTTATAAAACGTGTTCAACATGTAATGGTAGCGGACAGCAAATGCGTGTAACCAATACTATTTTAGGTAGAATGCAAACAGCCACTACTTGTACTACTTGTCAAGGAGCAGGAGAAATGCTAGATAAGAAACCAAGTGGAGCAGATGCACAAGGAATGATAGTAAAAGAAGAAACCGTTTTTATCAATATTCCAGAAGGAGTAACAGAAGGAGTCCAATTAAAAGTAGGAGGAAAAGGAAATGAAGCACCAGGTAAAAACTCTATTCCAGGAGATTTATTAGTGTTGATTGAAGAAGTACCACATGAGAACTTAAAGCGTGAAGGAAGCAATATTCACTACGACTTATATATAAACTTTTCAGAAGCAGTTCTTGGAATATCAAAAGAAATAGAAACAGTAACAGGAAAAGTTAAAATTAAGATAGATCCAGGAACTCAATCTGGTAAAATTTTACGCTTAAAAGGAAAAGGGCTACCTAGTATTGAACGTTACGGACATGGAGATTTCTTAATTCATATAAATGTGTGGACACCACAAGAATTAACGAAAGATCAACGCAAGTTTTTTGAGGAAATGCTAGAAGATGAGAACTTTAGCCCAAACCCGCAGAAGTCGGACAAATCTTTCTTTGAAAAGGTTAAAGACATGTTTTCTTAAAAAAATCTTAAAAAAGATAATTTTTTTTTAAAAAAATTTTTTTTAAACGAAAAACAGTTATATATTTGTAGTGTCTAGGAGACGTTCTAGACACTTTTTCTTTTTCATAGCAATTTTCCCACTCAATTCTTTTGAGTGGGTTTTTTTATGAATGAAGGTGTGAACCTATTATTTAATTATAAATAGCAGACCTATCTTATCGACTTATATTAATTATAAGTAGGAAAGTCTGGACACCATAGAGTAGCATAGCGGATAACATCCGTCCAGTGTAAACTGAGGACAAGTGCAACAGAAAGAATGTACAGGTAATGCTGTAGTGAAACCAGGTAAACTCTATGCGGTGCAATGCCATGTACATTAGAGATTGAGCGCTACTCGCGCGATTCTAAGGGGTAGGCAGATTGATTCTGAGAGTAATTTCAGAACTAGATAAATGATAAGAGCCTTATTTTATAAGGAACAGAATCCAGCTTATGGGTCTGCTTTTTTCCTATTTAGAATCATTATACCATTTTTTTTAAATCTTCTAAAAATGGTGAATTATCAATTTGATAATTATTAGGTGGTTTTTTATTTGTTTTTTTGAGATATTTTTAAAAAGTGGCTTTTCAAATTAAATTAATTTGTTTTTTTAGCTGTTTTGTTGTTTATTTTTAAAATTAAGGTTAAAATACTACTTTTGCTAAGCAAAAAATAACAGGATAAAGCTGAAGAAAAATTAGTTTTAATAGATAGTAACTTATACTATTTCCTTATCAATAATTTAAAAACAAAACTTTTTATGAATACATACTCAGATTACCTAAAGGAGATTGAAGTAAGAAAAGCACAAGGGCTTCACCCTAAGCCAATTGATGGAAGTGAATTGTTAACAGAAATCATCTCACAAATTAAAGGTGTAAACAATCCTTACAGAGAAGATTCTCTTAATTTCTTTATTTATAATGTTTTACCTGGTACAACAAGTGCTGCCGCTGTAAAAGCTAAATTTTTAAAAGAGATTATTCTTGGTGAATCTGTAGTAGAAGAAATAACTCCTGCTTTTGCTTTAGAACAACTAGGGCATATGAAAGGAGGAGCCTCTATTGAAGTTTTACTTGATTTAGCTTTAGGCAATGATATGATTACTGCTGAAGAAGCTGCAAAAGTGTTGAAAACTCAAGTATTCTTATACGAAGCAGATACAGAACGCTTAGAAGAAGCTTATAAAGCAGGTAATGAAATAGCCAAACAGCTTATCGAGAGCTATGCACAAGCAGAGTTTTTTACAAAACTACCTGAGGTAGAAGAAGAAATTAAAGTAGTTACATACATAGCTGGAGTTGGAGATATATCAACAGATTTATTATCTCCAGGTGCTGATGCACACTCAAGATCTGATCGTGAATTACATGGACAGTCTATTTTTGAGCATAATAAAGATATGCAAAAAGAGTTGTTAGCATTAAAAGAAGAACATCCAGACAAGCGTGTGATGTTAGTAGCTGAAAAAGGAACTATGGGAGTAGGTTCTTCTAGAATGTCAGGTGTTAATAACGTGGCTTTATGGACAGGTATTGAATCAAGTCCATACGTTCCATTTATCAATATAGCACCTGTAATTGCAGGAACTAACGGTATTTCTCCAATTTTTTTAACTACAGTTGGTGTAACAGGTGGTATCGGTATTGATCTTAAAAACTGGGTTAAGCAAAAAGATGCTGAAGGAAATACAATTGTAGATGAAGATGGAGAGCCTGTTTTAAAGCAAGAATATTCTGTAGAAACAGGAACTGTTCTTACAATTAACACAAAGACTAAAAAATTATACAACGGAGATAAAGAATTAAAAGATATTTCAGCAGCATTAACTCCGCAAAAAATGGAGTTTATTAAATCTGGAGGTTCTTATGCAGTTGTTTTTGGTAAGAAATTACAAACATTTGCAGCTAAAGTATTAGGAATTGAAGTTCCTCAAGTATATGCTACTTCTAAAGAAATTTCTGTAGAAGGACAAGGCTTAACTGCAGTTGAAAAAATCTTCAATAAAAATGCAGTAGGAACAACTCCAGGAAAAACATTACATGCAGGCTCTGATGCACGTGTAGAAGTTAATATTGTAGGTTCTCAAGATACTACAGGATTAATGACTTCTCAGGAATTAGAAATGATGGCTGCTACAGTTATTTCACCAATAGTTGATGGTGCATACCAATCAGGTTGTCATACAGCTTCAGTATGGGATGATAAATCAAAAGCAAATATTCCAAGATTAATGAAGTTTATGAACGACTTTGGTTTAATTACAGGACGTGATCCTAAAGGACAATATCCTGCAATGACTGATGTAATTCATAAAGTATTAAACGATATTACGGTTAGTGATTGGGATATAATTATTGGAGGAGATTCACATACACGTATGTCTAAAGGAGTAGCTTTTGGTGCCGATTCTGGTACTGTAGCGTTAGCTTTGGCAACAGGAGAAGCAACAATGCCAATACCACAATCTGTTAAAGTAACATTTAAAGGAAACATGAGAAGTTTTATGGACTTCCGTGACGTAGTTCATGCAACACAACAACAAATGTTAAAGCAATTTGATGGAGAAAATGTGTTCCAAGGAAGAGTTATTGAAGTGCATATAGGTACATTAACAGCAGATCAAGCCTTTACATTTACTGACTGGACTGCAGAAATGAAAGCGAAGGCTTCTATCTGTATTTCAGAAGATGAAACATTAATTGAATCATTAGAAATTGCTAGAAACCGTATCCAAATCATGATTGATAAAGGAATGGATAATGATAAACAAGTATTAAAAGGTTTAGTTGATAAAGCGAATACTAGAATCCAAGAGGTTAAAACAGGAATTAAACCAGCATTAAAACCAGATGCTGACGCTAAATATTATGCAGAGGTAGTAATCGATTTAGATGAAATAGCTGAACCAATGATTGCTGATCCTGATGTAAATAACGAAGATGTATCTAAGCGTTATACACACGATACCATTCGCCCATTATCATTCTATGGAGGAACTAAAAAAGTAGATTTAGGTTTCGTAGGGTCTTGTATGGTTCATAAAGGAGATATGAAAATTTTAGCCCAAATGTTGAAAAATATTGAAGAGCAACAGGGAAAAATAGAGTTTAATGCTCCGTTAGTAGTTGCTCCTCCAACATACAATATTGTAGATGAGTTAAAAGCAGAAGGTGATTGGGAAGTATTACAAAAATACTCTGGGTTTGAATTTGATGATAATGCACCAAAAGGATTAGCACGTACGAAGTATGAAAACATGTTATACTTAGAACGTCCTGGATGTAACTTATGTATGGGTAACCAAGAAAAAGCAGAACCAGGAGATACAGTAATGGCTACATCAACACGTTTATTCCAAGGAAGAGTAGTAAAAGATTCAGGAGAGAAAAAAGGAGAGTCTTTATTATCATCTACACCAGTAGTAGTGTTATCTACAATTTTAGGAAGAACCCCTACTATGAAAGAATATGAAAAAGCAGTTGATGGCATCGTTTTAACGAAATTCAAACCATCTCAAAAACAATTAGTAAGTTCATAGCTATATCAAATTATTTTATTGAGTCGTCCTAAAATAGGTTGACAGTTATTTAAAAAATTATATTGAACCAGAGAAGTTAACTTCTCTGGTTTTTTTGTTATGTACAAAGTTAGGTGTTTTCATGTTAAGACTTAAATGTGGTCTTTTGTTATTATATGTATTTATAGACTCTTTAATTAATTGTTTAAGTTCCTTTCCATTATTACATTTATAAAT
>NZ_CAZEQR010000001.1:0-115132 GCF_964513795.1 Tenacibaculum sediminilitoris | reverse complement strand
CAAGTCCAACAGAAGAGTTTGTTAGAGAGTATGTAGCACCAAGAAATGAGACAGAACATGCGTTAGTAGCAATTTGGGAAGAAGTGTTAAACAAAGAAGGTATAGGAATTAAGGATAATTTCTTTGAGTTAGGAGGGCACTCGCTCAAAGGAATACAAATTGTTTCGAGGATTTATAAAGTATTTTCTAAAAAAGTTGAGCTGAAAAATATTTTCATGTATCCAGTTTTAGGCGACTTGGCAGATGTAATAATTAATGGTGATTTTGAAGAATATACACCAATTATAAAAGTAGAGGAACAAGAAAACTATCCACCATCATACCCACAAAAACGTATATGGATATTAGAAAAACTTGAGTCTTCAGGTGAAGTTTATAATATGCCATATAGTTATTGGATAGAAGGTGAATTAGATAAAGAGGTTCTAAAGCAAACTTTTGAAATAATTATTAATCGTCATGAAGTGTTTAGAACAGTTTTTATTGAGACGATGGATGAGCCACGTCAAAAAATTATACCTGTTGAAGATATAGATTTTGATATAGATTATGCAGATTTAAGAAATGAAGAAAACCCAAGAGAATTTGCTTTAAGTGTAGGACAAAATGCTGCTCAAGAGATATTTGATTTAGCAGAAGACTTACTTATAAAAGTAGGTTTATATCAAATAGCAGATTCAGAATACCTATTTTTATTTAACATCCATCATATTATAGGAGATGAGTGGTCATTACAAGTTTTAAATAAAGAGATTATTACTATATACAATGCACTCGTTAAAGGAGAAGTACCAGAATTACCAATTTTAAATATACAATACAAAGATTTTGCTGTTTGGCAACAAAATGAACTAAGTGGTGAGAATTTAAAACACCATAAAGGATATTGGATGAATAAGCTAGGAGGCGATTCACAACCATTAGACATTACGACAGATATGAAACGTCCAATCTCACGTAAATTTAATGGAGATAGATTGTATTTTAAAATCGATAAAGAAACAACTAAAACATTTCAAAAATTGTTGTCTGGTGAGAGTAGTACCTTATTTATGGGGTTATTAACGTTGGTGAAAACAATGTTGATTAGATACACCGAAAAAGAAGAACTAACAATTGGAACAGCAATTTCAGGAAGAAGTCATACCGATTTAGAAGATCAAATCGGATTTTACTCAAATACACTTGCTTTTAAAAGTAAATATCAAGAGAATGATTCATTTCTAAGCTTTTTACAAACGGTTAGAGCTACAGTTCTTGAAGCATTTGACCACCGAATTTATCCATTTGATAAATTAGTAGATGATTTAAAAGTAATACGTGATTTAAGTAGATCACCTATTCTTGATGTCATGGTGGTATTACAAGATGCCAATATGAATGAAGAAGAAAGTACAATGACATTTGAAGGAATAGAAGTTGAAGAAACAAATGTACAAGTACCGATAAGTAAGTTTGACTTGACCTATTATTTTAGAGAACGTGATGGAGAGTTAATTATGTCAATTGAATATGATACTGATTTATTCTTTAAAGAACGTGTTGAAAAAATGGGTGAGCATATAATTAAACTATTATCCACTTTAGTACAAAAACCTGAAACCGATATTTACAAATTAAACTATCTTTTAGAGGAAGAAGAGGAGCTTGTTGTTAAAAACTTCACAAGTAAAGAAGAAACTAATATTGTTGTTCCAGAACAAACACTAAATGAGTTATTCGAAATACAAGTTGCTAAACATGGAGATCGTATTGCCATAGTTGATGGAGAATATGAAATGACATATAAAGAATTAAATGAAAAAGCAAATAAGTTAGCACAATACTTAAAAAACAAGTACGATGCTAAACCAGAGGATATTATAGGGATAATTGCAGAACATAATGAATGGTTGGCAATAAGCATACTGGCCGTTGCAAAAACAGGAGCAGCATATTTACCAATAAATGTAAATTCACCTTTAGAACGAATCAATTATCAACTTACAGACGCAAATGTCAAATTAGTATTAACAGATTATTTTGAAGATAATCTTTCTTCAGAAATTTTCAAAGTACCCCAAGAATGGTATCAGGTAGATAATTATCCTGTGACAAACTTTAAAAATGAAGGTACACCTAATAATTTAGCATATGTAATATATACATCAGGTTCTACAGGTAAACCAAAAGGAGTAATGGTTGAGCAATCTGGGTTAATTAATTTATGTGATTGGCATACAGAATACTATGGTTTAACATATGAAAGTAAAGTAAGTATGTATGCAAGTATAAGTTTTGATGCAAGTGTTTGGGAGTTTTGGCCAGCTATTTTAAATGGTGCTACCATATATATGTCTGCTGAAAAGCAAAGAACAGGTTTTGATAACTTAATTGATTGGATTCATGAAAAAGAAATAGATCAAGTATTCTTGCCTACAGCAGTATGTAAATTCTTACAACAATCTGGCAAAGAAATCAACCCTAATGTTAAAATTCTTACAGGAGGAGATACTTTAGGAACGCTTGAAGATGTACCATTTACTCTTTATAATAACTATGGGCCAACAGAAACGGTTGTAGTAAGTACAGTATTTAAAGTAGATGAAGTATTCGGAGATAAAGACATTCCAATTGGTAAACCAATTAAAAACAAAGAAGCATATATTTTAGATAAACATCTAAATCCAATGCCAATAGGTTTTGAAGGAGAACTTTATATTGGAGGTGCTGGTATCGCTAGAGGATACATAAATAATGAAGAATTAACCAATAAAATGTTTATTCCAAACCCATTTGGAGAAGGACGTTTATACAAAACAGGAGATGTTGTAAAATGGTTAGCAGATGGAAATATTGAATTTATTGGACGTAACGATGCACAGGTAAATATTAGAGGGTTACGTATAGAATTAGGTGAAATTGAAAATAACTTAGCAGCACACCCAGATATTAATCAAGCATTAGTCAATGTATTTAAAGAAGCAGAGGATGAATATTTAGTAGCATACTTCATATCGGATGAAATCTTAGAAAAGAGTGACCTAAAAGAGTATTTAAAAGATTTTCTACCGTCGTATATGATTCCTGAGTATTTTATTCAAATAGAAAAATTTCCACTAACACTTAATGGGAAAATTGATAAAAAAGCATTGCCAAAACCAACTGAAATATCGACAACCAAATATGTAGCACCAACAAACGAAAGTGAAATAAAAATGGTGGAAATTTGGAAGAATATTTTAGATCGAGAGGAAATAGGTATTGAAGATAATTTCTTCGAAATTGGTGGACACTCTATGAAAGCACTTCAAATGGTGTCGAGAATAAATGAAGAAATGGATTTAAGATTAAATCTAGGAGATGTGATTAGTGCCCCTTACATCAAAAACTTAGTAGAACTTACCAATACTTCTCAAGTAGAATTTAATAATATTATTACACTAACAGATAGTATTGAAGAAAGAGAAGATATATTCTTTTTACCGCCGTTAATGGGAACCTCTTTAGCATATTTGGGAATTGTAAAATTATTAAAAGATGATTTTAACTGTTTTGGAATTCAAGATAATGGATTTGATTTTGATGAACCTTTTGATAAGAGTTTAGAAGATAAAGCCTGGAACTTTTCTAGACAAGTAATGGACAAGCACACACCGAAAAAAATAACTTTAATCGGATTTTCATTGGGCGCAAGTTTGGCGTTTGAAACAGCTAAAATATTAGAAGAAAAAGGATATCAAACACGATTACTTCTAATAGATAGAAATATTAGTAGAAGAAAACCAAAACTTACAGAAGAAGTAAAACAATCTACTCAGAATGAATTAAATTACCTAGAAGGATGGTTAAGAAATTTTGAATACAATGAAGAGCAAACTACACGTATTCGAAAATTATGGAAAAACAATATTGAGCTCAATAATAAATATAAGCAACGTGGAAAAATAAAAGGAGATATTATTGCTTTCAAAACAAAGAAAAACATAAGTAATAAGTTTTTAAATATGAAAGATTGGGAAAAGTATACTAAAGGGAATTTTGAACACTTCTATCTTGAAGGGAACCATTATGATGCTATCCAATTAACTAAGAATATTGAAATCATAGCACAAGAGTTATTAGCAATTACAGTGTAGCTCAAAAAACAAAAACCATCTTTTTAAAGACACCAATTAGCTAACTTAATTTATTATATCAAAGAAATAATTATTATAAAAGATACATGGAAAACAAAAAAGTATATCTAAAACCTAATGTAGTTTTAGAACCATTAATAGACAAATGGTATGCCTGGACACACTTAATTTATCCACCAACATCTGCGATGAATATAAAGTCAAGACATCTAAAAATCATGAATTCTTACGTACAAGCTCCAAATATCCATATGGCAGCTACACGAAACCCTAAAATGTTAGGAGGCCCCTTTATGAATTATAATTCAAACAGAAAGGAAGAAGTAAGTGAATTAATAACACAAGCTTTTGAAGAACGAAAACCAATGTTAGAATTAGCAGAAGCTATTCATGAATTAACAAGGTTATTAGAAGAGCATGGAGACGGTCATTCATTAGAACCTTTATATGAAAAGGTACCAGAAATATTAAAAGGATATGTAGAACTTAATTATGATCTTAATGGAAACCCCTCCTTTAGAATATTTGAGAGTCTTATGTACAAAAGTGAATATTATAATGAAGATGCACAAAGTATAATACTTTGGTTAACTGAAAACGATGAGCGTCCATTTGTATTAAGCACAGCAAGATTACCAGAGAAAAATTGTTTAGAAATTAATATACCGTTTGCTAGTAAAGCTATCGATAAAATGTGTAGCATGAGAAATAAAGCTGATACATTAGACGATTTACTAAAAGACTTTAATATAGGAGATGATCAAAAAGAATTATTTGAATCATTCTTTACTACAGAAAAACCAGAAAAGTATAAGAAATATACGGGTGATAAAATTAGAATGCGTTACTACGGTCATGCTTGTATTCTAATTGAAACTAAAGATATTTCCATATTAGTAGACCCTGTGATAAGTTACTACGGGTATCAAAATGAAGTAAATAGGTATTCATTACAAGATTTACCAGATGAAATTGATTATGTATTGATAACACACAATCACCAAGATCATATTTTGTTTGAAACAATGTTAAGTTTACGTCATATGGTAAAAAATATTGTAGTTCCTAAGGGAGCTATAGGTAATCTTCAAGATCCAAATTTAAAACTTATGTTAAAAACAATTGGTTTTGACAATGTACTAGAATTAGGAGATATGGAAACGATTGAAGCTAACGATTGTAAAATTACAGGTATTCCTTTTTTAGGAGAGCACGGTGACTTGGATATTCAAGCAAAAATATGTTATGCAGTAAGTATTGGAAAGCACTCAATGATGTTTATGGCAGACTCATGTAACATAGAACCAAAACTATATGATATTGTAGCAAAACATATTGGCTCTATAGATGTTATATTTTTAGGAATGGAATGTGATGGAGCCCCTTTTTCATGGGTATACGGACCGTTAATAGAAGGAGAAGTTGATAGAGAAGTTGATAATACAAGAAGACTTGCAGGATCAAATTTTGAAAGAGGAAAAGGATTGGTAAAATCATTCAATCCAAAAGAATTATATGTCTATGCTATGGGATTAGAACCTTGGGTAGAATTCATCAGTAGTGTTCGCTACAACGAAGAAGCACATCCTATAGTAGCCTCAAATAATCTTATCAATCATTGTAAAGAAAATAATATACAAGCAGAACGATTGTACGGAGAAAAAGAATTACACTACGAAATTGACTAATAACCATAAAAACGAATCAGAGAAAATGAAAACATTAATATCACATGAAGACATTATAGTAGAAGAAGACAAATATCCAATGACTATTACTTTTAAAAATGGTAGTATGGATAAATTTTTAACGTATTATGAAGAAAATAAAGAGGTCATTGAAGATCGGTTAATGAATGTTGGCGCTATTCATGTAGTTGGAATCAATATAGATGATGTAGACAAGTTTGGAAGTTTAATGAAGAAGTTATGTCCAAAGGCACCAGCTTTTTTAGATGGAAACTCTTCAAGAGGAAAATACTCATCTAATGTATATAATGCCTCAGAATATGATGAAGCTTCTATAGTACGCTTGCATACAGAATTTTCATACTCTAATTTATATCCTAAAAAAATATTCTTTTGCTGTCAAACTCCTGCAACTACCGGAGGAGAAACTACTGTAGGAGACTGTAAAAAAGCGTTAGAGTTACTAAAACCAGAAGTAGTTGAAGCATTTGAAAAAAAAGGAATCACATACATAAGAAATTTACATTCAGGAGCAGGTTTAGGTCCATCGTGGCAAGAAGCATTTGAAACTGAAGATAAAGCCTCAATGGAAGCTTATTGTAAAGAAAATGGAATAGAAGTAGATTGGAAAAAAGATGGTATAGTTAGATTAACGCAACATAGGCCAGCAATAAGAAAGCACCCTATAACAGGGGACCGATTATGGTTTAATCAAGTAGATCAATTTTATCCAGCAGCCATGTACGAAGAAGAAATATATGATACGCTATTACTAATGAATGGAGGAGAAGAAGATGCATTACCTATGTTTTCTCGCTTTGCAGATGGTACAGAAATAAAAAAAGAATATATAGAAAACATTATCCAAGTACTAGATGATATTACAATACCTGTACCTTGGCAAAAGGGAGATTTATTGATGGTAGATAATATGACAGCATTACATGGAAGATTACCATTTACAGGAGATCGAAGTATTTTGGCATCGATGGGGTAACTCTATTACACATAAACTAACTACTCAGCATTCCAAAATAATAGATGTTGTTAAACATATATAAACCAAAAAACTGAACATGCAGAAATTTAAATCATATACATTAAATAAACTCGAAAAAATACCTCAACTAAGTAAACTTAGCAAAGAGCAAATAGAGGAAATAAAAATTGTTAGCTCAATTTATCCTTTCAAAACGAATAATTACGTATTGGAAAATTTAATTGATTGGGATAATATTCCCAATGACCCGATATTTCGCTTGAACTTTCCCCATAAAGAAATGTTAACTCTAGAACATTTTCAGCTATTAAAAGAAATTAGAGCTACAGGAACTAAAGAGGAGTTAAAAGAGGTGATTTATAATATTCGAATGGAACTAAATCCACATCCAGCAGGACAAACAGAACTAAATGGAGCTTTTCTTGAAACAGAAAAGTTAGAAGGAATTCAGCATAAATACAAAGACATCTTATTATTTTTTCCAAGTCAAAGTCAAACTTGCCATGCATATTGCACATTTTGTTTTCGATGGCCACAATTTATTAATGATTTAGATTTTAAAATTCAGTCAAAAGAAATAGATCCACTTCTAAAATACTTAAGTGAAAATCCTCAAATATCGGAAGTATTATTTACAGGAGGAGATCCAATGATTATGAATTCTCGTGTGTTAGACTCATACATCGAACCACTACTTAAAGTAGAGAGTATCAAAACCATACGTATTGGAACAAAAGCGTTAAGTTATTGGCCATATAAATTTACAACAGATGATGATGCAGAAGGAATGTTGAATGTATTAAGAAAAATAACAAAAGCAGGAAAACATTTAGGATTTATGGCTCACTTTAATCACCCAAAAGAATTAGAACCGCCTGTGGTAAAAGAAGCGATAGATAAATTAAGAGAAGTTGGTGCAGTTATTCGTACACAATCACCGTTATTAAGATTTATAAATAATAGTGCGGAAATTTGGACGACGATGTGGGAAAAGCAAGTGCAAATGAATTGTATTCCTTATTATATGTTTTTGCCAAGAGATACAGGTGCACAACACTACTTTGCAGAAACCTTAGAAAATGCACATAAACTTTATACAGAAGCTATTAGAAACTGTTCAGGGTTAGCATCTACAGCGAAAGGACCTGTAATGTCTATGACAAATGGAAAAGTAGAAATTTTAGGAGTTAAAGACAATTTATATACCTTACGTTATGTAAAACATCGAGATTACTCTAAAACATTTAAAACATTTATAGCAGAGCCTAGAGCATCTAATCCAATGTGGATTGATGATTTAGTTGAAGTAAAAACAGAAGTAGTTAATTATTAATTTTTTCTATTAAAGATAATATATAAAAAAGAAGTCTAAACATATAGCTTAAAATGTTAGACTTCTTTTTGTTTTATGTATATTTAGATAAAAACTTTATAGTGAAAATGGTCTGTTTTCCTTCTTCTGATTTTACAGATAATGTTCCGTAATGCAATTGCATAATTTGTTTAGAAAGACTTAATCCAATGCCAGTACCAACCTTTTTGGTAGTAAAAAAAGGCATAAAAATCTTATCAATAGCTTCAGGAACAATTCCTTTACCATTATCTATCACAGCTATGAAAGGGTTTCCCTTTTCGTCTTTACCACTTGTAATTTTAATTTGTGCATTCTTAAAGCCTTCATTTGCTTGAATTGCATTTTTTACAAGATTGATAATAACCATTTCGAGTAGATTTGAATCTCCTTTAATCTTTACTTCTTCAGAAGGGATTGCATATTCAAACTTAATCCCTGCATTACTTACTTCAGAAGCTAATAATTGACATGTTTTCTGAATGAGTTCATGTAAATTAAGTTGTTCAAAATTGGGTTTAGGAAGATTAGAGTAGGCACGATAAGAGTCAATAAATTTTATCAGTCCATCAGTTCTATTTTCAATAGTGGATAGACCTTCTTTTAAATCTTCTACACTTTCTTCGGGTAATATATATTTGTCAGTCTCCAATATTAAATCTTTGTCTAAAATTTCACAAAGTGTAGCATTAAGAGAGCTAATTGGTGTAATGCTATTCATAATTTCATGACGTAAAATCTTAATAAGGTTTTGCCAAGATTCAATTTCTTTTTGTTGTAATTCTGAATAAATATTTTGAAATGTAAAAATTCGAACAGTTTTATTTTTAATCTTTAATGAAGTAGAGCGAATAATTAGTTGTGTATTATCAAGAAAGTCTAATAAATAATTAGTATTTGAACTAAAAGAATTTAAAATTTTATACAAGCGTTTATCAACAGGTTTGAGTTCATTAATATGTTTAATTCTTCTCAGATTTATAATTTTTTTAGCACGTTCATTAACCAGTACAACACTTCCATCGTTGTGTACTACCATTAAGCCTGTGTTTACTTGTTGTAAAATAGTTTTTAAATATTGCAAGTTTTCCTCTTTAGAAGCACGTTCTTTTCTAAAAGCAGCTAAAATAGAATTAAAAGAGTTGTTTAATCCTTTAAAATTTTTATCTAAATAATCATCAGATGAGAATTTTAATACAAAATCTGCGTACTTAATAGAATCAATAAACCGTTCTAGTTTCTGATTTGTTTTTGCAATAAAAAGATATAAATATTTAAATAAAATTACCCCAGTAATAGCACATAAAATAGCACCAAAAATAGCAGGGAAATTACCAATAACAATAATTAGATATAGTGTAGCAGTAAAGCTTAGGCAAATGCCAAAAAGATAAATAATTATTTTAAATTGAAACCTATTAAAGATCATATTTCTTTAATCTTCTGTAGAGTGAAGCTCTAGTAATTCCTAATTGTTCTGCAGCAGATGAAATATTACCCTCATGTGTGGTCATTACTTTTTTAATATGTTGTTTTTCAATATCGTGAAGCGTTGTAGCGTCCCATGAGTCATCTGTAGTTTCTGAGGCGATGTTTTGTTTTTTTAGATGAAAATCATCTGTATATAATAACGTCGTATTACTCATAATTACAGCACGTTCAATAGCGTGTTGTAGTTCACGAATATTACCTGGCCAAGAATAATTTTTTAATTCAGAACAAGCACTTTTATGAAATCCTTCTAATTTTTTCTGATACTTTTTAGAGTATTGTTTTAAATAATAATTAGCTAATAACAAAATATCATCTTTTCGTTTTCGTAATGGAGGTAAATCAATTTCTATTGTATTAATTCGGTACAACAAATCTTGTCTAAATTCTTTTTTAGAAATCATGTCAGAAAGTGCCATATTAGTAGCGCAAATCAAACGAATATCAATAGGTGTTTCTTTAGTACTACCAACCCGAACAATTTTTCTACTCTGTAAAGCGGTTAATAATTTTGATTGAAGGTGTGGAGATAAATTACCAATTTCATCTAAAAATAGAGTCCCACCTTGTGCAAGTTCAAAACGTCCAATACGATCTTCATGTGCATCAGTAAAAGCTCCTTTTTTATGTCCAAATAACTCACTTTCAAACAAAGTGGCACTAATAGAACCTAAATCAACACTAACAAAAGGAGCATTAGCTCTGTTAGAATGTTTATGAATGGCTTTTGCAATTAATTCCTTTCCAGTTCCATTTTCACCTAAGACAAGTACATTGGCATCAGTGGCAGCAATCTTCTCAATTATATTAAAAATTGCCATCATAGGTTCGCTCTCACCAATAATTTCAGGGAATTTTTGTTGATAATTGTTAGTGGAAGAAAAAATAGGTTCACTTTTTTGCTTTTGAATGGCATCTTTCAATGTTTTCAGGAAAGCTTCATTTTCCCAAGGTTTCAATACAAAATCTGTAGCTCCCATTTTCATAGCTTTTATCGCTAGTTGAATATCACCATAAGCTGTCATCATTACAACAGGTAGTGTAGCTTCCATATTTTTAACTCTTTGTAACCAATCAAATCCTTCTTTGCCACTACTAATATCTTTCGTAAAATTCATATCTAATAATAAAACATCAAAAGAGTGTTGTGCTAAAATACTTGGAATTTTTTCTGGGTTAGTAGTGATTTCAATATGAGCAAAATAACGCTTTAAAAATAATTTTGCAGCTACAAGTATATCGTGATGATCATCAACGATTAAAATACTCCCAGATTTTTGTGGTGTAGCCATATTGTAACTTTTTTAAGCATCTTTTTTTAAAAAAAAACATTTAAAAAGATGTGAAAACAAAAATACACTTTTATTCAAGAAGCTTATTAAGTTAATTACTTTTCGAACGATAAATAAAGGTTTTTTTATTCAAGAATATAAAATAAAACCGTTCGAATTCGAACAAAACTGTTCGAATTCGAACAGCTAGTAAATAAAGTTTTTTTGTGTAAGATGTTGTATATGAGTTAATAGTGAAAATGGCACGTATGTTGCTAAATGTGGTAAGAAAAATAAGGAGTATAAAAGTATGGATAAAAAGATTACAAAAAAAAAGTGGACAAATAAAAAGATAACTTCTATTGTATTAGGTGTTTTCTTTACAGGTTTTATTTTATACTACTTCTTATTACGTGAAAATAAATCTACATTAAAAATAGACCCAGCTAAAATAGCATTTTCAAAAGTAGAACGAGGCGATTTTCAGGAATATATTATACAACTTGGAGAAGTAATCCCTGGTAGAATTTATTACCTTGATGCTGTTGAGGGGGGGAATATCACAAAAATTTTTAAGGAAAGTGGTGCCGAAGTTAAAAAAGGAGATAAGATTCTAGAATTAGAAAACATCAATTTACGATTAAGTGTTTTGAGCCAAGAAAATTCATTAAATGAGCAAATTAACAGAATTCGTACAACACGACTTCAATTAGACCAAAATTTCTTAACCAAGAAACAAGAATTGGCACAAATTGAAAATCAATTGCAAATTTTAAAACCGCAATTTAAAAGAGATAGTATCTTATATAAGAAACTGCTTATTTCAAAACAAACTTTTGAACGAACTGAAGCAGATTATAAATATAATGTAAAAAGAAAAATATTTACATTAAAAGCTTTTGAGAGTGATTCTACAGCACGTGTATTACAATTAAAACAATTGCGTTCATCAGAAGCAAGTATGTTAGAAAATTTAGAAGGAGTCCGTCAAATATTAGACAATCTTATTATTAAAGCACCAATTGATGGACAGTTATCTTCTCCACAATTGCAAGAAGGTCAAAATATTAATAAAGGAGAACGTGTTGGGCAAGTTGATATTACAGGCGTATATAAAGTAAGAGTTCCAATAGATGAGTTATATTTATCTAAAATAAAAAAAGGCCTTCGTGCAACAACTGAAATAGCAAAAAAAGTTTATGAACTTCAAATTACTTATGTTTATCCAAACATTACAAACGGTAGGTTTGATGTGGATATGCAGTTTGTGAAAGAAATTCCTGAAAGTATTCGAAGAGGACAATCGTTAAGATTAAAAATAGAATTAGGAAATCCATCAATTGCTACATTGATACCTGTAGGAGGTTTTTACCAAAGTACAGGAGGAAATTGGATTTTTGTAGAAGATGGAACAAACAAGGCTGTAAAAAGACCAATACGACTTGGAAGACGTAATACAGCTCACTATGAAGTTATAGATGGGTTAAACCCAGGAGAACGTGTTATTATTTCTTCATATAGTACCTTTGGAGAAAATGAAGAATTAATCTGGTAATTAAATAATTAATATAAGAAAAAGACGTATGATTAAAATTAAAAATTTATTAAAAGTATATGTAAGTGATGAAGTTGAGACTACAGCTGTAAATGAAATTAATTTAACCATCAATAAAGGTGACTTTATAGCTATAATGGGACCTAGTGGATGCGGGAAATCTTCCCTTTTAAATATTTTAGGATTGCTTGATAGTGCTTCAGGTGGAGAGTATTGGTTTGGTGATGAGGAAGTTGTAAAACGTACTGAAAAAGAAAGAGCTAATTTGCGAAAAGGAAATATTGGATTTGTATTTCAAAGCTTTAATCTTATTGACGAATTGACAGTATTTGAAAATGTAGAGCTACCATTACTTTACCTTAAAGTATCCAAAGCTGAACGCATAACAAAAGTTAATGAAGCTTTAGAACGTATGGGGATAATGCATAGAAGAAATCACTACCCTCAGCAATTATCTGGTGGACAACAACAGCGTGTAGCCATTGCTAGAGCGATTGTAACAAAACCAAAAATCATTCTTGCAGATGAGCCTACAGGAAACTTAGATTCTGCTAATGGAACGGAAGTTATGAATTTATTAAAGGAGTTAAATGAATCTGGAACTACAATAGTAATGGTGACGCACTCAGCTGTAGATGCAAAATACGCAGACCGTACAATCAATTTATTTGATGGAAAAATAGTCACTGAAAACATAAATAAATCTCAAGAACTAGAAGCTAATATAAATAATGTATAAACCGTTTTTTACCTATTTATTAATTCTGTTTTTAAGCAATAGTATTGTAGTAACTGCTCAGGAAGTGTTAACTTTAAATGAAGCATTACAATTTGCAATAGAAAGTAATGTAGATATTGCTAAAGATAAAAACAATGAAGCTAGCACTAAATACAATAAGAAAAGGGCTTATCTTTCATTGTTACCAAGTGTAAATGCATCTGCAAACCTATTTGAATCAACAGGAACTAATTTTGATCAATTAACAGGGGTTTTAAGAACAGAAACAGGACAATATGTAAATGCCTCTATAACTGCAAGCTGGGATATTTTAAATGTGTTAAATAAACTTTCTGATTTAAAGCTTTCAAAATACAATCATGAAAGTCAAAAAGCACAATTAGAGTACACCAAAGATTTTGTGGTATTAAATGTAGTTGGAAGATATTTAGAAACATTACAAGCTATAAAACAAGATAAAATTTTAAATAAGTTTTGTGATGTTCAAGAAGCACAACTTAAAAGAACACAAGAGTTAATAAAGGTAGGTGCTTTACCAGGACAAGACTATTATACACAAAATGCAGAATGGAGTCGCTTAAAATCTTCTAGAGAAGATAATTTAAACATATTAAATACTAAGAAGAATGAATTGATGCTTTTGCTTCGTATGGATCCTTCTAAGGAAATAGAATTGGAAAAAAACCTTAAAGTGGTTTTATTTGATAGAAATGTTAGTATTGACAGTTTGTATGAAAAAGCACTTGAAAAAAGGAAAGATTATAAACAACTTGAAGCGCAATCTATAGCAAATAAACATCAAGTTAATTTACAACGAGCAGCTTATATTCCTTCTTTCTCAGTGTATTATAATTATGGGTCAAGATACTCTTCTTTTCAAACAAGAACATTTAAAGATCAGTTTTTAAAAGATAATATTACCAATACTATAGGTGTTTCAATAAATATTCCTGTTTTTAATGGAATACGTGTTAGAAATGAAGTTTACAAGGCAAAACAAAATTTTGAAAACTCTGAACTAGATGTAGTGCAAATAAAAAATGATATTTATGTAGAATTAAAAAATTTAATGAATACTATTTCTGCAAATAAAAAGAAAGCTGCGTATAGAAAAGATCAAACAGAGTCAGCAAAAAGAGCTTATGAGTTAGAGCAAGAAAGATACTATTTAGGGCAAGGAAACCCTTTAGATTTAGGTGTAGCACAACGAAACTATATTGAGGCTTCTTTATTACTAAACCAAATAAAATATCAACTTATGTACAACAGGTACGAACTTTTATTTTTAACAGGAAATATAGATTCGCTTTTATTAAATAAAAGGAGTTGAATTAAATAGAAGATACATTTATTCTTTTGGTACTAATTAATAGAAAAGAAGAGTTAATAAAGCTATTTCTTTATACAGAATTATTTACTTACAATAGTAACATATGGCAAGTAGGCTAGAGTAGTAAAAGTAATCAGTTTTCTCGTTTTTCTTTTTCAGATACTTTAAGTATTCTACTTCAGCAAAAGAGTTATGTAGGCTTCCCTATTTTAAGACACTTCTAAATTCGACAAATAATTATTAATGTCAGATTTGATGAAGAATTTAAATTCTTCATCAAATCACCCATATTAATTATACCCATTGTTGTAAGGCGTTATTTATTCGGGTCATAAATTCATTTTTCTTGTCAATGTGTAATGCTAAATTCTTGTACTTATGTTTAATTCCATATAATCCAGTCAATTCATTTACTTGCTTTAACCTGATAATGATATTGTGGCTTTCCAATTCTCCCAAAAACGATAGTTTCCGTGTTTCCGTGTTTCGTTCTAAATCTTTTGACGAAATTTCAATGCTATCGATACTTTTTAAATCGATAGTTGTTTCGTTCATTATTCCATATCTAAGGTATAGTTTATCATCTTTAATAAATATTGGTCTTTTAGACATTGATTTTAGAAAACCAAGAAGCTGAATCCCAGAATAAATACTTAAAAAAGTCAAAATCCAAGCAACCGTAACATTCCATTTTTGAAGAAGAATATGTAAAACAACAGTTTCAATAGCAACAATGAAAATTATTGCAATTAGTAGTGAAATTGTTCCGCTATCTTTATGGTAAGAGAATTCATTTTCATTAATTTTTCTTTTTTTCCAATAAATGAAACCATAATAAAAAACAGCAATTTCTGTAACAACAGGAATAACTAAATTTTTCGGAAGTATTTCATAACAAGTGTTTTTTAATGTTGTAAAAAAGTCAACATTTTCGCCTTTGTTTAGCCTATATAATTTTATAGCTTTGGTCAGATTGTAGATGACATATGACACTATTGATAGCTCAACTATTGGAAATATCCAAGTTTTAAAAAGGTTGAGATAATATTGATTTTGTACTGGAAGAATTATTGAACAAATTATCATTACAATAATCAAAAAAGGTACGACCGATGTCTTTGGGATATTCGTTTTTCTGATAAGCATAAAGTAGATGATAGGAACTGTCAATAATAAGTCGAATGTAATTCCAATCGAGAGTGTATTCGGGTTTGTTGTAAAAAATGATGATTTAGCGAGTATTATCATCATCCCAATAATCAGTATTGGTATTCCGAATATTAATAGATTTTTATGAAGGTTTAATGTTCTGTTCATAGGTTTGTTTTAATATCTTATAACGGTCTCGGCTATGAGTAATTGCGATTATACATTGTTGCTATACGTTTTTATCTCAATTTTATTATTCAGCTTTTTATTTAGAAAGTCTGAAATTTTTTGATAATCAGATTGGTTTAAATTCATATAATATACATAATGCTTTTTTTCGTTTTTTTCAGTCAGAATTATGTGACTAGATTTTAAGTAGATATTATTTAGCTTTTCAATTCCGATTGTTTGTTTTCTTGCTCCATTTTTAAAACTCAATTCATTATTTTTAATTTCTATAATTCCACTTGGCACAAATAAAAAACCTAAAATAAACAATAGAATTCCCGTCACAAAAAGTAAACTCCACATAATTTTTTCTGATTCAAAGTATTTCAGAGCTAAAAATCCACCAACAGATAATATTATTCCAAAAATAAAAGGTACTGTTTTATTATAATCATCATTATTCGTTGGTATTCTTAATTGGTCAATATTTTTACCATTTCTGTATTTTATTCTTCCGTAAATACTCCAAATAATTAGAGCAATTCAGAAAACCGGAAAATATTCTCTTACTGGGTCGATTAATTTCCTCACATATTTTGCTTGAAAAAGCAGAACAATTCCAATTGTCAATATTGCCCCCAAATATGGATTTCGTTTTTTCATCTAATGTATGGTAACCTGTCTATGTATGATTAGAGGCATGTTTAAGCACCTAATTTAGTAAATAAATACCGAATAGAAAATCTGTTAGGATTTTCGTAAGTAGGCGAGAACCAGCCATTAATTATACACGGTGTTACCTACAGTATTTATTTTTCAAATATAGTTTTGAGACTGGCTCGTGGGACTTGGCAATGTGCTTACAAATAAGGTTGGCTACTCTAATTATTCTCCAGTTTAATGAAAATAATGCTTTCACTGAATGTTAAGTACAATAAAATCTTGACTTATTCAATATTGATTAATTCATATTCCTATATTCTCTTGGGCTAAATCCTGTTTTTGACTTGAACAGGTTGCTGAAATGTTGAGGATATTCAAAACCCAGAGAATATGCAATCTCACTAATTGAATCGGAAGAGTTTAATAGGATGTTTTTTGCTTTATCAACAACAAATAAGTGGATATGTTCTTGCGTAGTTTTACCAGTTTCTTTCTTTAGCAAATCGCTGAGGTAATTTGGTGATAGATTTAACTCTTTCGCACAATAGTTAACATTTGGTATGCCAAAGTCTATTGTCAAATCTGACTGATAATACCCTTTCAATAATCGTTCAAATTTGGATACCATATCACTGTTTAGATTTGTGCGAGTATAAAATTGTCTATCATAAAACCGAAGACAATAATCCAACAATAGTTCAATATTCGAAATAATCAGATGTTGGCTATGCCTATCCAAATTCTGACTATACTCTTTTATTATTTTATCCAGTATTTCGTCAACCGTATTTCTTTCATCGTCAGAAAGATGTAATGCTTCATTTACATCGTAATTAAAAAATGTATATCGATTCATTCTATCAGCTAACCCCGACTTCCTTATTAAATCAGGATGAAACCCTAATATCCATCCTTCATCTTCTTGGTTACCAATATCAAATTCACCTGTATATTCCGTTACTTGACCTGGAGCTGTAAAAACTAAAGTGCCTTCTTCGTAGTCATACGAGTTCTTACCGTACTGAAGTCTTCCACAATCTTTTGTTGATTTCAGTGATACTTGATAAAGATTATTCACCACTTTTACTTCCTGAAAATCAGATACCAGTTTAATATCCTTAGCATATACAACCGTTACTAAAGGGTGTTTAGGTTTAACCAATCCCAATGATTGATGGACTTGACTAATTGAATTAATAGTGAATGTTTTAGACATATATATATTTATTAATTACGAGAGAATATTTGATTATTTTCCTGATAGTTGTCTCATCAACTAATCTAATTTTATAATTAACCTGTCAGGCTTTTATAATAAGCAATAATGGCAAGGTAAGAAAAGGCTTCAATTATTATATTTCCAACCAAAAATACTACAACTGATAAACTAACTCCTTACCATACTATATTCTTAATTATTAGAAAAGCCATAAGTGAAAGTACAACCAAAACTACAATTACTATTTGTAGCCTAGGGTAGTTGTCTTTTACTTTGGACATACGTTCAATTTCTGTTTGTTGAAATTCGACTTTGTCATGCTTGTATAGCACTTTATTTTCTTTAAGAAGATTTTCTTGAGAGATACGCAATCCAAATCCCATTGCATAAAGGAGAACTCCAACAACCAGTGCACCGTTTCTAAATCCGCTCGCCAATCCGCTTTCACCGTAAAGGTGGAAGAATAAAGCTGTTATCAAAAAGCCCGAACCAAACAGAATTGCATTTAGTCCAACTCCTTTTTGTGCTTGTATATAGATTTCTAATTGTTCAATCAACTGCATTGCCGAAGTTTTTTGTTTATTGAAATTGTCTCATTAATATTTTATCAAATGTTCTGTCTCCTAAATATTTTCTCATAAACATTAAAGGCTTTGCAAATGAACCTGCAACATATCTTGTTTTTGGTTTTTTACTATGCACAGCTTTATCTATTAGATTAGTGATTACACTTGGAGATGAAAGCTGTCCTTTTTCATACATTTCGCCGGTTGATTTTATAATTTTTTGTACAGAGTTTGCGTATGGTCCATTTTTAGAATCTCCCTGAAGATTTTTCATAAAGACATTACCAAATTCAGTTTCAATACCACCTGGCTCAATAATTACAACATCAATGCCAAAGGATTTTAATTCCACTCTAAGACAATCACTCCATCCTTCTAATGCATGTTTGGTAGCATGATACCATGCTCCAAAAGGAGTATACATTTTACCTCCCATTGATGAAATATTGATGATGGTACCTGATTTTTGTTCTCTCATACCAGGAATGATTTTCTGAGTAATACTTGCCAAACCAAAGATATTAACTTCAAATTGCCTCCTTGCAGTATCAATTGGTACTTCCTCAACTGGTCCATATAGTGCATAACCTGCATTATTGATTAATACATCAATTTTTTCTTGTTCACTCAGCACTTGATTTACAGCCGATTCAATTTGAGACTCATTTGTAATATCCATAGCAATCGCTTTCCCACCAGCTTTTACAATATCATCCATTTTTTCAACTCTTCTTGCCAGTCCGTAAACAACATGTCCTTTTTTTAAAAGGTTTAGTGCAAAATCTTTTCCCATTCCAGAAGATGCACCTGTGATTAGTATTACTTTTTTCATTTTATTATAGTTTTAAAAGTTTATAATCAAATAGCAATACAAAATTACATGTGCTTAATAAGATTTATTAAAAGATTTTAGGGATAAACTAAATGAAATTACAGAATTAAATCTTAAAGTGTGATGATAATTTATTGGTAGATAAAATAAAGAGAAAACATATCTGATGATATTTAATCTATTTATTGAGTAACTGTGGGAGTGTTAAAACAACTCTTTTGCAGGGCTGGCTTGCAGTGGTTTGCAAATGTGTTGTTTTTGGGTTAGGTTTCTTTTGTCTTTTTTGCGGGGGAGAGAAAAAATAAAATAAATTTCTCGTACTACACCTACCTATCAACGGAGTACCAATCCAATCAATCCGTTTTTTGTGATTATTTCAATTTTTCTATACCGTATCAATCTGTTGTATCAAATCTCCACACATGCATACAACGTTTAGTATATGGTAAATAGGGTAGTAGAAAGCGAAAAACTTTCAAGCTTGCACTGAGCTAAATCGTTGTATTTTGTTTTTAATTTATTAATTTTTAAAAGCCAAATCAATGATTTGGCGGTGTTGGTAAATAGCAATAAACTTTCGTAAACCACCAAACTGCCTATTTGCTATATACCGTGTTAGCAACTGACTTTGTTTTTTTAATTTGTAAAATCGAGAGGATATGTAAAAATACAGCTGTAGGCATTAAAAAAGCCGCAATCAATATATATGGGTAAGTCAATGCTTCGAGTGGCAATAACGGAACTTCACTTCCGAAAATTTCTGGTTTGTATATTGTAGTTTGAAATAAGAATATAATGCTTGCTATAACAGTTAAACCAAGGTAATTCCAAATTAGAACCACTTTCCTTGTAATTATTTTTTTACTGTAAGTAAGAAAAGCAATAATTGGGGCAGTAAAAGCAAATACCATATCAAAGTTGTATCCTTCAATAGTTACTTGAGGATTAAAAATTCCTTGTGCAACAGAAAAAACGAAAAGCAATTCCACTAAAATTCTAAAAGACTGAAAATATATTATCCAATGTTCTGGGATGCTTTGAATCCATTTTTTATTTCTGTTTAAGTATAGAAATACACCCGTAAAAATAAATGATGGTATGATAAAGGTAATTACAAAAAGAGGAGGAAATTCGTAAGATTTCAAAATATCAGTTGAGGCGACTAATAAGATAAATATTTGCCATAAGAGTAATCCGAGAATCAGTTTTATTTTATCCCTTTTAGAACTCCTGCTGGATTCATTTATCGCTTTAAAACCAATAAAAACCAAGAATAAAATTGTCACCATTGTTAATCCAATATATGCTAATTTAAGTACCATATTATATTAGTTGTTTTTAGTTTTTCTTGTTGCTAACGTGTTTGTATATGATTTAGTTGCGGGAAAAGAACGCTAGTCATTTTCCGTTGTTGTGGAAAGATAATTAATAAGATTGAATTTCTGGTGCAGAAATTTAGCGGCAATTAATTATACACGTTGTTGCCACATCTTTTATTCAGTTTTATATTCAATGGTAGCCTTTATTTTATGGTTGTCGGTTTCAGAAATTAATACAATCCCAGCTTTTTTTATTCCTTCACTTTTTTGAGGTTCAAAAATAATTTTGTTGTAAGTTTTGTTTTCAATAACAATTTTAGAGTCTGAAGTTAGTCTGTTGTATTCAATTCCATTCGGAGTGAATGAATATGTATCTTCTCTCTTTAGTTCTGAGTTTTCAGTATATGCATTGAAAATAACTTTCCTATATAAAAACTCTGAGAGAGAAATAGGTATTAGAAAAAACAATAAAAGCACTTGAGCATTAATTCCTACAGAAATAGAACCAAGATTCACGGCAAAATGAGCATTTATGAATTGAGACAAGTCAAAAGTAAAATCTCCGAATATCATATACGGAACTTGAGCAACAATCCATATAATGCCCAAAAAAGAGAATCTCATTCTTTTTGAGAAAAATGCAATTGAGGAAGTAATTCCTATTATACTAATTAGTATTGATGGATTAGATAAATTATTCAGGTTGTTATTAATATTCAACAAACTCGTAATTAAAACACAAATGTAAAACCCTCTAAGTAAATTCATAGTTCTTTTTTTTAATGTGTGGCAACGGTTTGTGTATGAAACATAGCGCATAAAAAGGCGTTAATTTTCAGGAATGACACAGAGCTAAATTTTTATATTTTGTTTTTAACTTATCAATTTTAAAAGCCCAATAAAAAGTCTTGGCAGACTTGTTCAATAACTTTCAACTATGAATTAAACACCAAATCCGTATTAATTATAGCCATTGTTATATTTAGTTTTTAATTGTAAAAGAGATGATTTTCCTTTGGTAAAGCCTCCACAAGTCCATTCCCAATTCTCAATTATTTTAAGTCTACCATCATTTAGAACACTAATATCAGAAACACACTTACCTGTCTTTATAATATTTTCGTTGTCAATTTGTTGGTAATTGAACTTGAATCTCTGATTGCTTATAAAAGAACCAACCAGAGTTCCAAACCTAATATTATTTCCAGAATACGTAGCCCAAACTATGTCATCATTTTGACGATAATGAAACACCGTACTATCATCTGTGTCGCTATTTTTGCTACTGGATAATGGTTTAAAGTATTTATTATTTAGATTCACCTAATAAGAATTTTAGATTAGTTATACTCAGTAATGGAGTGAACTTTGTTAAGCTATATTCAGCAACTTTCTCAATAATTAAAGGATCATTATCTAAAATTTCACATAGTTCTTTTTCTGAATTTGAGTTTGCAATTACAATCCCACCATTACGTGGATCTTTTGGGCCTCCAAGAATAAATATTCCATTTTTATATTGTTTAGATACATATTCTCTATGCAATTCAGTATAATTATTTACTTCTTCAATTGGCTTGACAAAATTAAAATTTATAATAAACATATTTTTTAAGTTTTAGTTAAATTTTTCTGACCATTTTTCTGACCATTCTCTTAACGGATTAAAAAGATTAAACAATTCTTCTCCCATACCTGTTAGTTTGTAACCGTCAAGAACTTTTTCAATAATAAAAGTTTTCTGAAGCTCTTTTAGTCTGGTATTTAAAGTTGTAGGAGATATTCCATCACATTTTTTTTCTAGTTCGCTAAATGATTTTTGATTTTCTTTTAGATACCAAAGGATATTCATAGACCAGTTTCGCCCTAACAAGTCAAAAAGAGCCATTATCGGTTTTCCAGATTTAGAGCCTCTTACAGGTTTTCCAGGTTTAGGAATGTTCATCTTTATATTTTTTACAAAACTACATATTTTGTAGTCAACTACAAAATATGTAGTTACTTTGTTTGAGAAATTGCATTGAGTTTGTGATTTGAGAGAGTTTTTCGGAATTAAATATAACGTCTCAGCTATGGTTAGTACGGGAATTAAAAGTAGTAAACTTTCGATTAAGCACCTGACCAAAACTTTTTATTTTCCCTTATAAAGCAAATCAAAAAGATTTGGCGGACTTAGTTAAAATCTCTAAACTTTGGGTTAAGCACCAAAACCTGTATTAACTATATCCAGTTTTTGCTGAATCGACAACTTGAACCGCAGTTAAAGGAATTTTAAATTGGTTAGCTATAGAGTTAGTTATTTCAAATTGTAGTTCTTCTTTACCAACAAAAACATTAATCGGAAAGGACAGATATTTTTTTCTAGCAATTACTTCATTTCTTTGCTTTTTTTCTAATCCAAGTTCAATTCCTTCTTCGTAGATTCTGTTTTTTTAAAATTACTAGCAACGTTTATGTATAATATTAGTGGCGTGTTTAAACAACTAATTTAATATACAAATCCTTGCCCGCGGGAAATTCCGTAGGAATTTTCCAAGTAGGCTAGAACTAGCCATTAATTTTATACTTTGTTGGCAGAGGTTATTAATCTCCTAAATAGACAAAAGTATTTGTACTCAAGGTTTTTGGAGTAATATCTAAATCAGCTTGAGCAACTCCTCCGTTTATACTACTAGCTGTTGCATCATGCGTATGATTTCCAGACAATTCAGTAGCACCTGCACCAAGGTCAGCGGCATTATTAGTAACACCATTTACAGCAAACCAAGCTCTATCTCCACCTCCTCCTGGTCCTGATGAGTTAATATTCATTGTGTGGGTATGATTACCAGCAAAACTCATGGATATAGTTGGAGCTACATTAGGTAAATTATTTTGTGCAATAGTTTTAGTGTTACTTCCACTCACACTTCCAATAGTTGTTCCATTTTGAGCTAAGTATACATTTGTAGCATCGGGTAAATTTGTACTAAACCCTAAAGCGATAGCTTAAGTTTGTTGCGAGGTTGTAAGTGTAGATATTAAACGACCATCTAATTTTATCCAACCACTATGGTCTGTTGTTTGAAAACCTTGTTTGGTATCCCCAAAACTAAATTTGTCATTGCTACTACTATTCATAGAACTCCAAATACTTCCGTTAAAGTAATAATAACCTATTTCTGTGATATTTTGTGTAGCCGTATTTAAGACTCCACTTAAATCAGTAACATACATAATGGCACCTACTTGGTCTGTTGAATAAGCTGTTTTTGCAATTAAATCAGCTCTTGAAATTCGAGGTGCTATTACACCATCTGCAACTCCAACCGAAGAAGGTTGTCCTACTACTTCTAAAGTTGTGTTTGGGTTATTTGTTCCTATACCAACTTGTGAAAATGAGGTGGTATAAATTAAAACCATAAAAAACAAAATGCTTACTTTTTTCATATACTTAAATTATTTATGCTAATCCTAATCTCTACAATACCCAAATATATACAAATTATAGAAATGGATTTTACTCAATATAGTTTTTATCCTAACCATACATAATGGAGAAAACCGAATCTTTATATCTTTTCAGTATACAGTTGAAAAGAAAAATGCATTGAGAAAGAGATTTTCGTCAGCTAAATGGAGTAAGACCAAAAGAGTTTGGCATTTACCAGATATGCAACTGTTAGAAAAGCGTAAAAGTTAACTTTAAACTCGAGGTTACACCTATCAAGTTCAAAAATTAGTCAAATTAATCAACAAGCACTTTATAATTTTATAAATCAATTAGAACTCAAAGCGTATAACTAAAACACGATTAAAATTTATGTTTCTGAATTTAAGCATCTTATAAAAATTTTAAAAAACTACCATGTATATAATCTTACTCCTAAACGACTCAAAGATTATTTTTTGTATTGCGTAAAAGTTGAAGAAATGTAAGAGTAGAAAATTAACGGAAAATAAATGCTATAAAATTTTACTTTGAAGAGCAGTATAACGGTGAGTATAGTATCAAAAGTGTACAAAAAGTATTTAAATGAGCAATGAAAAAAGCAGGAATTAACAAACAAATTGGTATTCATGGGCTATGTCATAGTTATGCTACACATTTGCTAGAAAGTGGTGCAGATATACGTTTTATTCAGCAACTTTTAGGTCATCACAGTATTAAAACACCCCAACTCTATACACATGTGTCTAAAGCATCTGTTAAAAACATAAGTAGCCCTTTAGATAGTTTATAGCTATTTTTTAGCTCGTTCCACTAACTCTAATTGTTCAATTTTAGCTTCGGTAGTAAACACCCCGTAATTAATAAATGCTTTTTTCTTTTCTATTTTATCAATACTACCTACAGCATTACCATCAATTAAACGAACCTTGTCGTTTACTTTAAAAACATAAGCAGCTCTCTCTTTAGCTATTTTTTTAGCCTCTTTTTCCTTGTCCTCTCTAACTTTTACAACTTTTTGGAGTACTTCTTTTTCTACTTTTTTTATTGCTTCTTGTTGTTTTTGTGTTGCTACTTTTTCTTGTTTTTTTTCTGTTTTTGTTTTCTTTTGGGGAGGGTTTTTCTTTATATGTTTAGTTTTTTCAGCGGTTACCCATTTAAAAAAATTAGCCGTTAACTCTTTTTTATTATTGGTTTGAAAGTATTTATTTAATAATTCATTAATCTTTCTACCCAACGAAAGCATACGTTGGTTGTTATCATACAATTCTTGAAAACCTTCTAGCTTTTCACGTATTTTAAGCTCTTTTTCATGCAAGTTTTCAATATGTTCTTGCCCTTTCGATTTTTGTTTGTTTAAACTCTCAGACGTTTTTTGCAGGCGATTTCGTTCTTTTTGAAGTTTAGAAATCGTTTTATCTAAACGAATCTTTTCGGTTTCTACACGTTTTTTAGCACGGTTAATTAAGCTATACGGAATTCCATTTTTCTGTGCTACCTCAAAAGTAAAAGAACTCCCAGCTTGTCCAATATACAGTTTGTATAAAGGCTCTAAAGTACGCTCATCAAACTGCATGTTGGCATTAGTAACATTGTCTAACTCATCTGCCAATACTTTTAAGTTAGCATAATGCGTAGTAATAATTCCAAAGGCTTTTTTTTCGTAAAACTCTTCTAAGAAAATCTCAGCTAAAGCACCACCTAGCTCAGGATCCGATCCTGTACCAAATTCATCAATTAAAAACAGGGTGTTTTCATCACATTTTCTAAGAAAAAAGCGCATGTTTTTTAATCGATAACTATAGGTGCTTAATTGATTTTCGATAGACTGGTTGTCACCAATATCTGTTAAAATGGTATTGAAAAGGGTTGTTTCACTACGTTCATGCACTGGAATTAACAAACCACTTTGTAACATAGCTTGTAGTAAACCAATAGTTTTTAACGTAATACTTTTTCCACCCGCATTTGGCCCTGAAATAACAATAATTTGTTGTTGTTCACTAAGCTGAATGGTTTGCGGAATAGTTTCAATATTCTTAGCATTATTCTTTTGCCATAAAATAGGATGGAAGGCATTTTTAAAAAACACTTTCTTTTCTTTGGATATTTTTGGGAGCAATCCGTTAATACTTTTAGCATATTTAGCTCTCGCACCAACCGTATCTATATGTGTTAAAAATGAAATGTATTCAGTTAATAGTGGTGTAAAAGGTCTTATTTCAGCGGCTAAAGATCGTAATATACGTACTACCTCTTGTTTTTCTTCATACAAGAGGTTTTGTAATTCTCTACTGTAAGTCAACGTTGCTTGTGGAGCGATATAAACAATGTTTCCAGATTTTGACGAACCTAGTAAACTTCCTTTTATTTTACGTCGGTGCATAGCTAAAACGGCTAACACACGTTGGTTATCGATTACTGTTTCTTTAATATCATCTAAATAGCCACTGGCTATATTTTTACTTAAGGCACGAGAAAAACTTTCAGAAATTTTACCTCTTACAGAGCCAATTTCTTTTCGTATTTGTTTTAAGGTAGGTGAAGCGTTGTCGGCAACTTCACCGTAGGTAGTAATAACTTTTTTAATATTATCTACAATAGCGGTAGTAAACTCAACTTCATCACTCAAGGCAAAAAGTGTAGGGTAGTAGGTTTGAAACTTCTTTAAAAATTTCTTTTGTTCGTTTACAGTTTCTGAAACCGAAGCGACTTTTAAAAAACCATCAGTCTCCAAAAAACTGTTTTCAATAGCGAGTCGCTTAATTTCTTCAGAGATATCTTCGAAATAATGATTCGGAATTCTGTTTTCATTTTCAAAGGAAGCTAAATATTCATTGACCATATTCAGCTCAAAAAACAACTCTTTTTTGTTAGGAATAGGTTGAATTAGCATTGTTCTCTCTTTTCCTAAACTTGAAATACAATGCGTTGCAACTTGTTCTAAAACCGTTGTGAATTCTAAATCTTGAAGTGTTTTATCTGTAATGTTTTTAGTCAAAATAGTATATTTGAAACCAAGACAAAAATAACAAAGAATGCAAGTAAAAATTAATGATAGCTGGAAAAAAATTTTACAACCTGAATTTGAGAAATTATATTTTGAAAATCTTACCAAATTTGTTAAAAATGAATATTCAAAACATACGTGTTATCCAAAAGGTTCAGATATTTTCGCAGCGTTTAATTTTTGTGCGTTAGATGATTTAAAAGTGGTAATAATTGGTCAGGACCCATACCATGGAGTAGGGCAGGCAAACGGGTTGTGTTTTTCGGTACATGATGGAATTGCGCATCCACCATCACTCATTAATATTTTTAAGGAGATAGAAAAAGATGTAAACATTCCATATCCAAAAAGTGGCGATTTATCGCGTTGGGCAACACAAGGAGTATTATTGCTAAATGCTACCTTAACGGTTAGGGCTAGTGAGGCAGGAAGTCACCAAAAACAAGGTTGGGAGCAGTTTACCGATGCTGTAATTCAGAAAATATCCGAAGAAAAAAAAGATGTAGTGTTTTTACTTTGGGGTGGTTTTGCTAAGAAAAAAGCAAAATTGATAAATAAAAATAAGCATCATATTTTAACTTCTGGCCATCCATCACCCTTAAGTGCGAATCGTGGGTATTGGTTTGAGAACAAGCACTTTTCAAAAACCAACGATTTTTTACAAAGTGTAGGTGTAACAACTATTCAATGGTAATTTCTGGTAAAACAGTTTTGTTATAATAAGGTAAAATAATAGCATCTAACATATCTTCGGTAACATCAGGGTAATGAACTTCAATAGTTTTGTAGGTGTTAATCCATTTTTCAATTTTAGGTAATTGCTTTTTGCTTAGTTTTTTTATAACTGTAACTCCCATTTCTTTTAAAGTAACAGCATTGCATTGTTGTTCGTATTGATTTTTCATAGGAATAACCAATAGTTTTTTACGTAAATACAAGGCCTCTGTAGGTGTCGCAAAACCTGCACCACAAATTATTCCTTTTGCAGAAGCCATACTTCGAATAAATGCATTGTCGTTAATTGGTAAGATGGTAATGTTATGGAAGAATTGATGTTCTTTAGTTTTTTTAGAAAAGACTTGCCATTTTATATCTTTTATGCTTGAAAGTACTTTAATTATTTTTTCATCGCTATACGATGGTAAGTATACAGTATAATGCCCTTTGTTTGTAATATTTCGATAGCGAATCTCTTTACGAATAATAGGCAAGAAGGTTGATGAAGAATCTGTTTTAAAATGAAAACCAAATTTGTTTTTTGCAGGAGCGTAGTATTTTATAATTAAACGCTCTAATCTAAACCTTTTAAAGGCAGAATTTTTATCGTTTAATAAAGCGTTTTGGTTACTTAAAGAAATAATAGGAACATTTCTAAATAAACATGCCCAAGCAGAAATAGGTTCAAAATCGTTAATAACCAAATCGTATTCTTTTACAGGAAGTGTTTTAATTTCTTTGTAAACCTCCTTTAGGTTTAAGTCTTTTAAGCTACTAATTAGATCGATTCCACCCTTTTTACCAAAAACGAACCCCATACCATGTAATTTATATTTTATATCGAAAGGAAGTTCTATTTCGTATTGTGACCCACTAACCAATATATCTACATCTCCACGCCTTTGTAAATGTGGAATAATTTCTAAGGCTCTACTTGCATGTCCGTTTCCTGTTCCTTGAAAGGCATATAATATTTTCATTTTTTTAATTTTCGTAATTGTTTGTTTTTAGTAATTTAACCATGTCAATAGGCGTTAACTATTTTCTAACTAAATGCCCATTGTTAGCTTTCATGATTATTAGCTTTTAATGTTAAACTCTTTAAGTAATTCAGAAAAAAGTTCGCTGTTATTATTTTTAGAACTAATGAGTTCTAAGTCTTTTATAGTATGGTTTAAATGAATGTTTTTAGCAATTTCATCTTTTTCGTATTCGTATAAAAACCATTTTTTGTTTTTATATTCTAAAGCGGTTAAGTTTTCTATCCAATCACCAGAATTTAAGTAAATAGTACTTCCCTTTTCAGTTTCGATTGTTCTTATTTCTGGTTGATGAATATGTCCACATACCACATAATTGTACCCTTCGTCAATAGCAATATCGGCAGCAGTAGTTTCAAAATTGTTAATGAATTTAATAGCGCTTTTTACGCTATTTTTAATTTTTTTAGAGAAAGAGAGTCTGCCATAACCCATTTTAAGACTTATCCAGTTTACACAGGTATTAATTAAGATTAAGAAATCATAACCCATTCCGCCTAACTTAGCAAGCCATTTAGAGTGTTGCATAGTCACATCAAATACGTCTCCGTGGAAAAACCATCCTTTTTTACCATCAATATTTAATACTACTTTATTTACGATTTCAAAGCTTCCTAAGCGAAAACCTTTAAACCTTCGTAGCATTTCATCATGATTTCCTGTGATGTAGTAAACTTTTGTTCCTGAGGTAATAAAATTCATCAGTTGTTTGATGACTTTCATATGTGGTTTAGGGAAATACCGTTTGTTAAATTGCCAAATGTCAATAATATCACCATTTAAAATTAAAATCTTAGGATTAATGGTTTTTAGGTAATTATTGAGCTCAGTAGCTCTGCAACCAAAAGTACCTAAGTGTACATCTGATATTACAGCAATATCTAATTTGCGTCTTTTGTTTTTTTTCATTCTAAGTGCACTTCGATGTTTATCAAAATTACTTTTCGAATGTTTTTAAAAAGTGAAGTAATTATAAATTATTAGTAATAAAATCTTTACTAAAAAGTGTAGTAAAGGTTATGTAAAAGTGAATTTTGTTTTTAAAATAGCCTGTTAAAGTATATTAAAAAATGGTTACAAATTATATTTTAACGTATTACTAACAGTAGTTGCTCATATTTGTTTTTAACTTGAAATATCAAACAGTTAAACTAAATCAAAATTTAAGATGAAATTAAAGAATTTTACAAAAGTTATTACGTGCTTTTTAATAATGTTAAGTTTTAATTTAAAAGCACAGTTAAATTTACCTCGAGGTAGCCAGCTAGCTACTGTTTCACAACGTGTAGGGATTACTGATGTTTACATAAAATACTCTCGTCCAAGTGTTAAAGGAAGAGAGGTGTGGGGGAAACTAGTTCCATATGGAATGAATGATTTAAGATTTGGTACAGCGAAAGAATCGCCATGGAGAGCTGGGGCTAATGAGAATACAGTAATAAAATTTACCAATGATGTATCTGTAGAAGGGAAACCTTTAAAAGCAGGGAAGTATGGGTTACATATGGTTATAAATACTGATAATACAGCTACGATAATTTTTTCTAAAAATCATACAGCTTGGGGTAGTTTTTTTTATGACTCAAGTGAAGATGCTTTGCGAGTTAATGTTAAAACCAAAACGATTCCCCATGTTGAGCAACTAACATTTGATTTTACAAATGTTGATAAGGCCTCTACAGTAGCTTCTTTAAAATGGGAAAAGAAGCAAATACCTTTTAAAATAGAAGTAGATGTAACCAATGTTGTTTTAGAAGATATACGTAAGAAATTACAAAGTCAGTCTGGGTTCAGTAGACAAACGTGGGAGCAAGCTGCTAACTATTCATTAAATAATGGAGGAGATTTAAATGAAGCTCTTGGTTGGGTAAATAATGCTATTGAAGGACAGTTTTATAGTCAAAAAACATTTAGAAACCTTTCTATAAAAGCGCAAATATTAAATAAATTGGGTAGAGTAGAAGAATATGGTAAATTAATGGATGAGGCTGCATCAATAGCCAATACTAATCAATTAAATCAATTAGGATATGCCATGTTGAACGCAAAAGATTACCCAAGGGCAATAAAGTATTTGAAAAAAAATGTAGATAACAACCCAACAAGTGCAAATGCGTATGATAGTTTAGGTGAAGCATACAAAGCAGCAGGAGATAAGAAAAATGCTGTAAAAGCCTTAAAAAAGTCATTATCGTTAAATCCGCCAGCAAATGTAAAAGCAAATTCAGAAAAATTATTAAAAGAATTGGGAGAAATGTAATTCTCTTAGTTATAAAAAAATAAAAAGCTCGGTAAAACCGAGCTTTTTGTATATAAATTATTTTGAGATTACTTGTTGTACAATACCCATTCTCCTTTTTCTAATAAAGGAATAGCTTGTTTGTATTTAACCTCTTTTTCTTCACCCGACATCACATTTTTGATAGTAACTTTTTCGTTACGACCAATTTTTGGTTGTTTGCGAATAATAGTTTCTACAGCTTGTTGTTCTTGTGTTTGTTGATTACGAGCGTTGCTAATAGCTTGCTGTGTTGAGTTTTGAACCTCGTCTTTACGTAAATCTAATTGCTCACGTTGTTGTTCACGAGCTTCTGATACTTGTGAAGCTTCTTGACTTGGTAATTTTCCTTTGAATAAGAATGATAATACCTCTTTGTTTACTTTGTCAATCGTTTCTTGAAATAATTCGAAAGCTTCAAATTTATAAACTAATAAAGGATCTTTTTGCTCGTATGTAGCATTTTGAACAGTTTGTTTTAACTCGTCCATTTTACGTAAGTGATCCTTCCAGTTTTCATCAATAATCGCTAAGGTGATGTTTTTTTCAAAATCGTTTACTAATGATTTTCCTTCACTTTCGTAAGCTTCTTTTAAGTTGGTAACTACTTGTAGAGTTTTTGAACCATCAGTAAAAGGAACAACGATACGCTCGTAACGATCACCTTCATTTTCAAAAACATTTTTAATTACAGGGAATGCATTTTCAGCATTTCTTTCCGCATCGTTTTTGTAGTTTTCTGCTACTATTTTATATAACTTGTCAATTAAATCTTGTTCTGATGCTTTGTTGAATTCTTCTTCAGAAAAAGGAGAAGTCATAGCAGAGAAACGAATTAATTCAAACTCAAAGTTTTGGAAGTCTTTTATTTCTTTGTTTTGTCTTACAATTGAATCACACGTATCGTAAATCATATTTGCTATGTCAATTTGTAAACGTTTTCCGTCTAAAGCATGGCGACGACGTTTGTATACAAACTCACGTTGTGCATTCATAATATCATCATACTCTAATAAACGCTTACGAATACCAAAGTTGTTTTCCTCTACTTTTTTCTGTGCTCTTTCAATAGATTTAGAAATCATAGAATGCTGAATTACTTCGCCTTCTTTTAATCCCATTCTATCCATCATTTTTGCAATTCTATCTGAACCAAATAAACGCATAAGGTTATCGTCTAAGGCTACATAGAATTGAGAAGAACCTACATCTCCTTGACGTCCTGCACGACCACGTAACTGACGGTCTACACGACGTGAATCATGACGTTCTGTTCCAATAATAGCTAAACCACCTGCGGCTTTTACTTCATTAGATAATTTAATATCGGTACCACGACCTGCCATGTTAGTAGCAATTGTAACTACTCCTGGATTACCAGCTTCAGCAACTACATCGGCTTCTCTTTTGTGTAATTTTGCATTTAAGATATTGTGAGGAATCTTACGGATTTGTAACATTCTTCCTAATAATTCAGAAATTTCAACAGAAGTAGTACCAACTAACACGGGTCTTCCTTCACCAACTAATTTTACAACATCTTCAATTACTGCATTATATTTTTCACGAGTTGTTTTATAAACTAAATCCTGTTTGTCGTCTCTTTGAATTGGTTTGTTAGTAGGAATTTCTACAACATCTAATTTATAGATTTCCCAGAATTCACCAGCTTCAGTAATCGCTGTACCGGTCATACCTGATAGCTTTCGGTACATTCTAAAGTAATTTTGCAACGTAACGGTAGCAAAAGTTTGCGTAGCATCTTCAATCTTTACATTTTCTTTTGCTTCAATGGCTTGGTGTAATCCGTCAGAGTAACGACGACCGTCCATAATACGGCCTGTTTGCTCATCTACAATCATTACTTTATTCTCCATCACCACATACTCCACATCTTTTTCAAAAACGGTATAGGCCTTTAAAAGTTGATTCATGGTGTGGATACGTTCGCTTTTTATGCTAAACTCACGATATAATTCTTCTTTTTGATCTGCTTTTTCTTCTGGAGTAGCGTCACTGTTATCTATTTGACCAACTTTTACACTAATATCTGGTAAAACGAAGAAAGTTTCATTTTTTGTGATATCAGAAAGGTGTGCAATACCTTTATCTGTTAAGTCAATTTGATTATTTTTTTCTTCAATGGTAAACCATAACTCTGCATCAACTTCAGGCATTAGCTTGTTGTTGTCTTGCATATAAAAGTTTTCAGTTTTTTGAAGGATTTGTTTCACACCTTCTTGCGATAAAAACTTAATTAAGGCCTTATTTTTAGGAAGTCCTCTGTAAACTCTTAATAATAAGAAACCACCTTCTTTTGTATCACCTTCTTTAATTAAACGTTTTGCTTCAGCTAAAACACCTACTAAATATTTGTTTTGAAGTGAAACTAAGTCTGCAACCAAAGGTTTTAGCTCGTTAAATTCATGAGTGTCTCCTTGTGGTACTGGTCCAGAAATAATTAATGGTGTACGAGCATCATCAATTAAAACAGAATCTACTTCATCAATAATAGCATAGTTTGGTGCACGCTGTACTAAGTCTTTTTTAGAGTTAGCCATGTTATCACGTAAGTAATCGAATCCAAATTCGTTATTAGTTCCATAGGTAATATCAGCATTGTAAGCTGTTCTACGTGCCTCAGAGTTTGGCTGATGGAAATCAATACAATCAGTACTTAATCCGTGGAACTCAAAAATTGGAGCCATCCACGCACGGTCACGTTTAGCTAAGTAATCGTTTACAGTAACAACATGTACGCCGTTACCTGTTAAAGCGTTTAAGTATACTGGTAGCGTAGAAACTAATGTTTTTCCTTCCCCAGTCATCATTTCGGCAATCTTACCTTGATGTAATACAGACCCACCAATTAACTGAACATCGTAATGAATCATGTCCCAAATAACCTCTTTACCTGCTGCGTCCCATGAGTTAGCCCAAAAAGCTTTGTCATCTTTCAAGGTAATATGTTCACTGGTAGCTGATAATTCTCTATCGAAAGAAGTAGCAGTTACTTCTAGTTCAGTATTGTTAGTAAAACGCTTTGCAGTTTCTTTTACGACAGCAAAAGCTTCTGGCATAATGTTTAGTAAAACAGCTTCAGAGGCTTCATAAGCTTCGTCTTTCAATTTATCTATTTCTGTATAAATTTCTTCTTGGCGATCAATATCTGCTTTTTTAACCTCTTCCTCAAGCTCAGTTATTTTATCAAGAAAAGACTTCGTAGCATCTTTAATTTTAGATTTAAATTCGATTGTTTTTGCCCGTAATTCATCGTTTGATAAATTACTTAATGAATTTTCAAAAGATTGTACCTTTTCTACAATCGGTTGTAATGATTTTAGATCTTTTTGTTGTTTGTCTCCAACAAATAGTTTTATAATCGAATTTAAAACGCTCATTTTTAAAATATTGTTTTACAACTACTTAACTTGTTTTTAAATAGTTTTTTATGTTTGCTTTATTAAGTGCTTAAAAGTAAGCAAAAAAAAAGCCTCTGTAACAGAGACTTTTATCATTGTATTTTTTTAGTATTCATCTTCATTCCAAAGATAATCTTCTTCTGTTGGGTAATCTGGCCAGATTTCAATAATAGAATCGTATGCCTCACCTTCATCTTCGATATCTTGTAAGTTTTCTACCACTTCTAACGGTGCTCCAGTACGAATAGCATAATCAATTAATTCGTCTTTAGTTGCAGGCCAAGGTGCATCTGCTAAATAAGATGCTAATTCAAGTGTCCAATACATTTCTTTATCTGTTTAATAAGATTTTCCGCAAAAATAATTTTTTTTTGTAGAAAGTCAAGTTTTTTTTAAAAAATGTGAAATCAATAATTAAAGAACTTCGTTAAAGCTTTTCGGGAATCCATTTAATTTCGTCAGCTTGTAAGTCTTGAGTCAACTTTCGTGCCAACACAAAAAGGTAGTCAGAAAGTCGGTTTAAATACTTTAAAACAGTATCACTAATTGTTTCTTCTTCATTTAAAGCTACTGCTAACCGTTCCGATCTACGGCATACGCAGCGTGCTATGTGACAAAATGACACGGTTTGATGCCCTCCAGGTAGTACAAAGTGTGTCATTTGGGGTAGGTTTTCATTCATAAGATCAATTTCAGATTCTAAAAACTGAATAGACTCTTCATTAATTTTAGGAATGTTTAAACGTTCTTTACCACTTTTTAAAGTTTCTTTTTCTGGTGGTGTGGCTAACATTGCACCTAATGTGAATAAATCGCTTTGAATTTTTGTTAATTTCTTTTTTAGAGTGTCATCAATGTTTTGATCTCTAATTAATCCAATATAAGAGTTAAGTTCATCAACAGTTCCATAGCTTTCTATTCTTAAATGGTATTTTGGTACTCGAGTACCACCAAATAGAGCAGTGGTACCTTTATCACCGGTTTTAGTGTATATTTTCATATGTTTTTTACGTGTTTGATTAGTTCTTTAAGATAGCTAATTTATCTAGAATATAATCAGGACAACGCATAGGTTTTTTTGTATTATTGTTAATAAATGCTAATACTGTATTTCCAGTTGAAATTAGTTCGTTATTTTGATTGGTAATTTCATAGTCGAATTCAATTTTAACCGAAGGTGTTTTTTTTAAAATGGTTGTAATGGTTAGTTTATCATCGTATAATGCTGATTTTTTAAAGTTACAAGATAACGAAATAACAGGTAACATGATTCCTGATTTTTCCATATATTTGTAGGTAACGCCCAGAGAACGTAGCCATTCGGTACGGCCAATCTCAAAAAAATGTGCGTAGTTTCCGTGGTAAACTACTCCCATTTGATCAGTTTCAGCATACCGAACACGTATAGTTGTGTAATGTTTTCGCAAAAAAATAAATTTATTTTAGTTCGACTAACGTTACGGAAAAAAAAAATAAAAGTCAATAGCGATTTCATTTTTTTATACTAAAATTTATTCACACTTTTGTTTGCCCAGACTTAGGTGTTTGGAATCCCCGTAAATCTGATATAAAAATTAACAAATAAAATTGTTTTTTACCAATATGACTAAAACAGCCGATTCAGTTTGGATGGAATGTTTGACCTTTATTAAGGACAACATTAAACCACAGGCATATAAGACTTGGTTCGAACCGATAAAGCCAATTAAATTGGCGGGGGAAGCTTTGACAGTTCAAGTACCAAGTAAATTTTTTTACGAGTGGTTGGAAGAGCATTACATAAAATTGTTAAGAGTAGCTTTAGTTCGTCAGTTAGGAAATGACGCTAAATTAATTTACGATGTACGTATGGAAAATACGTATAGTAGTAATAGTCCGCAAACAGTAAAAATACCTAGTTCAAACCGTAATCCATTAAAACCACAGAAGGTAACAGTTCCGTTAGAATCAAAACGCGAATTGAAAAACCCATTTGTTATTCCTGGATTGCAAAAGGTTAAGATTGAGTCTCAATTGAATCCAAATTATAACTTTGTAAATTTTATTGAAGGAGATTCTAACCGATTGGCACGTTCTGCTGGTATGGCTGTAGCAAATAAGCCAGGAGGAACGTCATTTAATCCATTGTTAATATACGGAGGAGTTGGACTAGGGAAAACACATTTAGCGCATGCTATTGGTGTTGAGATAAAAGATAAGTATCCAGATAAGACAGTGTTGTATATTTCTTCCGAAAAATTCACACAACAATTTATAGATTCGGTAAAATCAAATACAAGAAATGACTTTATTCATTTCTATCAAATGATTGATGTACTAATTATAGATGATGTACAGTTTTTATCAGGTAAATCAGGTACACAAGATGTTTTCTTTCATATTTTTAATCATTTACATCAAAATGGAAAACAGGTTATTTTAACTTCAGATAAAGCACCTGTAGATATGCAGGATATTGAACAACGTTTATTGTCTCGTTTTAAATGGGGATTGTCAGCTGAATTACAAGCACCAGATTATGAAACAAGAATCTCAATATTACAAAACAAGTTGTATAGGGATGGTGTTGAAATGCCAGAGGAAATTGTAGAGTATATTGCTAAAAACATCAAATCAAATGTTCGTGAATTGGAAGGAGTGATTATATCGATGATAGCTCAAGCTTCTTTTAATAGAAAAGAATTTACAATTGATTTAGCAAAACAAATTGTAGATAAATTTGTTAAGAACACTAAAAAAGAGTTGTCTATAGATTACATACAAAAAGTAGTATCAAAATATTTTGATATGGATGTGGCGACTTTACAATCTAAAACACGTAAACGTCATATTGTACAAGCGCGTCAGTTGGCTATGTATTTTGCAAAGCGAATGACAAAGTCGTCGTTAGCAAGTATAGGAAGTCAAATAGGTAAAAGAGATCACGCTACGGTGTTACATGCATGTAAAACTGTAGATAATTTGACAGAAACTGATAAGCAGTTTAAAAAATATGTAGAAGATTTAACTAAAAAGTTAACTCTATAAAATAACAAACCTCACTTAGTTGAGGTTTTTTTTTGAGTATGAAAAAAATATTAATGATTTGTTTAGGTAATATTTGTCGATCGCCGCTTGCTGAAGGTATTTTGCAATCGAAGCTTTCATTAAAAAGTTTTGTGGTTGATTCTGCAGGAACTGCCGATTATCATGTAGGAGAACTCCCTGATAGACGTTCTATTGAAGTGGCTAAAAAGTACGGAATAGATATTACTAATCAACGGTCAAGAAAGTTTACAAAAGCTGATTTTGATAATTTTGACATAATTTTTGTAATGGATAAGAGTAATTATGACGATATTGTAGCCATGTCAGAGACTGAAATACAGCAAAAAAAAGTGAAAATGATTTTGAAAGAGTTATATCCTGATGAGAATAGGAACGTTCCAGATCCGTATTATGGAGGAGGTCAAGGTTTTGAAAATGTATATAAAATGTTAGATGGAGCATGTAAGATTATTGCTTCAAAATTAGAACAAAAATAATGAAAGGTAAATTATACTTGATTCCTACAACATTAGGTGATACAGAACCATTAGAGGTAATGCCATTGTCGGTAAGAAAAGTAGTAGAACAATTAGATTATTTTATTGTAGAAAACGAAAAGTCTGCCAGAAGATTCATTAAAAGAATAACACCAACAAAATCGCAACCTTCGCTAGAGTTGATGTTGTTAGATAAGTATTCTGATGATTTGGAAACCAAAAATTACTTAGATGCTTGCGAGAAAGGAATATCTGTAGGTTTACTTTCAGAAGCAGGAGTTCCAGCTGTAGCAGATCCAGGTGCAAGTATTGTTAAGCTGGCACATCAAAAAGGAGTTCAAGTAGTTCCATTAGTAGGACCTTCTTCTATCTTATTGGCAATCATGGCTTCTGGAATGAACGGACAAAGTTTTGCTTTCAATGGTTATTTACCTATTGATAAATCAGATAGAAAAAGAGCAATTAAAGATTTAGAAAAACTTTCAAAAGAGAAGAATCAATCGCAGCTTTTCATTGAGACACCATATAGAAATGAAAAAATGTTGGATGATTTGCGAGCTACGTTGTCTCCTGAAACAAGAGTTTGTGTAGCGTGTGATATAACACTTCCAACAGAGTATATAAAAACGTTAACAGTAAAAGAGTGGAAGCAAGTAAAAACAGATTTACATAAGCGACCAGCAATTTTTATTATTCATAAATAATTACATTGAGTGAACTCTACATTGTTAGGACGGTAAAAAGATATTAAAAACACCATTTTGATTTTATCAAAATGGTGTTTTTAATTGGTTGTGTTTGCAAATAACTAGATTCTTTGTGATTAAACCGTAGGTTTTTTGTTGGCTTTGATATTAGAAACATCATAACCTGCAAACTTTTTAAGGTATAATTGTATTGAAGTTCCATAAGCATCATTAAAACGGACAACTCCATTTGAACGTAAGAACTTTTTTACATTACCAGCGCCACTTAAATGTGCTGCTGCTAAAATACCAGATTCGGTTATTTTAACTCCATTAATGGTTTTACCAACACTTCTCCTAATGTCTTTTCTTAAAATCCATTTGTTTAATTTACAATAAGCTACAAATGTTCGTTCTTGTAATTCTGGTTTTTTAAGAAAATTAATAGTATTGTAAATCCTAAATCTTTTTAGGGTTTCTTTACCAAATTGGTATTTCCCTAAATATCCAAGTGTATTCACTACTCTGTACCTACCTTGTGATTCTTTAAATGCTAATGCTTCTTTAAATCCTACAAAATCATTTAATAAAAAAGGAATGTTTACCTTTTCTACCTTATGAATTGGTATTGGCGTTGTTGTAGTAGTTTTTTCTTTTTTAGCTGTAGTCTCTGTAAAACTGGTTAATAATACAAATCCTAAAAAAATAAATACTAAATGTTTGATAATTAGATACTTTCTGTTTAGCGGCGCAAATATACAGTAAATTTTTATAACAGACTATAAATCAGTAAACTATAGTTTTATCTATTGAGAATTAAGTTGTTCTTTGGTGCTTTTTTTAGGTAAAACATATAAAAAAAGTATTTTAATTGTGTTTTTAGTATTTTTTTTAATAAAAAAATAAGAATAAAATTTTGTTAATTTACCTCTTAATTCCCTGTTGATTTACCCATTGTTGGTATTTAATAGCATTTCTATTATGCTGTGCTAAAGAGTTAGCAAATTCATGAAAACCAATTTTATCAACACTAGCACACATATAATAATAATTATGTTGATGATGATTTAAAACAGCATCAATAGACGAAATATCTGGCATTGCAATTAACGTAGGAGGAAGTCCTGTATTTTTATAGGTATTGTAAGGTGAGTTTATTACTAAATCTTTGTTCAATACTCTTTTTACAACAAAATCTTGCCCTTTAATTTCTTTAATAGCGTATATAACTGTAGGGTCTGCTTGTAAAGGCCAATTATCTTTTAGTCTATTTAAGTATAGGCCAGCAACAATGGGGCGTTCTATTTTCTTAGCTGTTTCTTTCTGAACGATAGAGGCTAAAGTAGTTACTTCTTCTTTAGAGAGGTTTAGTTTTTTAGCTTTTTCTAATCTAGCAGAAGTCCAGAAACGATTGTATTCACGTAACATTTTATCGCGGAACTTTTCAGCAGAAGTATTCCAATAAAACTCATAACTATTAGGGATATACATTCCTAATACAGATTTTTTAGTAAATTTATTGGTAGCTAAAAAAGAAGGATCTTTCATAGCTTGTAAAAGAGTAATTGAGTCTGCCTCGATTTGTTCTGCTATTCTTCCTGCTAATTTCTCTAAGGTATCTTGGTTGTTAAAAGATAAAGTAATTGGTGTTTGATTTCCGCTTCTTAAAAGGTTTACAACATCATTCATGTTCATGCCCTTTTTTAATAGGTATTTTCCACCCTTAGGTTGTGTGAATTTTTTCTTTTTGGCAACCCAAACAAAATTTTCAGGATGTTTAACAAATTCAGAGAGTTGTTTTTTAATATCTACAAAAGAAGCGTTAGAGCCTATATAGATAGCACCATTTTTAGTAACAGCTTTACCAAAAATTTTTTGATAGTAGTTAAAACCAATAATTCCGCCAATTAAAAAAATAGCAGCAATACCTCCTAAGATGATTTTCTTATTCATTGATTAATTGAAATAATAGTTCGTTTTTATATGTTCCGTTATGAAATGTCCAATCTTTTTTAACTCCAATTAGCTCAAAGTTTTGTTTTTTAAAAAGATATAAACTGTTTGTATTGTCGTGAGTAATATTAGCATATAATTGATGTAAATGCAAATGTGTAAAACAATAGTTAATTAGTAATTGTAAAGCTTCAGAGGCAAACCCTTTCTGTTGAGAATCAGGGTGAATTAAGATGCCGATACCAGCCCTCTTATGTTGTGGGTTAAAATCAAACAAATCTATCATACCAATGGATTTACTTGTTGTTTTTTCATCAATAACTAATCGTAACTGTTTAGCTTCATAAATATCTAAATGAGCATTTTCTAAATATTTCTTTAATAAGAATTTAGAAAACGGAGCTTGCGTATGACTCACTTCCCAAAAGGATTCATTATTTTCAATCTGAAATAAAAATGCTAAATCTTCAGGTTCTAAAGCTCTTAATTTAATATGTGTTCCAGTTAACGTGTGCACTAAATATTTATTTTACCTTCAAATACAAATGTAGCAGGTCCTTTTAAAAACACATTGCAATAGATTCCATCTTGTTCTTCAAAAGAAACTTCTAACTCTCCGCCTTCAACAGGCAAGGTAATAGATGAACTGTTTGTTTTTTTAGTTGCATGCATGGCTATAGCAACGGCAGTAACACCTGTTCCGCAGGCTAAAGTTTCATTTTCAACACCACGCTCGTAGGTGCGTACTTTAAAAGTGTTATTTGTTATTTGTTCTACAAAATTAACATTACTACCTTCGGTACCATAAATTTCATTCCTGATTTTTTTTCCATTTAAAAAAACATCATAATTAGCAAGGTTGTTTACCAATTGAACATGATGTGGCGATCCTGTATTGGTAAAAACGTACTTGTCAAAAACATTCACCTTGTTAACATCAATCATTTGTAAAGAAACAAGGTTGTTAAAAATAGAAGCATGATGCAGTCCATCAATGGCAATAAAAGTAGTTTCAGTTTCGAAAAGTCCAAGTTTGTGAGCAAAAGCTACAATACAACGCCCTCCGTTACCACACATAGTGCTTTCATTTCCGTCAGAGTTGTAATACACCATCTTAAAATCGGTAGCATCGTCTTCCTCAAGTAAGATAAGACCATCGGCACCAATGCCGAAGTGTCTATCACATAATTTTGCAATTATGTCAGTTTTATTTTTTGGAAAGGTTTTTGAACGATTATCAATAATGATAAAATCGTTACCCGTTCCTTGGTATTTGTAAAATTCTAAATCCATAATAATAAACAAAGATACATATTTTATCAAGGAAAGAAGATTGTTAAATAGCGGTTAAAATCAGTTAAATTGAAGTTAAACACATTTACTTGAAATGTTAAAAACTGTATATTTGAAGTATAAAATTTTGTAAGCATATGAAGAAAATAATTAGAACTTTAGGAATTGCGATTTTAGGAGGCGCAATAGCACTTGCAGGATATAAGACACTTATAGAGAAACCGCAAGTGATTGTAGAAAAAGCGGTAGAACCAACAATGCAAACTGTAAAGGCAAGTTATACGCCAACGGTAATAAACTCAACGTCAACACCAACCGACTTTACAGAAGCAGCTGGTAAAACAGTACATGCGGTAGTACATGTTAAAAACACATCTATACGAACACAACAAAACCCATTAGCCGAATTGTTTTATGGTAGAGGAAGTGGAACAAGAAAATTTGAGCAAATAGGTACAGGAAGTGGCGTAATTATTTCACCTGACGGGTATATTGTAACCAACAATCATGTAATTGAAGGAGCAAGTGATATTGAAATTACGCTGAATAATCAAAAAAAGTTAAAGGCAACTTTAATTGGAGCAGATAAAAGTAACGATATAGCTTTGTTAAAAGTAGAGGCTGACTTTGAATTGCCTAATATACCTTTTGGAAATTCCGATAATATAAAAGTAGGAGAATGGGTCTTAGCAGTAGGGAATCCGTATAATTTAACATCAACAGTAACGGCGGGTATTGTAAGTGCTAAAGGACGTGATTTAGATGGAAATACTAATATTGACTCATTTATTCAAACAGATGCAGCTGTAAACCCAGGGAATAGTGGAGGAGCTTTAGTAAATACAAGAGGAGAATTAATAGGAATTAATACGGCAATTTCCTCAAGAACAGGTTCGTTTATAGGCTATTCATTTGCAGTACCTTCAAACATAGCTAAAAAAGTAGTAGATGATTTATTAGAGTTTGGAACTGTTCAAGAGGCTTTAATAGGTATAAGTTATGATGATACTGAGGATGGTGTGGAAGTTACAACAGTAACAGAAAATGGAGGAGCAGAAAAAGCAGGAATAAAAAAAGGAGATATTATTACAAAAATTAATAATGTGAAAATTTCTAAGTTTTCAGATTTAAAAGGACAACTAACTGCGAGAAGACCTGGGGATAAAGTTATAGTGACTGTTGTTAGAGATGGAAATGAGCTAGAAAAATTAGTAGTTTTAAGTAAAAAAGATTTTGTTTCAGTAGGAAGTTTAGGGATAATAATTAAAGATTTGTCAAAGTCTGATTTGAAAAAGAATAAATTAAATTCAGGTGCCAAAATTACTGAAAATGTAAATCCTTTTTTAAAACGATTAGGTGTAGATAAAGGTTTTATAATAACTAGAATAAATGAATCTGAAGTTAAAGATGCAAAAGACGCTAAAAGAAAACTTTTGGAAAGCAGTTCTTTAATTTTAGAAGGAATAAATTTAAAAGGAGAGAAAGTTAGGTATGGTCTAAAATAAAAAAATAGATGTATAAAAAGTTTCCTAGAAGAACAAACTACATATCTTAAAATGAAAAGCCTTGTTAAAATCGTTTTAACAAGGCTTTTTTCTTTTGTAAAACCAATAAAAAATAAAGAAGAAATACCTATTTTTGCACAAATTTTTTAATTTTTAGTTAACACACAACTATGTCAACAATAACAAATTACGAAAAAGAAGTAGTAAATCAAGCGCAAGTTCGAAGAGCTACGGTTGAGTTTATTAATATCGTTAACGATTTATGGTACGATAAATCTATCGAGTTAGTATTATTTAGAAACCCATTAGTAGATAAAAGAGCTAGTGAGGTTTTAAACTTAATTGATTATGCTAAAGAGTTTGTGGCGAAGCCAATAACCATAGAAGATGCTTTAGAAATAGCTAAAGCAATTCAATCAATTGATTTACCACCATCAAAATTAGATATTGGTAAATTAGCGTACGAATTTCATTTACAAGATGATGCATTAGCAGATAAGGTGGCTTTTGTAAAAGAGCAATTAAAAGATGCAACTGAAACAGAAAACATTCAACCAAAAGACGTAGTATTATACGGTTTTGGACGTATTGGTCGTTTATTAGCTCGTGAATTGAGTAGCAAAATGGGTAAAGGTTCTCAATTACGATTAAGAGCTGTAGTAACTCGTGGTAAAATAGATCAAACAGTATTAGAAAAAAGAGCTTCTTTATTAAGTGTAGATTCTGTACACGGAGATTTCTTAGGAACAGTTCAGGTAGATGCTGATAACAACGCTTTAATCATTAACGGTACAACTGTTCACATGATTTCTGCTGCACAACCAGAAGATATTGATTATACGCAATACGGAATTAACGATGCGTTAATTATTGATAATACAGGTGCTTTTAGAGATGAAGAAGCATTAAGTCGTCATTTAAAAGCAAAAGGAGCTAGTAAAGTATTATTAACTGCTCCAGGTGCAGGTGTGCCAAATATTGTTCATGGAGTAAATCATGAAGAAAACAACCCTGATAATATCGATATTTTCTCAGCAGCTTCATGTACTACCAATGCTATTACTCCAGTATTAAAAGTGTTAGAAGATAACTTCGGAATTAAAAAAGGACACTTAGAAACAATTCATGCATACACGAATGACCAAAATTTGGTTGATAACATGCATAAGAAATACCGTAGAGGTAGAGCTGCTGCGTTGAACATGGTGATTACTGAAACAGGAGCAGGAAAAGCAGTAGCTAAAGCATTACCATCACTGGCAGGTAAATTAACTTCAAGTGCTATTCGTGTACCAGTGCCAAATGGATCATTAGCAATACTAAACTTACAATTAAATACTCCAGCAACAGTTGAGTCTGTGAATGCTATTATGAAACAATATGCATTAGAAGGAAATTTAGTAGAGCAAATTCAATACTCTTTAAGTAACGAATTAGTGTCTTCTGATATTGTAGGAACAACAGCACCATCTATTTTTGACAGTAAAGCAACGATTGCAGATGGAGATACTATTGTAATTTATGTATGGTATGATAATGAATATGGGTATTCACACCAAGTAATGCGTTTAGCAAAACATATAGCTAAAGTACGCCGTTATACATACTATTAACAGTCAATGAATTAAAATATAAAAGTCGAAATATTGATTTGTTTTTCGGCTTTTTTTTTGTTATATTTGGTTCAATAACCCCCTAAATAACTTCCTCAATGAAGAAAGTAATCATATTGCTGCTTTTATTACTTGCTAGTACAACACTGATTTATTCTCAAGAATTAAACTCACTAATTTCAGGTAAATGGTTTGTGACTTCAATGAAAGTTGGAAATGAAAAAATTGAGTTTTTAAAAGAATCTAGTTGGTTAGAGTTTAGTTCTGATGGAAAATACGAAATGGTAATAAATAATAAGAAAGAAGAAGGAACTTGGAAACTTATTAAAGAAAAGAAAGAACTTGAATTTGATAATAAAAGTTTCGAAAGCAACTTAAAGATAGAAAAAATTAATAAAAAAGAACTTTTGGTTTCAGCAAGAGGTGAAAAAAACATCTATACTATGTGGTTAAAAAGATAAGCTGCTAAAGTTTAACTTTTTACAAACCGAGGTAAGGGATTATCTCGGTTTTTTTTGTTATTGGAAATAAAAATTGCCTTCATAACACATAAATCTTTTCCTTAAATTAGCGTCAAAAACTAGATTAAATGAAGACAATACTTAAACCTATACTATTGTTGTTTGCAGTAATAACAACTAACGGACAAAATAAACTACCATATTATGAAATACCCAAACAAGCTGAAGAGTTTACGGCTGGTACAGTAGCTTCTAGAATGATAGATGGTTTAGGGTTTCGTTATTATTGGGCAACAGAAGGTCTAGTTGAGCAAGACTTATCATTTAAACCTAGTAAAGAAGCAAGAAGCATGCTTGAGACCTTAGATCATATTCTTGTATTATCCATCATGACATTAAGTGCAGTTGAAGGTACCGATATAAAATTTCCAAAAAAAGGAGCTTTTACATTTGTCGAAATGAGAAGGTTGACGCTAGAAAATTTTAAAAAGACGAGTGATATTTTAAAATCCACCAACGATTTATCAAAATTTACAATGAAGCTTAAAAGAGGAAATGGTGAAGTTGAAGAATATCCATTTTGGAATCAATTAAATGGGCCAATTGCAGATGCTATTTGGCATGTTGGTCAAGTAGTTTCATTTCGTCGTACGGCTGGTAATTCATTACCAAAAGGACCAAGTTTTTTAACGGGAAAAGTAAGGAAGTAAAAATGACGATTGAAGAGAGAATACATTTACTTAGAAAAGAGTTACACACACACAATCATAGTTATTATGTGTTAGATGAACCAACGATATCTGACTATGAGTTCGATATTAAATTAAAAGAACTGCAACAATTAGAAGACGAAAACCCTGAATATTTTGACCCAAATTCACCAACGCAACGAGTTGGAGGAGAAGTTACTAAAAATTTTGAAACCGTTACTCATAAAAATAGAATGTACTCTTTGGATAATTCGTATTCAAAAGAAGATTTGTTGGATTGGGAAAAGCGTATTCAGAAAATTTTGGGAACAGATCAAATACAATATACATGCGAGTTGAAATACGACGGAGCTTCTATTAATTTAACTTATGAAAATGGTCGATTTGTAAAAGCAGTAACTCGTGGAGATGGTTTTCAAGGAGACAATGTAACCACTAATATTCGAACCATAAAATCAATTCCGTTAGTGCCTAATAGTGAGTTTGTTACCAACTTTGAAATGCGTGGAGAAATCATATTACCATTGGAAGGGTTTCATAAAATGAATGAAGAACGCGTAGAAAACGATGAAGAACCTTATAGAAATCCGCGTAACACTGCTAGTGGAAGTTTAAAATTACAAGATAGTGCTGAGGTTGCGAAGCGTCCGTTAGATTGTTTACTATATCAAGTGGTTACCAATGAACGCAAATATGCGTCACATTTTGAAAGTTTAGAAGCAGCCAGAAGAGTAGGGTTCAAAATTCCTGATACAATTGTTTTGGTAAAATCTATTGAAGAAGTGTTGAACTTTGTAAATGAATGGGATGTAAAGCGTCACACGTTACCTTATGAAACTGATGGAGTTGTAGTAAAAGTAAATTCATACCAACAACAAGATGAATTAGGATATACAGCAAAAGCACCACGTTGGGCAATTGCTTATAAGTTTAAAGCTGAACAAGTTTCAACAGTATTAAATGAAATTACCTATCAGGTAGGTAGAACTGGAGCAATTACTCCAGTAGCAAACTTAGAACCTGTGCAATTAGCAGGAACGATTGTAAAAAGAGCATCATTACATAACGCAGACCAAATAGCAAAATTAGATGTACGAATAGGCGATACAGTTTTTGTTGAAAAAGGAGGAGAAATTATCCCGAAAATTATTGCTGTTGATTTAACAAAACGACCAGTAGATTCTGTTCCTACACAATATGCTACATATTGCCCCGAATGTAATACTGAATTAGTCAGAACTGAAGGAGATGCGAAGCATTATTGTCCGAATGAATTTGGATGTGCACCACAAATTACTGGAAGAATCAAGCATTTTATCAGTAGAAAAGCGATGGATATTGATGGTTTAGGAGGAGAAACTGTTGATTTATTACGTAAAGAAGGTTTGATAAAGAACTATGCGGATTTGTATGACTTAACGGAAGAGCAAGTTATTCCGTTAGAGCGAATGGCTGAAAAATCAGCGCAAAATATGATTGAAGGAATTGAAAAATCAAAAGAAATTCCGTTTGAAAAAGTGTTGTTTGCATTAGGAATCCGTTTTGTAGGTGAAACCGTAGCAAAAAAGTTAGCAAAACATTTTAAGTCGATAGATAACCTACTAAATGCCGATTTCGAAACACTAATTGCGGTTGACGAAATTGGTGATAGAATTGCACAAAGTATTATTGATTTTTCAAATGATTTAGGAAATATTGAATTGGTAAACCGATTAAAATCACATGGAGTTCAACTAGAAGTTTCAGCAGAAAGTTTAGAAGGGCAAACTGATAAGTTATCAGGTAAGGTATTTGTGGTTTCAGGAGTTTTTCATCAAATGAGTAGAAGTGAGCTTAAAAAAGCAATTGAAGACAACGGAGGGAAGGTATCGAGTTCCATTTCTAAAAAAACTACCTATATTGTAGCAGGTGATAATATGGGACCAAGTAAACTTACCAAAGCTGAAAGTTTAGGTATTCCAATTATTTCTGAACAAGATTTTATTGATATGATATCTTAATTTTTAATTAAAAAGGAAAAAATGACCAACCAAACTAAAATAACCCTAGCTTCCATGGTGTTTTTATTAGTTGCTATTGCCGATGTGTATGCAGTAATAACTCAAAATAAAACAATAGAAATGATTTTTAAACCTTTATTAATGACAACACTAGCGGTAGTGTATTTGGTATCGGTAAAAAAGCCTAGTTTTTGGTTGTTGTCAGCATTGTTTTTTTCGTTTTGGGGTGATGTTTTCCTGCTAGATAAAACAAACTTTTTTGTGTTTGGTTTAGCCTCATTCTTGGTGGCACATGTTGTTTATATTAAAATAATTACCAATTTTCTATATAAAGATTTAGCAGTAAAAATACTAACATCGGCCATTCCTTTTGTATTGTTATTTGTTGGGTTGTTAGGTTTAATTTATAATAATTTAGGAGATTTGTTGCTGCCTGTAATTGTATACGGAGTAGCAATTTCAACTTTTGGTACGGCTGCATTATTAAATTATCGTCAACAAAAAACAACAGGAAATTCTTGGTTATTATTAGGAGCTATATTGTTTATTGCTTCTGACAGTCTTATAGCATTAAATAACTTTTATACACCTAAAAGGTTGTTTGATATTGCTATAATCATCCTGTATATCGTTTCTCAATACTTAATTGTTAAAGCAATCATAGCTAAAGAAAAATAAAAGCTACCGACATAGGGTTGACATAATGAGGTTTTATTTTTGTTGAAAATAAAAAAAACAAAAGATGAGTACAGGACAAAATAAACCGTTTTACGTGATAGGAATTTCAGTAAGAACCACTAACGAGAATCAACAAGCTGCAAAAGATATACCTGCTTTATGGCAGCGATTTATGTCAGAAAATATAGCTGAACAAATACCTAATAGACTTTCAAATGAAGTATACGCTGTGTATACGGATTATGAATCAGATTACACCAAGCCATACACAACAATTATAGGTTGTAAAGTAAAAGATATAGCTGCTGTTCCAGAAGGTATGACGTATAAGAGAATAGAAGCACCAAACTATAAAACATATGTAGCAAAAGGAAGCTTAACAGAGAATATTGTCTATAACAAATGGTTAGAGATTTGGAATGAAGATATAAATAGAGCTTATACATCTGATTATGAGGTATATGGAGTAAAAGCATCAGACCCAACAAATACAGAAGTAGAAATATTTATAGGAGTAAACTAATAAAAAGGGTGGTTTAAAACCGCTCTTTCTAATTTAAATTAATTTTTATCTCCAACAAAAGGTATATTATTTCTATGAAAAATCAATAGAATCACTCCAGAGATAAAGGTTACGATAGCACTTATAAACAAAGTACCACCGTCTTCGTTATGTTCAATACCTAAAATAGTTAAGTGGCTCATAATTGCTCCACCCATTAAACCAATAGTTAGCAAGGCACCTAGCCAAGTTTTTTTAGGAATAAATATAAGTATGGAAGCAATTAATTCAAAAATACCCGTACTTATTCGCATATAAGCCTCATTGTTTCCAGCTATTTTAGTAAATAAATCAACACTTTCTTGAGCTCCAGTAAATTTAAAAAACAATGTTTGAAGCATTATAATAGCCGCTATTAGTTTTAAGATTAAAAGAATATATTTTTTCATGTCTAACTAAATCTATCGAGTTAGACGTTATAATTTTTAATGCTTACATAAACTAAAAACAATACTTTTGTAAGTATGAAAAAAATAGTACTAGCCCTGTCGGTTTTTGGTTTGTTAGCTTGTAAACAACAAGAAATAGCACTTAACTTTTTAGATGAATATGTGGTAAAAGATTCTTTAGTTATTAATAACACTGTCATCGGTGGAATTTCTGGAATTGATTATTACAATAACAATTACTATATGGTAGTTGATGATGCTACAAACCCAAGAATTTTAGTAGGAGATATTACTGTTAAAAATGATTCGATACAATCGGTAAATTTTGAAGATGTTATTATAGTCGATACTATAAGTCAGTTTACTAAAAACCACGTGTTAGATTTAGAGTCTATTTTTGTAGATAAAGAAACCATCAACTTAGTAAGTGAAGGATCTATTCAATATAAAAAAGACCCAAGTATATTTGAAATAGATACAAAAGGAAATTTTAAACAAGAGGTAGAGATACCTAATTATTTCAAAGCAGCATCCAAAGCAAAACCAAAACATAATAGTGTTTTTGAAAGTTCTTCAAAAAGTTTTGACGGAAAAGGTTTTTGGGTAGCAATGGAAGCTCCTTTAGAGGCAGACGGAGAAGAACCAACATTTCATGAAACACAATCTCCTGTTAGAATAACGTATTTTGATAACGAATCAAAAAAAGCTACCAAACAATTCGCATATCAATTAGAGAAAATTGATAAACCAGCTAAAGGAAAAATAAATCTAAATGGAACTACTGCTATTTTAGAATATCAAAAAAATCAGTTTTTTATAATTGAAAGAGCATATCAAAGTGGTTATGGTAGTCATGGAAATGTAGTTAGAATTTTTAAAGCTACTATAGATAATACTTCAACAAATACACTAGAAAAACAATCTTTAAAAAACGAAAAATATATACCTTTAAAAAAAGAACTGTTATTTGATTTTAGTACTGTTGAAAATCAATTAACTGATGGAATTATAGATAATATTGAAGCAATTACTTTTGGTCCAATATTACAAAACGGAAACAAATCATTAATCTTAGTCACTGATGATAACTTTCAATTGTATGGAAGGCAGTTAAATCAATTTTTATTACTAGAAATTGAAGAGAAATAATATAAATTAACTACCATTAATTTTTACAGATGATAAGCACCCTAAAGAAGAAATCCATTCAAAAAGCATACGACAAACTAGTTGTAAAAAAAGAGAATATTCCTCATAAAAAAATCAAAGTTAAAAGTGTAGCAATATTGCTAGATAATGAAGCTTTAGTAAATGTAGTAATAGCCAACTTAACAAACATTTTTCCTTTTCAAAAAACAGACATAAGAGTACTAGTTTGTAAAGAGTACTCAAAAAAAGAGGAACCCTCTCCAGAGTTTTTTACCGAAAAAGATTTTGGCTTCAAAGCGAGTTTAAAATCCGACAATTTGAAAGATTTCGTTAAAAACAAATATGACCTACTCATAAACTATACAAAAACGTCAAACTTATTAACGAATATGGTAACTTTGTTGTCACAAGCAGATTTTAAAGCAGGTTTTGCAGAAATTGACGATAGATTGTACGACATAGTAGTATCTGATGCTAGTTTTAACGAAGCCGTTTTAAATCAAGAATTAAAAAAATACCTAACGATTTTAAATAAAATATAATGCAAAAGTTTGTAGGAACTGGAGTAGCTTTAGTAACTCCTTTCAATGAAGATTTAAGTGTAGACTTCGAAGCACTTAAAAAGTTAGTAAATTACAATATTGAAAACGGTACAAACTATTTAGTAATAAATGGAACTACTGGAGAAAGTGCTACGATTACTAAAGAAGAAAAAATTGAAATAATTAAAGTAATTACTGAAGAAAATAAAGGACGTTTACCGTTAGTTTTAGGAGTAGGAGGCAACAACACACAAATGGTGATTGAAGAGTTAGAAACATTAGATTTGTCTGGAATCGATGGTATTTTATCAGTAGCTCCATACTATAGCAAACCAACCCAAGAAGGATTCTATCAGCACTATAAAGCAATTTCTCTAGCGAGTCCTAAGCCAATTATTATGTATAATGTTCCTGGTAGAACAGCAAAAAACATGGAACCAGCAACAACGTTACGATTGGCAAGAGATTTTAAAAATATTGTTGCAGTTAAAGAAGCAGGAAACAATCAACAACAATACTACGAGTTGTTAAAAGATAAACCTGAAGACTTTTTAGTAATTTCTGGTGATGATGATTTAGCTGTTGGAGTAACTTTAGCAGGCGGAGCAGGAGTTATCTCTGTAATAGGACAAGCATTACCCAAAGAGTTTTCGAAAATGATTCAGTTAGGGTTAGCAGGAAAAGCAAAAGAAGCTTATGATATACACTACAAATTAATGGATGTAGTAAATCTTATTTTTGAAGAAAACAATCCAGCAGGAATCAAAGCGGTACTACAAAAGCTAGGAATCTGTTTAGATGAAGTACGTTTACCATTAGTAAGAGCCTCAGAAGAATTACAAACAAAAATATCAGATTTTATAGATAATCTATAAACTGTCTTAAATAATAGAAACACAAAAGGCTACAATTTCGTTATTGTAGTCTTTTTTTAGCATCTTTGTATAAAGAGTAATTTTTTAAATTGAAAAATATGTTATCAAAAGTAATAGAACAGGCACTAAACGATCAAATAAGAGTAGAAGCAGAATCATCTCAAATATATTTAGCAATGGCATGTTGGGCAGAAGTTCAAGGGTTTGAAGGTGTAGCACAGTTTATGTATGCACATTCAGATGAAGAACGAATGCACATGTTAAAATTAGTAAAGTTTGTAAATGAGCGTGGAGGACATGCACATATTTCTGACTTAAAAGAACCACCAGCAAAATTTGGGTCTTTTAAAGATATGTTTCAAACATTATTCGATCACGAAGTAGTGGTATCTAAAACAATCAACGATTTAGTACATATTACCCTACAAGAAAAGGATTATGCAACACATAACTTTTTACAATGGTACGTGTCTGAACAAATAGAAGAAGAAGCGTTAGCACGAAATATACTAGATAAAATTAACCTAATTGGAGACGATAAAGGAGGTTTGTATTTATTTGATAACGATGTTAAGCAAATTGTAGCACAGTCTGCAACGACAACTCAAGAATAAGATTAACAAACATTTAGGAGTTCTTTGGAAAAATTATTACAGATTTTATAGTTTATTGTAGTGCTCATTTAAGAGAGAAAAAATCGTTTTAATAATCCATAATTAATCACTAATTTTGCCAGATGCAAAAAATGAAAAATCTAGCGTATATTGCTGTAATGCTTTTAGTATTGACTTCATGTGGAGAGTACCAAAAAGTATTGAATAAAGGAACTGTAGAAGAACAATACAAAATGGCTGTTAAAATGTACGAGGCACAAAAGTACAGTAAAGCCTTACGTTTGTTTGAAAAAATAACACCATCATATAGAGGAAAACCTCAAATGGAGCGAATTCAGTTTATGGTTTCTCAAGCTAACTTTAATGTAAAAAATTACGGGTTAGCAGGATATTACTATAATAGATTTACAAGAAATTATCCAAAAAGTTCAAAGAGAGAAGAAGCTACTTTTTTATCGGCTTTAAGTTATTACAAAGCTGCACCAAGTTTTAGTTTGGATCCAACGGATACAAACAAAGCGTTGGAAGCTTTTCAAAATTTTATAGATAGTTACCCTGACTCAGATAAGTTAGAAGAAGCTAACAAATATCATGCAGAATTAAGAGCAAAGTTAGAAAAGAAGTCTTTTGAAATAGCAAAAACATATTATAGAACTGCAGAATATGATTCTAGAAATTACAAAGCGGCAATTGTGGCTTTTGATAACTTATTAGAAGATTATTTAGGAACTAAGTATAAAGAAGAAGCATTATACTACCGTTTAAAAGCAGCTCATGATTTGGCTATAAAAAGTAGACAAAGAAGAAAAGGAGAAAGAATTAAAGAAGCTGTTAAAGCTTACGATAAATTAAAAAGAAACTTTCCTGAATCAAAGTTCATGAAAGAGTCAAACGAAATGCTAGCAGCATTAAACAAAGAACAAGAACAATTAGCTAAAAGTTAAAAAAATGGATTATAAAGAAACGAAAGCACCGTTAAGTACTATAACTTATAACAAAGAAGCGATCGAGACTCCAACGCATAATATTTATGAAGCTATTTCTATCATAGCAAAGAGAGCTACACAAATTAATTCTGATTTAAAAAAGGAATTAGTTGATAAGTTAGATGAGTTTGCTACTTATAATGATAGTTTAGAAGAGGTTTTTGAAAACAAAGAACAAATTGAAGTTTCTAAATTTTATGAGCGCTTACCTAAACCACATGCTATTGCAGTAGAAGAGTGGTTAAATGACAAGGTGTATTATAGAACTCCAGAGACAAAATAATATGTCTGTACTAAGCGGTAAAAAAGTTTTACTTGGTGTTACCGCCGGTATAGCGGCATACAAAACAGCTAACTTAGTTCGCTTATTTATAAAATCGGGCGCAGAAGTCAAAGTAATTATGACTCCTGCGTCTAAAGATTTTATAACACCTCTTACACTTTCCACCTTATCAAAAAATCCAGTTCATTCTACTTTTTATGATAAAGAAGATGAAAATGAATTGTGGAATAATCATGTAGATTTAGGTTTGTGGGCAGATATACTATTAATTGCTCCAGCTACAGCAAATACCTTGTCTAAAATGACTAATGGTACTTGTGATAATTTATTACTAGCAACCTATTTATCAGCAAAATGCCCAGTATATTTTGCTCCTGCGATGGATTTAGACATGTATCAACATCCGTCAACAAAAACTAGTTTAGAAAGCTTACAAAATTTTGGAAATATTTTAATCCCTGCTACTTCAGGTGAATTAGCAAGCGGATTGGTTGGTGAAGGTCGTATGGCAGAACCAGAAGATATTGTTAATTTTATAGAAAAAGATATCGTATCTAAATTGCCACTTCGAGGTAAAAAAATGCTAATTACAGCAGGCCCAACCTATGAAGCTATAGATCCTGTACGTTTTATTGGAAACCACTCTTCAGGTAAAATGGGATTTGAAATCGCAAAAACAGCAGCGAACTTGGGTGCTGAAGTTTTTTTAGTTACAGGTCCGTCTAATCAGCAGGTAAATCATTCTTTTATTCATAGAATAGATGTGAAGTCTGCACAAGACATGTATGAAGCATGTCATCAATATTTTGCTGAGGTTGATATAGCTGTATTATCGGCAGCAGTTTCAGACTATCGACCAAAAAATATAGCTTCTCAAAAAATAAAAAAGACAACAGCAGCGTTAAGTATTGAATTAGAACCTACTAAAGATATTTTAAAATCTCTGGGAGAAATTAAGAAAAATCAGTTATTAGTTGGTTTTGCATTAGAAACGAATGATGAGGTACAAAACGCAAAAAGTAAACTTACACGCAAAAATTTAGATTTTATTGTATTAAATTCGTTACGTGATAAAGGTGCTGGTTTTGCAACTGATACCAATAAAATTACAATTATTGATGCTGGTTTTAATGAGAAATCATTCGATTTAAAAACTAAAAAAGCAGTATCAAAAGATATCATTAATGAAATAATACAAAAATTAAATGCATAAGTTTTTCTTTATAGTTTTTCTTCTTTCAGTTACTTTTTCTTCGTATTCACAAGAGTTGAATGCTACTGTAATTATCAATTCAGATAAAGTACAGAGCAGTAACAAGCAAGTTTATCAAACCTTACAAAAGGCATTAACTGAGTTTATTAATGATAAACAATGGACAAATAAAAACTTTAAGCAACAAGAACGAATAAATTGTGCATTTAACATTATTATAAACGAGCAAAATGGAAGTAATTTTTCAGGGACTTTGCAAGTACAATCAACAAGACCTGTATATAACTCAACCTATGCTACACCAGTACTAAATATTAATGATACAAATTTCAACTTTCGTTACAATGAGTTTAATCCATTAATTTATAACCCAACTGTTTATGAGTCAAATTTAATCTCCATAATTGCTTTCTATGTATATACAATATTAGGAGTTGATGCAGATACTTTTGCTTTAAAAGGAGGAGAGACTTATTTAAAGCAAGCAGAAAACATTATGTTATTAGCACAATCTAATGGAGAATCTGGTTGGCAAAACCAAGTAGGGAAACAAAATCGTTTTGCCTTGATAGATAATTTACTTTCTTCTAAATTTAGTGCTTTACGTAATATTTATTACAATTACCATCGCAGTGGTTTCGATAATTTTTCAGATAACAAAAACTCAGCTAAAGAAGCAATTGAAAAAAGTGTTTTAGCTTTAGATAAGCTACACAACATTACTATTGGTAACTATATGATTCGTGTATTTTTAGATGCAAAAGGAGATGAAATAGTCAATGTTTTTTCTGATGGAACTCCTTCCAAAAATCAATCGCAAATGATAACGGTTTTAAATAAAATTGCTCCTACCTATAAAGACAAGTGGAAAGATCTTCAATAAAAGTAGAGCTGTTAACGTCTTAAACACAACGTTTATAAACTGTTGAAAAATTAATGTACTTCCTTTGTTTTAGTTTGACTTAATTCATTCAAAATACTTACTTTTATTTTTTACAAAAGAATAGAATTTGCTTACACACTTATCTATACATAATTACGCATTAATCAATCAGTTAACGATTGATTTCACGAACGGGTTATCTATTATCACTGGTGAAACTGGAGCAGGAAAATCCATTTTATTAGGAGCTTTAGGGCTAGTAATGGGGAATCGTGCCGATTTATCTTCTTTAAAAGACACTGAAAAAAAGTGTATTATTGAAGCACAATTTTCTTTAGAAGGGTATGCTTTGCAAGAATTGTTTGAAGAGTTAGATCTCGATTATGAACAAGAATCTATTATTAGAAGAGAAATTTTGCCTTCAGGAAAATCAAGAGCTTTTGTAAATGACACTCCAGTTACATTATCGGTTTTAAACGCTTTGAAAACAAAGTTGATTGATATTCATTCCCAACACCAAACATTGCAATTATCAGATGTATCTTTTCAATTCTCTGTTATCGATGCCTTGGCAAAAAACAAAGCAAAAATAGCCTCTTATAAAAGAGGTTTACGTACATATAACAAACTAAAAAAAGACCTAAAAGCACTTCAAGAAGAAACTGAAAAGTCAAAAGAACAGTACGAATATAACTTACATTTGTTTAATGAACTTGAGGAAGCTAATTTACAAGAGGGAGAACAAGAGGTTTTAGAAGAAAAATTAGATAAGCTAAATAATATTGAAGAAATAAAGCTAAACTTATCAGAAGCTTTAGGGCTTTCAATAAATGAAGAAATAGGACTTCAAGCTTTACTAAACTCATTAGAAAGCAAACTGCAAAAAATAGGTTTGTACTCAAAACAATATGAAGAATTATCAAATCGAGTAACAAGTATAAAAATAGAGTTAGACGATATTGTATCTGAATTAGAAAGTGCAAATGATGAAGTTGAGTTTAACCCTAATGAAATAGAAGAGTTGAATGATAGATTACAGCTAGTTTATAATCTTCAAAAGAAGCACTCTGTGTCAAGTATAACGGAATTACAAGAAATTCATGAATCGTTAGCAGAAAAAGTAGCACAAGTTGAAGATGCAGGAGGAGTAGTGGCCCAAAAAGAAGCAGAAATTAAAGATGTAGCTCAAAAACTAGATGAAGTAGCAAAGATGATTGCTACATCGAGAAACAAAGTGATTCCAAAATTAAAAAAAGAGTTAGAATACCTTTTATCAGAATTAGGAATGCCAAATGCTCGTTTTGCTATAGAGTTATTATCTTTAGAAGAGTACTTATCAAATGGAAAAGATAATTTACAGTTCTTATTTTCAGCAAATAAAGGAGGAAATTTTGGAGAATTAAAGAAAGTAGCCTCAGGAGGAGAATTATCTCGAATCATGCTATCTATCAAAAAAATATTATCAGAAAACATACAATTACCAACTATTATTTTTGATGAAATTGATACTGGAGTTTCTGGAGAAGTATCTAATAAAATCGCAAAAATAATGCAAGACATGAGTGCTCATATGCAGGTAATAACCATTACGCATTTACCTCAAATAGCTTCAAAAGGAAGGCAACATTATAAAGTGTTTAAAGAAGAAGAGAAAGGAGTAACAACTTCTAATTTAAAATTATTGTCAGACGATGAGCGAATTAGAGAAATAGCAGAAATGTTAAGTGGAAAAGATGTTTCTGAAAGTGCTTTAACTCATGCAAAAGAATTATTAAATTAAGAGTATATTTGTTTTTAGAACAAACAACGATAGACTAAAATATTTTAAATATGTATAATTTATTAAAAGGAAAAAAAGGAATTATTTTTGGCGCATTAGATGAAAATTCTATTGCATGGAAAGTTGCGGAACGTGCCCATGAAGAGGGAGCAGAGTTTGTATTAACCAACGCACCTATTGCAATGCGTATGGGAGGTATTAAAGATTTAGCAGCAAAAACAGGATCAGAAATTATTCCAGCTGACGCAACTTCTATGGATGATTTAAACAATTTAGTTGAAAAGTCTATGGAAATTTTAGGAGGTAAAATCGATTTCGTTTTACACTCTATTGGTATGTCAGTTAATGTACGTAAAGGACGTCATTATACAGATTCTAAGTACGATTTCACAACGAAAGGATGGGACGTTTCTGCAGTGTCTTTTCACAAAGTAATGAACGTTTTATATAACAAACAAGCCATGAACGAATGGGGTAGTATTGTTGCATTAACTTATATGGCAGCACAACGTGTATTCCCAGATTATAACGACATGGCAGATAATAAAGCGTATTTAGAGAGTATTGCACGTAGTTTTGGGTATTTCTTTGGTAGAGACCATAAAGTACGTGTAAACACCGTTTCTCAATCACCAACTCCAACTACTGCTGGTCAAGGGGTTAAAGGTTTTGACGGATTTATTTCGTATGCTGAAAAAATGTCTCCATTAGGAAATGCAACAGCATTAGAGTGTGCTGATTATACAATTTCATTATTCTCTGATTTAACAAAGAAAGTAACCTTACAAAACTTATTCCACGATGGAGGTTTCTCTAACATGGGAGTAAGTGATGCAGTAATGGAAAGGTTTATTGAAGAGTAAGATCTTTAGTGAAATAGAATATAGATAAAATGCAAATCGTTAGATTTGCATTTTTTATTGATAGTTATAAAATGAGCAATATTTTACACATAGAAAAAGAGTTAGCACCATTAAGGCAACAGTTAAAAGAGCACGAATTATATAATTCGTTAAAGCATATTGAGGATGTAAAACTATTTATGGAATCACATGTATTTGCTGTGTGGGATTTTATGTCGTTGTTAAAAGCTTTACAACGAGAGCTTACTTGTGTAACCTTACCTTGGTTACCTGCTGTAAACACTAAAATAGCTCGTTTTATTAATGAAATAGTGTTAGGCGAAGAAACCGATGTAAATGAATTAGGAGAGCCTAAAAGTCACTTTGAAATGTATATTGATGCGATGTATCAAGTTGGAGCAAACGTCACTCAAATTTCAACTTTCATTTTAGAGATTATTGAAGGCAAACCAATTGAAGAAGCCATACAAGATTGCTCAATTGTTAAAGAAGTAAAAGATTTCGTGAAATTCTCTTTTGAAATTATTAAAACTGGAGAGCCACATATTATAGCATCTAGCTTTACTTTCGGTAGAGAAGATGTCATACCAGAAATGTTTTTAGAAATTGTTAAGAATACTGAAAAAAAAGAAGGAAATTCTTATAGTAAGCTTACGTATTACTTAAACAGACACATTGAACTTGATGGTGATGAACATGGACCATTATCGTTGCAAATGATAGAAGAATTATGTGGTAACAATCAACAAAAATGGGATGATGTGTTGTTCTATGCTAAAGAATCTTTGAAGAAAAGAATACAACTTTGGAATGGGATTGCAAAGCAAATAAATCAGAAGGTTATTTTAAGTTAATTATAGTACATAAATTAAATAGAATGAGTTTATTATTATCAATAGTAGTCCCTGTTTATAACAGACCTAATGAGATAGATGAGTTACTGGAGAGTTTAACAAGACAAGACTATAAAAACCCTTATGAAGTTGTAATTGTTGAAGATGGGTCAACTGAATCGTCAGAGAAAGTGATTGATAAATATATAGATAAACTCAATATTAAATATTTATTCAAAGAAAATTCAGGACCTGGTGATTCAAGAAATTATGGAATGAGAAAAGCATCAGGTAATTATTTTATAATATTAGATTCTGATGTTATACTTCCAACACACTATTTAAGCACTATAAATTCTTTTTTAAAAAACAACTATGTAGACTGTTTTGGTGGAGCAGATACAGCTCATGAAAGTTTTACAGTCATACAAAAAGCAATTAATTATACCATGACCTCTTTTCTAACGACTGGAGGAATTAGAGGAGGAAAAACTAAAGTGCAAAAATTTGAACCTAGAAGTTTTAATATGGGTATTTCTAAAGAAGCTTTTGAAAAAACAAATGGATTTGCAAGGATTCATCCAGGTGAAGACCCAGATTTGTCAAGAAGGATAGAAAAAGCAGGTTTTAAAACTAGTTTCTTGCCTAACGCTTATGTGTACCATAAAAGAAGAATTTCTTGGGAAAAGTTTCATACACAAGTAAAAAAATTTGGAATGGTTAGGCCAATATTAACGAGTTGGCATCCCAAAACAAAAAAAATTACATTTTGGTTTCCTACCTTTTTTGTGTTTTTTGTTATAACCTCTGTACTAGGAACAATTCTAAAGTCAAATATAATTGTATTGCTACCTTTGTTATCATATTTAGGGGTTTTAATGATACATTCAACTATAACATCTAAGAGTATTAAAGTAGGCATACTTTCTGTTTATGCTACCTTTATACAGTTTTTTGGTTATGGTATTGCCTTTTTAAAATCTACTTTTTACATAAGAGTGTTAAAGAGAGATCCAGAAAAACAATTTCCTTATTTATTTTTTAAGAAAAATTAATCAATTTAAGTTCTTATTTTTGATGCTAAAACATAATTCATGAAGAAAATCTTAGTAACCGGAGGAGCAGGCTTTATTGGTTCTCATTTATGTGAACGTTTGTTAAATGAAGGCAATGAAGTTATTTGTTTGGATAATTATTTTACTGGAAGTAAGAAAAATATTATCCATTTATTGGGAAATCCTTTTTTTGAGTTAGTAAGACATGATATTACAGAACCTTATTATGCTGAAGTTGATGAAATCTATAATTTAGCTTGTCCAGCATCACCTATACATTATCAGTACGATCCAATAAAAACTATAAAAACTTCTGTAGTTGGAGCTACAAATATGTTAGGGTTAGCTAAAAGAGTAAATGCCAAAATCTTGCAAGCCTCGACAAGTGAAGTTTATGGAGACCCTAAAATACATCCTCAGCCAGAAACCTATTGGGGAAATGTAAACCCTATTGGATTGAGATCGTGTTATGATGAAGGAAAGCGTTGTGCAGAATCGTTGTTTATAAACTACCACAAACAAAATGATGTAAGAATTAAAATAATAAGAATTTTTAATACTTACGGAACGCGAATGAATACTAATGATGGGAGAGTAATATCAAATTTTATAGTACAAGCTTTACAAGGAAAAGATATAACGATTTATGGAGATGGAACTCAAACAAGAAGTTTTCAATACGTAGATGACCTTGTTGAAGGTATGATAAGAATGATGCATACAGACGAGAAATTTACTGGCCCCGTTAATATAGGTAACCCTTTAGAGTATTCTATGTTGCAGTTGGCAGAAGAAGTTATAAAATTAACGAACTCATCATCAAAAATTATTTTTAAGCCTTTACCAGAAGATGATCCAATGAAAAGAAAACCAGATATATCTTTAGCTAAAAAAGTTTTAAATAATTGGGAACCAGTTGTAGGTTTAGAGGAAGGATTAACAAAGGTTATTACATATTTTGACAATGTATTAGCTGAATAATATTAATAATAAAAGCTCTCAAATTACTTGAGAGCTTTTTTATTTTAATACTTATTTTCTAAGAATTATTTTTCAGGGTTTAAAACTCCTAAGATATATCCGTTAGTTAAATATTTCTTAGCTACTTTTTGAATGTCTTTTTTAGTTAAAGAATTTATTCTATCCTCAAAAGAAGTTACATCAGAAACATCATTATTTTGATAGTCTATATTTTTAATTGTGTTTAACCAAAAGCGATTCTTTTTAAGGTCTTCTTTGTAATCAGAAATCATTCCTTTTTGAGCTTTCATTAAATCTTCTTCGGTAGGTCCATTTTTAACAACCGAGGCAACTTCAGCAACAGAAATATTTTTTAATTTTTCAACATTTTCTGGTGCACAAGGATATGAAATCGTAAAGTTATACCATCCATAAGGTATTTTAGAAATGTTACCACGAGTTCTTGAAGAATATACACCACCTTCTTGTTCACGTAACTTTTCTGTTAATTTAATTCCAACAACTTCACCTAAGATTTTAAAAGCTAAGTCATCTTCTTTGTTGTATTTCGCTTTTCCTTGATATGTTATACGAACATTACTTTTAGGGTCTTTACCCTTAGTAACTGTTTTAGAGTGTGAACCAGATAAGGGTCTAAAGTTAGATACTTTATATTTTTCATTAGAGTTTTTTCCAGGTAACCCTGCAATATACTTTGTAGCGTACTCAGCAAGTTTCTTTTCATCAACATTACCAACAAAGTAGAAGTTGAAATCACCAGCATCAGCAAAACGCTCTTGATACTTTTTATATGCTAAGTTGTAATCAGCTTTTTCATATTTTTCTGGTGAAGGGAAGCCTGTATAACGAGGGTCTTTTCCATAAACAAACTCACTCATTTCTTTTTGAAAGAAGAAATTTGGACTAGCTAATAGGTTTCCTAAGAAGCTTTTTTGTTTGCTTACATACGAATTAAAAGCTTTTTCATCCTTGTTTAAAGAAGTAAAGTATAAATGTACCATTTGAAATAACTCTTCCAAATTTTTAGGAGTAGCAGAACCGCTAAAGCCTTCACTTAATTCAGAAATATAAGGAGAAACTCGAACAATTTTACCAGACATCATTTTAGATAAATCTGTTTTAGAAAAACCATTAATTCCTGCTTCAGAAAGCCCTCTGTTAGCAAAAGAAGTGGCTCTTAATTCCTCATCAGAATATAAAGAAGTTCCTCCGAAGCTAAAAGCTTCAAATAACACTTCATCATTTTTAAAGTCTGTTTTCTTATAGGTAATTTTAGCACCGTTACTTAAAGTCATAGTTTTTGTTTCTAAATTTTTATTTTCAGTAACGTTTACTATAGATCCAGGTGTTGGTTGTTTAGTTATTAATGAAGCAGCTACTGCTTTATCTTCATAAGGCTTTAACTCTTTTGTTTTAACGTTATTTAAAGCATCAATAACTTGTTGTTCGGTAACAACTTTTTTAGGTCCTGTAATAACAACAACGCGATTATCATCATGTAAATAACTTTGAATAAGTTTATTTACTTCTTCTAATTTTACTGAAGGCAATAACATTTGATGAGCTTTGTACTCCCATTCAATACTTGGGATAGGTTCTTGTTCTAAGAAGTTGTTTACATATTCACCAATAATTCTTCTAGATTCTCTTTTATCTTTGTCTTTAAAAGCCTTTTCCATACGAGCAGATATATTCATTTTTGCTCGGTCTAATTCACCTTGTTGAAAACCAAATCTTTTAACACGTTCACTTTCATCTAATAAAGCTTGTAAACCTTTTAACTGACCATCAGCACTTACACTAGCTCTTGATTGATAAGCTTCTTTACCACGAGCCCAAGTTCCTCCATGGTAGCTAAACCCATATACAAATGGAGGATTTTCGCTGTTACGTAACTCATTCAAACGATTGTTAATCATCTGAGCAAATAAAGACTTTACAATTGAACTTCTGTAATCAGTAATGGTAACATCTGGTGTAGCTTCACCATAATCCTTATACATTAATTGTACACTAGAAAAAGGGGCTTCCTTATCAGCTTCAATTGCGATGAAAGTTTCCTTGTGATTTTTTAAAGGAGAAACTTCTCTTTTACGAGGATTTTTAACAGCAGGTATTTTATTAAAGTGTGATTTGATTTTTTCTTCTAACACATCAACACTAACATCACCTACAGCTACTACAGCCATTAAATCTGGACGATACCAATCTTTATGAAAACGGCGAATACTTTCATGTTTAAAGTTTTCTAAATTTTCTTTAGTACCAATAGGCAACCTTTCAGCATATTTAGAACCATGCATTACTTTTGGTAAGTATTTTTCTAACATGCGGCTATCAGCTCCTCTACGAGAACGGTATTCTTCTAAAACAACACCACGTTCTTCATCAATGTCTTTTCCTTCTAAAAGAGCACCGTGTGCCCAATCTTCAAGAATTTGAAAACCTTTTTCAAGCTTTTCTTTATTATCACTTGGAATAGGTAAAATGTATACAGTTTCATCAAAACCTGTATATGCATTTAGGTGGGCACCAAATTTTACTCCAATTGACTGTAGGTAATCTACCAATTCGTTCTTTTTAAAGTTTTTGGTACCATTAAAGTTCATGTGTTCCATGAAGTGAGCTAATCCTAATTGATCATCATCTTCTAAAATAGAACCTGCATTTACAACTAATCGTAATTCTACTTTGTTAGTTGGTTTTGGGTTCTGTTTAATGTAGTAAGTCATCCCATTAGATAGCTTTCCTATCCTAACCGAAGGGTCGGTTGGGATTTTCATAGCATTTACTTTTCCTTTTTTTGATAGCTTTTGTTGTGTTTCTTTTAAAGCTTGACTATGCCCCGTAAATATAAAGAAGGCTAGGGATAGTCCTAATAACATTTTTTTCATAGTATATAATTTTATATTTGATGGGCAATTTACATTGAATTATTAATAAACTAAAAAATTAGTTATTTAAATTTTGTTAAAAAAAAGCTCCCAATTTCTTGAGAGCTTTTAAAAAGTTAAATAATTTCTTTTATCGTTTCAGGTGGTCTACCTACTACAGCTTTATTTCCATTAATAACAATAGGTCTTTCTATTAACTTTGGAATTTCAACCATTGCTTTAATGATTTCAGTATCTGATAGTTCTTTTCCTTTATATTTCTCTTTCCAAATTTTTTCATTTTTACGAACTAAATCAATAGGAGAAATATTTAAAAGCTTAATGATTTCTTTTAATTTTTCTTGAGTAGGAATAGTTTCTAAATACTTTACAATTTCAAATTCTTTTCCAGAGTTTTCTAAAATCTCTAAACCTTGTCTTGATTTAGAACAACGTGGATTGTGATATATTTTTATCATTATTAAGAGTTTTATAGTATTAATCTTCTTTTTGCCCCATCATCATTAAATAGGCTTTTAAAAACGGATTGATGTTTCCGTCCATTACAGCATCTACATTTCCTGTTTCATGAGTGGTTCTTACATCTTTTACCAATTTATATGGGTGCATTACGTAGTTACGAATCTGACTTCCCCATTCATTTTTCATCTTGTTAGCTTCAATTTCATCACGAGCAGCTAAACGTTTTTGTAATTCAATTTCGTACAATTGCGATTTCAACATTTGCATTGCAGTAGCCCTGTTATCGTGCTGTGAACGTGAGTTAGAACACTGAATTTGAATTCCTGTCGGTTTATGCAAGAGCTGAACCTTAGTTTCAACTTTGTTTACATTTTGTCCACCAGCACCACTAGAACGAGCTGTAGTAATTTCAATATCAGCTGGATTTACTTCAATCTCGATAGAATCGTCAGCAACAGGGTATACGTAAACAGAAGCAAATGATGTATGACGTTTTGCATTGCTATCAAAAGGAGAGATACGCACTAAACGGTGTACCCCATTTTCACCTTTTAACCATCCGAAGGCATAATCACCATCAAATTCTAAAGTAACCGTTTTTATACCAGCAACATCACCTTCCTGATAATTTAGTGTTTTTATTTTAAAACCTTGCTTTTCTGCCCACATGGTATACATACGAGTAAGCATCTCTGCCCAATCACAACTTTCTGTTCCTCCAGCACCTGCTGTAATTTGTATCGTAGCACTTAAACTATCACCTTCTTCAGAAAGCATATTTTTAAATTCAATATCTTCTAAGAAAGTAACTGTTTTTTCAAATTGTTCTTCTACTTCACTATCCTCAACATCACCTTCTTTGTAAAAATCATAAAGCACGGTTAAGTCGTCGTTCATAGAAAGAACAGCGTTATAATCCTCAACCCATTTCTTTTTAAATCGAAGAGATTTCATTACTGCTTCAGCCTCTTTTGGATTGTTCCAAAAGTCAGGGTTTGCAGTTTTTTCCTCTTCATTTGAAATTTCAATTAACTTCTTGTCAATTTCTAAATATCCTTTTAACTTGCCAATTCGTTCAGCGATATTTTTAAGCTGTTCGTGTGTAATCATAGATGCAAAAATACATTTTAAAAAGCGTAGTTAGAAATGGATATAAACTTAATAAGTGATACTGTAACAAAACCAACACAAGGAATGTTGGAAGCGATGATGAGTGCTAAGGTAGGGGATGATGTTTTTAAAGCAGATCCAACGGTAAATTTACTCCAAGAAAAAGTAGCAGATATGTTTAGTATGGAAGATGCGTTGTTTTTTCCTTCTGGTACCATGGCTAATCAAACGGCGATAAAAATTCATACACAACCAGGAGATAGAATGTTTTGTGATAAATGGGCACACGTATATAATTATGAAGGAGGTGGAGCTGCCTTTAATTCAGGTGTAACCTCTTGTTTAGTTGACGGTGATAGAGGAATGTTTACTACAGAACAACTAGAGAGCTTGGTGGGAGGAAGAAATGATATTCATACACCATACAACAGATTAGTTTGTGTTGAAAACACAACGAACAAGGGAGGTGGAGCTTGTTGGGATTTTGAAGAGTTGAAGAGAATTCAAAAAATAGCCAAAGCAAATAATTTAGCATACCATCTTGATGGGGCTCGTTTATTTAATGCGCTAGTAGCAAAAAATGAAACTCCGAAGCAATATGGAGAATTATTTGATACGATTTCTATTTGTTTATCAAAAGGATTGGGAGCTCCAGTAGGGTCTGTATTAGTAGGTAGTAAAGATTATATTGAAAAGGCATTACGGGTACGTAAATTATTTGGTGGTGGTATGCGACAAGCTGGGTTTTTAGCAGCTGCTGGAATTTATGCGTTAGACAATCAAGTGGAACGTTTAGTTGAGGATCATCAAAAAGCAAAAGAAATAGGCGCTGTTTTAGAAAAATGTTCGTATGTAGCTAAAGTAGAACCTATTGAAACAAATATTGTCATTTTTTATGTGGAAGATTCAATAAATCCTAATGATTTTATGAAAAAAATGGCAGACAAAGGTGTTTTGTTGATTTCTATGGGAGAGGGAAAGATACGTATTGTAACACATTTAGATTATACTAATGAAATGCATGAAAAATTATTGCGAGAATTAAGAGAGTTTTTTTAAAAGAAAACTCTTACTATAGGAGAAAAAGCCGAAGCATATATGCTCTTGTTTTTATCGTATAGAACATCATACTGTACTCCTAAAGATACACTATCCATTCTATATGAAAATCCTAAATTTAGCGCAGGATAATTATATTTCTCAGAGAATGAATCTGATTTTCTATGAACATACATTTGTTGTAGATCTGAAGAAAGTTCTATTTCTCTAATGGGTCTATATAAAATAAATATGTTTGGACTGATAATATTTGATTTGAAAGAATCGTTTTTATTATAAGAGTATCCTATACCCATACCTAGAGAGAAACTATCATTAAAATCATATACAGCAGCTGGGGATATGGAAAGAGTTGTGTTGTTAGAGCCAAAACCAAAACCAATTCCTCCTCCAAAGCGAACATTATTCCAAAAATTATCCTCCTGGGTGAAAGCTATGGTAGAACAAATAAAAAAGCTTAAGAATAATAACCTTCTCATAAATAAAAAGTTAACTCAGCTAATATAATGAATAGTCATCATAAAATGTTAAGAGAAGTTTACAAAAAAGGTAGTGTTTTTAGTTTAGCTCTTCAAGTTTAGCTAACTCTTTGTAGTTTTTGTTAAGCTTTCTAAGTAAAATTCCATATAAAAGTTGATAAAAGCACCATATAATTATAAGCATAATTATTAATGTTATTACAGTAACAATTATTGAAATCAAAACTTGCTGAGAATTAAATTCTGGATGAGTTTTTAAAGCTGCAATGGTAACAATAATTCCAAAAATAAATACATATAACAAGTTAAATAAAACGTAGTGTTTTACAGTTTTTCTTGTTTTGATAATTTTAGTCATCAAAGTCTTAGTTGAATCTACGACTGTAATGCTTTTATAATTCAAGTAGAATTTTACCAAAAAGTATAGTAATATTGGGTATACAACAAACTGTGAATAAATCATGAAACTATATAGTCCAAGTTGTTTGTATTCTTGATAAGCGGCTTCCATATCAAAAATAAAATAAAAAGAATTCAAAAAAACGAACTCTAAAAGCCCAATAATAAAAATCCATTTTACTATTGATGATGACTTGGAGTGTGCCATTTTATAAATATCAACCTTAGAAACTCTGTTGGTTTCTTCTGGTTGATTGCCCCAAGCTTTTTTATATTTATCTAAATCTAAATCCATTTATAATTATGGGTTTAATACTTTTTTTAATTTATCTTTTGCTCTGTTCATTTTTACACGAGCATTTACTTCACTAATACCTAAAGTTTCAGAAATTTCTTTATAAGGTTTGTCTTCTAGGTATAAAAAAATTAAAGCCTTGTCAATGTCATTTAACTTACGAATTGCATCATATAATGCTTTTAATTGTATTTCTTCTGTGTCATCGTATTCCTCTGCTTTAATTTTAAAAGAATAATCCGTAAAGTCTTGTGTTTTTATACTTCTAGTAGATTTTCTATATAAAGAAATAGCAGTGTTCAACGCTACTCTATACATCCACGTACTAAATTTTGCGTCTCCTCTAAACTTATTATAGTTTTTCCATAATTGAATTGTGATTTCTTGAAACAAATCGTTGTGCGCATCTTGATTTGTAGTATAAATTCTACAAACCTTATGTACAATGTTTTGATTGGCTTCGAAATCAGTTAAAAAATTATTTTCTAGTTCTTTTTCCACTAAGTTTGATACAGTTGATATGTTATAAGTAGCTCAAAAATACAAATTGTTACAACTCATCCTAAAAATTATACAGTTCAGTTTGTTTTTATTTTAGAAATAAAGCATCTAATGAATATTTGTGTCATAATTAACCATAAAAAATAACACAATGAAAATCTTAATGTACATTTTTGTTATAGCAGTTTTATTTACAGTAAAAACAGTTTCAGCTCAAAACAAAACAATTACAGCAACAGTTATAAATGCTACTTCAGATAAAGGAAAAGTGAGGTTCGCTTTATATACAAAAGAAAATTTCAGAAAAGAACCTTTACAAGCGAAAGAGTCGGTAATAAAAGAAGGAAAAAGCACTGTAGTTTTTGAAAAAGTACCAAACGGAGAGTACGCTATTATTTGTTTTCATGATGTTAACAGTAATAATACGATGGACTTTGAGCTTAACGGAATGCCTTTAGAAGATTATGGAGCATCAAAAAACAATCTATCGCGCTTTGGCCCTCCACAATATGAAGCAGCTAAATTTTTAGTTAAAGATAAAAATGTATCTTTCGATATAAAATTTTAATAGTATAATAAAATATGCTTATACTCAAGAGTAAATAAAAGTAAATACATGAAAACGCCATTAAAAAAAACACTTAAAAGCTTAAAAAATGATATTTGGGTTTGTACAAAACTTACGATTATTTTCGGAATAGCTTTTACCCTAATAAATAAAGCATTTACTTTAAAAGAAGCTGGGTTGGTGTTTTTATTTTCAGCAATGTATTCTTTTGTTTTAGGACTTGGTAATGGGATAATTAATGATTATTTAAGTGAAAAGTGGGATTGGGTTTTAGAAACCAACCAAAGAGTTTGGGCAGGAATAATAGCAACTATAAGCTATACGATCGTAGCTGTATTATTAATTCATTATGTGCAATATTTTGTAATTTTTAATAACAATGTGGGTGATTTTTTTAAAGGAAAGTTTATATGGATGCATTTATTTGCAATTTTACTTTCATTAGCTATTGCGGTTTTTTTTCACGCAAAAGATTTTATGATAAATTGGAAAGCGTCAGTAAAACAAGAAACTACACAACATGAAATAGTAGCTAAAACTGAAACAGCAAAGTTTGAAACTTTAAAAAGCCAGATAGATCCACACTTTTTGTTCAATAGTTTAAATGTACTAACCTCTTTGATTAGTGAAAACCCAAGACAAGCAGAAAGGTTTACAACAAAACTATCTAAGGTGTATAGATATGTATTAGAACAACGAAATAAAGAGTTAGTACCTATTCAAGAAGAATTACAGTTCGCCAAAATATATATGGAACTATTACAAATGCGTTTTGAAGAAGCTGTACAATTTACAATACCTGAAGAAGTTAATAACCCTGAGTTAAAAATAGTTCCATTATCACTTCAATTATTATTAGAGAATGCAGTAAAGCATAACGTAGTTTCATCAATGAAACCTTTAGAAATAAGAATCTTTGAAGAAGATGGGTTTTTAAAAATTCAAAACAATGTTAACCCAAAAGAAGCTATAGGAAAAAGTACTAAAGTTGGATTAAGAAATATCGCCGATCGTTATGGCTTAATAACCACAAAAAATGTTCAAATACTTAATAATAATAAAACATTTACAGTGTGTTTACCACTGTTAACAGACATAAATAATATTACAATGGATACAAATAATTTAGAAAATAGTAATTACGTAAAAGCGGTAGAAAAAGTAGAAAAACTAAAAGAGTTTTATCAAAACTTAGTGTCTTACTGTATAGTTATTCCTTTTTTAATTTATATAAACTTCCAATTTTCACCACAATTCAAATGGTTTTGGTTTCCAATGATAGGATGGGGAATGGGATTGTTATTTCATTTTTTTGAAGTAAATAACTACAACCTGTTCTTAGGAAGAAATTGGGAAGAAAAGAAGATTAAGGAGTTAATGGATGATGATAAAAACTATAAGTAAAATGAAAAAAGACCATACAATAGAGTATAAATACGCAAAAGCAAAAAAGAAAGTAGAAAAAATTAAAGATTTTTATATTCACCTTATAGTAACAGTATTAATTATACCCGTTTTGATTTTTATAAACTTAAAGTTTGTGCCTAGTTACCATTGGTTTTATTATCCTATAATAGGAATGTTAATCGGTGTTTTTTTTCACTGGCTAGGAGTTTTCGGAATAGAAAAAATAGGATTAGGAAAAGATTGGGAAGAACGAAAAATTAAAGAATTTTTAGAAAATAATAACAATGGAAAATAATTATACAGAAGAGAAAAAGTATTTAGAAGCAAAAAAGAAAGTAAAACAGGTTAAAGGGTTTTATGCTCATGTTTTAGTAAATATAATTTCAGTAATTATTATTGTTTTAGTGAATTTAAAATTCTCACCTTATTATCATTGGTTTTGGTTTCCAGTGATAGGAATAGTTCTAGTTACTTTTATTCATTGGATGCTAGTCTTTGGAGTTAATGTATTAGGATTTGGAAAAGATTGGGAGGAGAAAAAAATAAACGAATACTTAAACAAAAAGAATTAGTTGTGGAAAGAGACTATATAGAAGAACACAAATATTTATTAGCCAAAAAAAGAGTAGAAAAAATCAAAGGTTTTTACTGGCATTTAGTAGTGTATATTATTGTAAATATATTCATTTCAACAGTTATTGTACTAGGTTTAATGAACGAAGATAAATTAACTTTTACAAAGGCAATAAGTAATTTTGGTGTATACGCTACTTGGTTTTTTTGGGGGATTGGAATGTTTTTTCATTGGCTAGGAGTATTCGGAACAAACATGTTTTTTAGCAAGGATTGGGAACAACGTAAAGTAAAAGAATATATGAAGAATAATAAACTTAAATAAAATTGGAAACAAATAACTACAATCAAGAACAAAAGTATTTAAGAGCACAAAAAAGAGTTGGAGAGTTAAAAAAATACTATTTACATTTAACAGTCTATATACTGGTAAATATATTTATTAGTGTAAAAAAAATAATTAGAAACATAAATAATGGAGAAACTTTTGAAGAAGCTTTTTTTGATGTTAGCACCTATGCATTATGGTTCTTTTGGGGGATTGGAATTCTGTTTCACACGTTTAAAATGTTTGGGTTTAACCTATTTTTAGGTGAAAACTGGGAAGAACGTAAAATAAACGAGTATATGAAAGAACAAATAAGTAAAAATGAACGTAGATAATAAAAGACTTAAAGCAGAATTAAGAGTTCAAGAAATAAAAGATTTTTATAAGCATGTAATTACTTACATTATAGTAAATTTATTTTTTACTCTTTTAAGTAATTATTTTAATATAATGATAAGGATTTATGATGATATTAAAATAAGTAATAAAGTTACAGACAATGGCTTTGAACATTATTCGTTATGGGGTATTTGGGGAATCATTTTAATTATAGATGCATTTAAAGTTTTTGGTTTTAGAAAGTTGTTTGGAAAAGACTGGGAAGAAAATAAGATAAAAGAATTTACAAATAACGTAAAGAGTAATTAGTAAAATTTAAGACTAAAATAAGATCATAGTAAAATGAATGTTATAATTATTGAAGATGAAAAACCGGCTGCAAGAAGATTAAGTAGAATGTTAGCTGAGTTAGGTATAGAAGTTCAAAAGATGCTTCACTCGGTTGAAGAATCGATTAACTGGTTTCAAAACAATACACATCCAGATTTACTTTTTTTAGATATTCAACTTTCTGATGGGTTATCATTTGAGATTTTTGAAGAAGTAACTGTAAAGTCGGCTATTATTTTCACAACCGCTTATGATGAGTATGCTTTAAAAGCATTCAAATTAAACTCAATCGATTACCTTTTAAAACCAATTGACGAAGACGAATTAAAAATAGCAGTAGATAAATTTAAAGAACATCAGCCTTTACAAAGTAATATACAAGTAAATATTAATGATATTCGTAAACTACTTATTAACCCTGTAGATAGAAAATATAAAAAACGATTTACTATAAAAGTTGGACAGCATTTAAAAATAATTAATATAGAAGATATTGAGTGTTTCTATTCAGAAAGTAAAGCAACATATATACATACATCTTCTAATAGAAATTATTTAATAGATAACTCTTTAGAATATTGGCAAGAAGAGTTAGATCCAGAACAGTTTTTTAGAGTAAACAGAACATTTATTGTGCATATAAATGCCATAAAAGATATAGTATCTTATACCAACTCACGCTTACAACTAAAATTACAGTCTTTTAACAATTTAGAAATAATTGTAAGCAGAGAGCGAGTAAAACATTTTAAACACTTTATAGAGTAAGTAATTGCCTGAATTCATCAATTTTTAGCTTTGCTTCAGAATGTAAATCATCCCCATTTTTATTAAACCAAGCATGTACACTACCCAGATAATTCATGCTCAAATATTTGGCGCTTTCAATAAAAGGCATTTCAAAACCATCTCTAAGGTCATTAGCATCAGAATTACTAATCATAGCCATGTTTTTACCTCGTAATTGTCTTCCTAAATCTTTTTTGTAGTGTAATAAATCTGACAAACGATCAAAAAAAGTTTTTAGCGTAGCACTCATACTATACCAATACACAGGGGTAGCAAATACGATAGTATCATACTGGTTAATAATTTCTTCCATTAGCGGAATAAAGTCATCATCGGCGTTACTAAAATCATATTCAAAAACACCAATATTCTTTGTTCTTAAGTCAACAAAATTAAAAGAACTATTGTTATTGAGGTAATTAATAACCTTGTTTGTATTTCCTTTACTTTTAGAACTAGCTTGTATAATAATTGTTTTATTCATTTGTTGTTTATTTGAAAGTAAAAATCAAAAAAATAAATAAAATAATATTCTAGACTTAATTGTATTAATTGATAATAACCAAGAAAAAAACAATAGAAGAAGTCTATATTTTTGTACTTTTATGCTATAATAAAAGCAAATGAACACAAATACTTATAAGTTTACCAAAGAAAGTGAGTTAAAAGATTTTTCTACTAAAGAAGTTGTCGATAATGCTAAGAAAAAACTAAAAAAAACAAGAAAAAGGATTAGCGATTTACAAGACACAATGTATGCAGAAGGGAAATATAGTGTTTTATTATGTTTACAAGGAATGGACACTGCAGGTAAAGACAGTTTAATTCGTGAAGTTTTTAAAGATGTAAATGCACGGGGTGTAGTGGTACATAGCTTTAAAGTACCTACAGATTTAGAGTTAAAACACGATTTTTTATGGCGTCATTATATTGCACTACCAGCCAAAGGGAAAATAGGTGTTTTTAACCGTACACATTATGAAAATGTCTTGGTGACAAGAGTACATCCAGAATATGTATTTGCTGAAAATATTCCAACAATACATACTCTTAATGATTTAAATAATGATTTTTATCATAGTAGGATGGAACGTATCAATCAATTTGAAAAACATATATCAGAAAACGGAACCATTATTTTAAAATTCTTCTTGAACGTATCTAAAGAAGAACAAAAAAGCAGGTTGTTACGCCGTTTGAATATTCCAGAAAAAAACTGGAAATTTTCTGCAGGAGATCTTGAAGAGCGAAAATTATGGGATAAATATCAAGCATGTTATAAAGATATATTGCAAAGAACATCAACAGATTATGCACCTTGGTATGTAATACCTGCAGATGATAAACCAACAGCACGATATATTGTAGGAAAAACCTTAGAAGAAGAGTTAGAAAGATATAATTTTAAAGAGCCTACACTACCACAAAAAGTGTTAGACCAAATAGACGAATTTAAAAAAGAACTAAATAAAGAATAAAGAATAAGAAAGTATTAAAAACACATTAATTTTTTAAACTTTCAAACTATTTGAAACAATATACATGAAATTAAATTTAACAAAGCCAATCGTATTTTTTGATTTAGAAACCACAGGAATTAACATAGCTAAAGATAGAGTAGTGGAAATATCTATTTTAAAAGTGTTTCCTAACGGTAATAAAGAAAGTAAAACATGGTTGGTAAATCCAGAAATAGAAATACCAAAAGAAGCTTCAGAAATTCATGGAATTACTAATGAAAAAGTAGTTGCAGAACCAACGTTTAAAGAATTAGCTCCACAAATAAACGAACTAATTGGTGATGCCGATTTAGCAGGGTTTAATTCAAATCGATTTGATATTCCTTTATTAGCAGAAGAATTATTACGAGTAGGAATTGATTTTGATATGAGTAACCGTAAGGCGGTAGATGTACAAACTATTTTTCATAAAAAAGAACAACGAACGTTAGGAGCAGGATATCAATTTTACTGTGGAAAAGAGTTAGTAGGAGCACATGGAGCTGAAGCAGACACAAATGCGACTTATGAAATTTTATTAGCACAAGTTGAAAAGTATGAAGATTTAGAAAACTCTATAGAAGCGCTAAGTGAATTTTCAACTCATGGAAAAAGAGCAGACTTTGCAGGATTTATCTTATTTAATGATAAAGATCAAGAAATTTTTTCTTTTGGAAAATATAAAGGAAGAACTGTTGAAGAAGTTTTAAAAGAAAATCCTGGGTATAATGCGTGGATTCAAAATGCAGATTTTCCATTGTACACAAAAAAAGTATTAAGAGAGATAAAAGAGCGAATGTCGGCACCAAAAAAAACAATGACCGATGAAGAAAAGCTACAAGCCTTACAACAGAAATTTAATTTAAGGTAATCTTTAACATTTATTTTTAGTAATTACCTCAGTTGTTCTTTAATTTAGATATTACCAAAACAAACACAAGAAAAATGTTTACAGCATATAAAAAATTACCTCAAAATTCAAGAGTTTGGGTGTATCAATCAGATAGACAATTTACCCAAGAAGATCTTGAGTTCATCAGTGCAAAAGCACTACTTTTTATTGATAATTGGACGCGTCATGGAGATGATTTAAAAGGATCTTTTACCATAAAATACAATCAGTTTTTAGTATTGGCAGTAGATGAGAATTTTAATAATGTTTCTGGTTGTTCAATTGATGCTTCTGTTCGTTTTGTTCAAGAATTAGAAAAAGAATTGGATTTAGATTTAATGAATAAAATGAATATTTCTTTTAAAGATGGAAATAATATTAACATCGTTAAACTTTCAGATTTTCAACATTTTGCTAAGAAACAAAAAATAACAGCAGAAACAGTTGTGTTTAATAATATGGTGAATACTAAAGAAGATTTTGAAACAAAATGGGAAGTACCAGCAAATCAGAGTTGGCACGCACGATTTTTGGTATAACTATTGATTTTATAAAAGAGAGAATCTTGACCTTAAAGTTAGTTAAGTTCTTATAAGAAGTAAGATATATGAAGAGAAAAGTATTTACATTTCTAATACTAATTTTTGTGCAAATAATTCAAGCTCAAAAAGTAGATCCTTTGTTGGCTAAAGATTCTATAGCACAAAATGTTTGGGTAGATAGTATCATTAAGAATATGTCTGTCGATGAAAAGATAGGACAATTGTTTATGATACAAGCCTATTCAAACAAAGATAAAAAGCATGAAGAGTTTATTTCAAATATGGTTACAAAATACCACGTTGGAAATATTATATTTATGCAAGGAACCCCAGACAAACAAGTGATACTAAACAACAAGTATCAACAATTAGCAAAAATACCGTTAATGGTTGGTTTTGATGGGGAGTGGGGGTTGGATATGCGCTTGAAAAACACCTATCGCTTTCCTTGGAATATGTCTCTAGGAGCTATTCAAGATACAAAATTATTAAAAGAAGTAGGAAATAGAATAGGGAAGCATTGTAAACGAGTGGGGATTCATATAAATTTTGCCCCAGTTGTAGATGTAAATACGAATGCTAATAATCCTATTATAGGTAATCGTTCTTTTGGAGAGAGTAAAGAAAATGTAGCAGAAAAAGCAATTGCATTCACAAGAGGAATGCAAGAAGAAGGTGTTTTAGCAAATGCCAAACACTTTCCTGGCCATGGAGATACTTCAGCAGATTCACATCATACATTACCAACAATTAACTTTAGTGAGCAGCGTTTAGATTCAATAGAGTTATATCCGTTCAAAAAAATGTTTGAAGCAGGAGTAGGGAGTGTAATGACAGCACACCTCAGTATTCCAGCTTTAGAGAGAAACTCTAAATTACCCTCATCTTTATCAAAAAATGTAGTAACTAATTTATTGCAACATAAATTAGGGTTTAAAGGGTTGATTATTACTGATGGGCTGAATATGAAAGGAGCAGCTAATTATTCAACTCCAGCAGAAATTGATGTAGCAGCTATTTTAGCAGGAAATGACTTGTTATTAATCCCTCAAGACGTTCCTGGGTCAATTAAGTTGATAAAAAAAGCCTTAGAAGGAAGGGAATTGTCAGAAGCACGTTTAAATCACTCTGTAAAAAAGATTCTAAAGGCAAAATATTTAGTAGGTTTAAACAAGTATAAGCCCATTGTTACCAAAAACATTTCAAAAGACTTAAATAGCCCTTATGATGAGGTTCTTCATCGTAAACTAATTAAAAACTCTATAACAGTATTAAAAAATAAAGACGATATTTTACCCATACAAAATCTTAAAGAAAAAAAAATAGCATATGTATCTTTAGGAGATGATAATGGATCAAGTTTTTATAAGATGCTTGAAAATTATACCAGAGTAGATAAAGTTTCTGAGAAACACTTAAGCACTTTGTTACAAAAATTAAAAAAGTATAATTTGGTAGTAATAGGTTTTCATAAATCAAATAAAAATCCGTGGAAAAGTTATAAGTTTTCTAATAAAAATTTGGTATGGTTACAAGAAATAGCTAGAAACAATAATGTTATTTTAGATGTTTTTACTAGTCCGTATAGTTTGCTTCAAGTGCCTTCTTTTACTAACATAGAAGGAGTTTTGATATCGTATCAAAATAGTAAGTTAGCTCAAGAACTTTCTGCTCAAGCTTTATTTGGTGCTTTTGCATTAAAAGGAAAACTACCAGTATCTATAAAAAATGAATTTAAATTAGGTTGCGGGCTTTTTGTAGACGGGTTAGATGTGTTACAATATACAATTCCTGAAGAAGCAGGAGTATCTTCAGAAAAGTTATCAATAATTGATAAAAGAATTGATACTATTCTAAAAGAAAAAATGACTCCTGGGGGTCAAGTATTAGTAGCAAAAAATGGGAAAGTAATTTATAATAAAAGCTTTGGTTATCATACCTTAGAGAAAAAGTACCCTGTAAAAGATTCAGATGTATATGATTTAGCTTCATTAACAAAAATTCTAGCTTCTTTACCTATGATAATGAAAGCTGAGGAGGAAAGAAAAATCAGTTTGTTTTCAAGTTTGGGGGATGTGTTGCCTAGGTATAGAAAATCAAATAAAGATACTTTATTATTAAAAGAAGTATTATCTCATTATGGGCGCTTACGTTCTTGGATTCCTTTTTATTTAAATACAAAAGATGAGGATACTGGTCAAAATTCATCAAAATTTTATAGAAAAAAGCGTACCCATAGATTTGCAATTAAAGTAGCTAAGAATTTATACCTAGCTAAAGAATATAGAGATTCAATTTACAAATATATAGTTGATTCGGAACAACGAACAAGATTAGGATATAAGTATAGTGATTTAGGATATTATATTTTTAAAGAAATTTTAGAGAGAAAATATAAAAAGCGATTAGATAAATTAGTAGAAGAACAATATTATCAATCACTAGGAGCAAATAGAATGACTTATTTACCATTAAATAAATTTAAAAAAAATGAAATTGTACCTACTGAAAAAGATACTTATTATAGAAATCAGTTAGTTCATGGATATGTACATGATATGGGAGCTGCAATGCTAGGTGGTGTAGGTGGACATGCAGGATTGTTTGCAAATGCTAATGATGTGGCAAAAATGATGCAAATGTTTTTGCAAGATGGTTCATATGGAGGGCACAAGTATCTTGAGCCAGAAACGATACATAAATTTAATAAACGCTATTATGCAGAGAAAAAAGTACGTAGAGGTTTAGGTTTTGATAAACCTCAATTAAATCCTGATGTTAAAGCAACTTGTGGTTGTGTATCAGATGTTAGTTTTGGACATAGTGGTTTTACTGGAACCTATACTTGGGCAGATCCGGCAACAGGAGTTTTATATGTATTTTTATCAAATAGAGTATACCCAACAATGAAAAACTATGGCTTAGTTAAGAGTAATATGCGTACTAAAATTCAGCAAGATATTCAAGATGCTATTTTGATGGCGGAGTAGGTGATAGTTTTGTGTAAAGAAGTACAAGAATAAAAGAAAAAATAAAATATATAAAAGCTACTTTCCAGCCAAAAAATATGCTTGTAATCCAACTTTGAATACAGTAAAAGACGGGAAATAAAATTGCATTTACAGAGAACCTAAAAGTATCAATAAATTCTATTTCATCAATTCTTTTACTTAGACTTCTCCATAGTGTATAAGGAATTAAACTATTTATTATAATTAGAAAAAACAAAGGACGAGCGTAGTCAACATTACGCTTTTTTTGTACAAGTGTTTTTTTACTATATATAATAGAGTTTGTTTTATTAACTTTTGTGTAATCAACTTGAGCTTTGTTTAATTGGGTTAAAATTGATTCATAATTGTCGTTCTGTTCAATGTGAACGGTTAGTTTTTTCAATTGACCAGTAACTAATTCTTTAATATCTTTTACTGATTGGTTAATGTTTTGTACATCATAATAATCATTAGCTAAAATAGGAGCGCCAAAATGTATAGCAGTTTTTGAAGGGTAATTTGATACCTGTTGATATGTAATACCTATAGGAATAATGTGAATTTGAGTATCAGGATAGCTATCTAACGTTCTAAAAATAATTCTAGTAAACCCCTTGCTTAAAGGTCTTACTCTTCTTTCTTTAGAATGACTTCCCTCTGGAAAAATAAGTAAAGTTTTATTCTCTTTAAGTATAAGTTGGCACTTGTTAAAGATTTCTTCATTCTTACCTAATTGTTTAATTCCGTCTCCAATACGGTAAATAGGCATCATACCAAGTAAATTTAAAAACTTTGCAATAGTAGGATTATTAAATACAGCAGCACGAACTAAAAAGTTTGTTCTTCTTTTTATATGTGTTGCTATAAGTAAAGGATCTATCAAACCATTTGGGTGATTTGCAGTGAAAATTATAGCTCCCTTTTTAGGAATGTTATCACTTCCCATAACAGTTATTTTCTTACTATAAAAAAATAAACCAACCTTAACATAAAGTTTAAAGAAGTAGTATAAAAGTGTTTTCATTTATTGTTTGTTTCTTCCCCAGTAAGTAGCTAGCATAATCCCTGAAAAAACATCCCATACTCCCCAAAAAGCAGCTAAAAGAGCCATGCCTCCTAATCCGTCAAAAAAACTAAAAATAAGAAGTAGTCCTAAACCACTATTTTGGATTCCTGTTTCCATAGAAATAGTTTTACAATCTTTTTTGTTTAACTTAAATGATTTAGCTGTTACGTAACCTATAATAAAAGCATAAATATTATGAAATATAACAAGAAATAATACAAGATGTATGTGGTTTTTAAAAATATCAGCATTACTATAAAGAGCAATTATTATTAACAAAAGGAAAAAGAAAATAGAAAAAGGACGTAAGAGCTTATTTATTTTTTTAGCCATCTCATGGTGGTAATGATTAACAAACATTCCTAAGAGTATTGGAATACCTAAAATGAGAAGTACCAGTTTAAATAGCTCATATGGATTTAAAGAAACATCTTTTAAAATTTGATTTGTAGGCTCATATAAACTACCCCATAATTGTAAGTTTAAAGGTGTCATTACTAAACAAATTAAGGTAGCAAAGGCTGTTAAACTTATAGATAGTGCAGCATTACCTTTGGCCATTTTACTAAAAAAATTAGAAACATTTCCTCCAGGACAAGCAGCTATCATTATCATTCCTAAAGCAAAACTAGGGTAGGGGTTAATAATGTTAATGAGGATAAAGGTTAAAAAAGGAAGTAAAATAAACTGAGACAATAGTCCTACAAGTAATATCTTAGGATTATTAAGTAACCTTTTAAAATCATTTATTTTAATATCTAAAGCAATACCAAACATTATTATGGCTAAAGTTATATTTAACATCCATAAAGCCTCTGTATCAAAATTAATTTTGATCTCGTCAATTTGTACAGTATTAATGTTTAAAAGCATACTCTATTATATTAGCTCCCATTTGTAATGCTTTTTCTCTAATTTTTTTAGGGTTATTGTGTACGACAGTATCTTCCCAACCATCACTTAAGTCACTTTCATAATCATAGTAAGCTATTAACCTTCCTTTGTAAAATAAACCAAAACCTTGTGGTGGTTTCTTGTCATGCTCGTGAATTTTAGGAAGCCCTTTAGGAAAAGAAAAAGTTTGGTGATAAATAGGATGGTTATTTGGTATTTTTTGTAATTCTAGTTCAGGAAAAACTTTTTTTAATTCTCTTCGTATATATTTGTCTAAGCCATAATTATCTGAAACATGTAAAAAACCTCCAGAGGTTAAATAGTCTCTAAGCATATTTGTTTCTTCATTTGTGAAAAAAATATTACCGTGTCCGGTAATGAATACTATAGGAAAGTTGAAAATAGTTTCATCGTTGAGAGTAACAGTTTGTATCTCTTCATGAATTTTTGTTTTTGTATTTGAGTTCGTGAATTTTACAAGATTAGGGAGTGCTGTAGGGTTTGCATACCAATCTCCACCACCTTTGTATTGTAAAACAGCTATTTCTTGAGAAAAGACATTAATATGTAATAGAAAGAAAAAGAATAAAGAGAGTTTCTTCATGAACTAAAATTGAATTTAAAAGCAATATAGTAAAACAACAATAAAAAACACCAACAAATTTATATGTTGATGTTTATTTTCCCCTTAAATAATAAATTAAGCTTTAGGCTTGAAACCCCTTAGTTTTTCAAAGTAAGTTAATTTACAGGATAAATGTATTACAACCTTTTTAATATAAGGTTCGATTATGTCCAGATAGGTGTTTTAAAACCTACTTTTTATAAAAAGCATGATATTGAAAACTAAATAAAGATTAAAAAAAAACAGTTAATAGAGAGCTAAATAAAAAACACCAATACATAACATTGGTGTTTTAACTTTATAGCTTTCCCTCTTTCGTACTGAGAATAAGAGAACTCTCAATAATTTTTTAGAAATCTTAATTATAAATTGAAAACCCCTTCAATTATTTTCAACCACTAATCTTTTAAATTTCACAAGGTAAATATAATACAGTACCTATAAATAAAGGTTCGGAAACATCCAAACTGGATGTTTTCGAACTTTCTTTTTATAAAATGGAAGTATCTTTTTATTAATATATTAATATGCTATGCTAGTGATAAGTTCTTAAACTCTACAGGAGTATGCCCAGTATGCTTTTTAAAAACTGTGTAGAAGGTAGATTTAGAATTAAAGCCAGATTCTAAGCCTAAAGATGTTATCGTGTAATTAGTATAGTCTGGGTCTAGTAATAGTTTTTTTGCTAAATCAATCCTCATTTCATTTAAATAATCGGTAAAAGATTTTTTAGCTACATTATTGATAATTAAAGAAAGTGTACTAGAACTTAATTCAATATCTTGAGCTAGGTTTTGTAACGTATACTTGCTTAACAAGTACATCTTTTTAGATTTAATAAACTTATCAATTTCTATAAACTGCTCTTTTTGTTTTTCAATAAGATTATCAGAGAATTCTCTCTCAGTATTTAAGTTAATAGGATCAATACTAAAATCATCTTTTAAGTCAAATAAAAGAGATTCTCTAATTTTTTTACGTTCATTTAATAAACGAACTTGCCTTAGCCCTTGATACCCTAACCAATAAATTAATACAGTTGTGTAAATTCTTAAAGGATAGTAAGAAAATAAAAAACCCGTAAAATTCATTTTTACTTTAATAATTAAAGCTAAAATCCATAGAGTATACCCAATTGAGGAAAGTATAAAAAAAGTATAAATCCATCGAAGATTGTCAAAAGATAAAATTTTAGGAAACAGTTTTTCTTTCTTATACAAAATATAAAAAGAATAAATGAAGATGCTTAATGAGATTGTTAAACTAAAAATTTCTTCAATTGAGGTGTATTTTTCATAAATGAAATTTAAATTCTCTCTAGATACTGAATCACTATAATATAGAACAAAACTAATTTGACTAATAATTAAAATTAGAAATATAGGTATAATTATTTTTAAAACATTATAGGATTTCTTAGTTAGGTTTAAATAATGAATTAAAAACATATATAAAAAAGGCATAGCTAAAAAATGCCAGGGTATTTGTACGTATGTTAGTGCAAATTTAAATTGAAAGAGTTCTCGCTCAAGAACCCAAGATTGAATATTATTTAATGATATGGCTAAAATTAAAAGATTGAGGTACATCATACTTTTATCTCTTCCATTTTTAGAACAGAAAAGAATAATGCTAAAAGCAAAACCATGAACGGCACTAACCAACAAAAAGAGATTAAAAAAATCTGCTGTAGTCAAAATAAAAATTTTAAGAGTAGCTAAATATACAAAAAATGAATTACTGATGTAAATAAGCTATGCTTTGAACTACATTTAGGCCTGCTGTTTCAGTTCGTAATCTATTTTCTCCTAGAGAAATAGGAATAAAATTCTTTTTTAAAGATAGCTGGATTTCGTTAGTTGAAAAATCTCCTTCTGGTCCTATCAAGATTGTGTATTTAGATTTAGGAGTAGCACAGTTTTTTAAAAACTTTTTTTTATTGTTTTCTTCACAGTGAGCAATGAAAATTTCTTCGGAAAAATCATTATTTAAAAAATCAGTAAACTTTATGGGTTCATTTAGCTTTGGTAGAGTAAACTGTAATGATTGTTTCATTGCAGATTGTATAATTCTCTCTAAACGTTCAATTTTTACGGTTTTCCTTTCAGAGTTTTTACAAATAATAGGAGTTATTTCATCAACTCCTATTTCGGTGGCTTTTTCTAAAAACCATTCTAAACGATCGTTGTTTTTTGTAGGAGCAATTGCTACATGGAGATAATAATCTCTTGTACGAGATTTTTCTTCAGTTTTAATAATTTTAGCTACACATTTTTTATCGTTACCAATAATTATTTCAGCAAAAAAGAGTGCTCCTTTTCCATTAGTAATATGAAGAATACCACCTTCTTTTTTTCGTAATACTCTAACTATATGTCTACTTTCTTCTTTATTGAAAGTAATTTCTTTTGAAGTAGCAGATAAATCTGAATTATAAAAAAGTTGCATTATAAATCAAGTTTGTAGGTTCTTCTTCTTTTATGTATTATAGGGTCAAAATCTTTCCAAATTTGATGAATAGCCTGATTATCCTCAAGTTCTGGTGTTCTAATACAGTTTTGAATTCCTTTAGCAGAAAATGTATAATGAAATTGTTCAAAAATTATGGCAGTTACTCCTTTGTTTTGATATTCTGGGGCAACACCAATCAAGTAAAAAGTAACATCTTTAGAGTTTTTTCTAGCTTTTAATAAGTGAAAAACTCCAAAAGGAAAGAGCTTACCTTTTGCTTTTTGTAGAGCTTTAGAAAATGAAGGCATTACAATAGCGAAAGCTACTAGTTTATGGTTTTGATCAACCACAAACTTTATATACTCTGGATTTATAAAACTAATATATTTCTTTTTAAAATATGCTATTTGCTCTTTAGAAATAGGAACATAAGTTGATAGTTTTGAATAAGCTTTACTAAACAAGTCAAACATTTCATCAACATAAGGCATAATCTTATCTGTAGAGGTAAAATTTAAAGGGGTTAAATTATATCTTTTTTGAATTATACTACTTGCTTTTGAATACTTTTTAATGTCAACATTACTAAAAGAGAATGTACTTTCTATATACTCTTTCTCTTTTTTGAATCCTAACTGTTCTAAATGGTCTGCATAATAGGGGTGGTTGTACCATGTAATCATAGTACCAATATGGTCAAACCCTTTAATAAGTACACCTGTTTTATCTAGGTTGTTAAAACCAATAGGGCCTTCTAAATACTCTAAATTATTTTCACGACCTATTTCAGCAACTTTACCTAATAAGGCTTTAGAAACTTCTATATCATCAATAGTGTCAAACCAACCAAAGCGCATTTTTTTAATATGTTGCTTTTCTATTTCATAGGTGTTAATAATTGCTATGACACGACCTACAATTTTGTTCTCTTTTAGAGCAATGTAAAAATATGCTTTTGCATATTCAAAAACTGGGTTTTTATCTTTGTCAAAAGATTCAAGTTCGTCTTTAATAATGGGAGGAACCCAGTATTTGTTGTTTTTATAAAGAGAAAAAGGAAACTTAACAAATTGTTTCATTTCCTTTTTTGTAGTTATTTCTTTAATTTGAATCATTTCACAAATTTAATATTTTTAATTACCATCTTTTTCTTCCTCTTCTTCGTTTTTAATATCCTCTTCTAGTTTTTTTATTTCTTTTTCAAGTTTTAAACGCTCTTTTTCTTTTCGCTTAGCTTCTTTTTCTTCCTCTTTTTTTATTTCTTTCTCAAGTTTCAAGCGTTCTTTTTCTTTCTTTTTAGCCTCTTTTTCAGCTTTCTTTTTTGCTTTTTTAGCACCTTTCTTTTTTTCTTTTGCTGTTTTTTTCTTCTGTTTTTTATCTTCCTTGATAATCATGTCAACCAAAGACTCTTGACGCTGTCTTTTAGGTTTTTCATTTAGTAAATCACTATTGCTAGGAGCAATGTCAATGTCAACTTTTTGTTCTCGTTTTTTAGAAAATAGTTTTTTCACTTTACTAAACATACGACCAAAGAAATTTCTATCCTCATCATATTTAACAGGTTTCTCTTCCTCAATTTTATTACCGAATTCGTCTATTTCAATAAAAGCATCTTTATGCCTATTAATTCTATAAGATACTCCTATTGAGCTATAAAAACCAATTTCATCTTGTTGTAAATTAGCCCTTAAAGATGCATTAAATTGTAAGTTTTTACTAAAAAGGTAAGCAGCACCAGCTCCTATATTAGTTTTCTTTTCATATTCTTCAAAAATACCTTGCATTTCTGCAAAACCAGACCAATAGTCGTTGAAGTTATAAGTCCCAGTTATGATATAAGAAAACTGAGGAAAATCTGTACCAATATAATCGTAATGAAGGTTAGTGACTACATTTAGCTTGTCAGAAAATTCATTTTGTAGTAAAACACCTACTTTAGGGCTAAAACTACCTCTTTTGTGGTAATCTGTTAAAAAACTTTCAATATTTACTCCCACAGAAACCCCTACATGTGGTATCCAACGTTTCCAGTCAAAAGAATGTCTTTTTTTCCAGCTTCTTATTTCTTTACTCTTATCGTCATATTTGGGAGCATATACCAAGTACTTAGCTCCTAAACTAAATTGACTTAGTCCGGTTTTATTGTATGATGATTCAAAAATATTTTTAAAAGCAATTTTATCTTTCTGTAAAGAAGTATTTAAGTTAATTTCTAACTTTTCTGAAATAAAACTAGTTCTAAAAAATAAATTTAAACCAAGAGCTTCAGGGTTACTAAAAGTAGGCGTAGCATTTATTTTTCTGTAAAAAACACTTGTTTCAAATTGATAAACACCAGACCCTACACTATAAGGACTCTCAGAAAAACCTGGTCTATTTGAATTTATAACAGGTGTATATTGCGCATTAGCGGTTAAAAAAGAGCAAAAAACAAAGAAGATAAAAAGTTTCTTAAGCATAAAACTAAATCCAAAAATTTCAGGTTGTACAAACATACGTAAAAATACAATTACCTATATAATATAAGTTTTGTAAACTCTTAACGCTTCCTTTTACTTCAAATTGTTATTTTTGATTGATTTTTTTATTTTAAAGAAAAAGATGACATATATAAATGAAGCTGGACCTGTGAATTTTTTAAAGACCATATTAATTATTTTATTGATTTACTATGCTGTAAAGTTTTTAGTTAGACTTTTGGGACCATACTTAATTAAAAAGGCAGTAGATAAAGTGCAAAAAAAAGCAGGTCAACAATATAGAAATCAACAAGAATCAAATGTTGAAGTAGGAAAAACGGTTATTGATAAAAAGCCTAATAACACGAAAGAGAGTAATAATTCGGTTGGCGAGTACGTTGACTATGAAGAAATAGACGACTAACTATGGACTTAAAGAAAGTTTTACCATATGCAATTGCAATTATTGTTTTTGCAATTGCATCGGTGTTGTATTTTAACCCAGTTTTAAGCGGGAAACAAATTAAACAAAGTGATATAACACAGTTTATAGGAATGGCAAGAGAGTCTTCTAACTATCGTGTAGAAAAGGGAGAAGAATCGTATTGGCTAGCAAATGCATTTGGAGGTATGCCTACATACCAAGTAGGTGCATATTATCCGAATGACTTTATTCGTTATGTAGATAAAGCTATTCGTTTTTTGCCAAGACCAGCCGATTACTTATTTTTATACTTTCTAGGCTTTTTTGTACTATTAATGGCACTTAAAGTAGACTGGAAGTTAGCGATATTGGGAAGCTTATCCTTTGGTTTTTCTACTTATTTGATTATTATTTTTGGAGCAGGGCATAATGCAAAAGCACATGCTATTGGATATATGCCACTAGTAATAGCTGGTGTTATATATATATTTAGAAAAAGGTATTTATTAGGATTTGTTTTAACTGCCTTAGCAATGGCGTTAGAAATATTTTCCAACCATCCACAAATGACTTATTATTTAGGTTTCTGTCTGCTTATTTTAGGAACCGTAGAGCTTATTTTTGCTTATAAGAGTAAAGGTTTACCACTGTACTTTAAACAAGTAGGGATTATAATAGCAGCTTGTTTTTTAGGTATTAGTGTTAATGCAACTAGATTATTAGCCACTAAACAGTATGCAGATTATAGTACGAGAGGAAAATCAGAATTGACAATTAACCCTGATGGAAGTAGTAAAGAGAAATCTTCAGGTTTAGATAAAGCATACATTACTGAATATAGTTATGGAATTGCTGAGACATTTAACTTGTTAATTCCTCGTTTTACAGGTGGAGGTACAGTTGAAGAATTAGGAGAAGACTCTAATTTTTACCAAGTTTTAGAGCAAAATGCTGGTAGAAGTGTAGCAAAAGACTATTCAAGTCAGGTTTTAACTTACTGGGGAAAGCAACCTATTGTTGAAGCACCAGCTTACATAGGAGCAATTGTTTTTTTCCTATTCTTTTTAGGAGTTTTTCTAGTTAAAGGACGATTGAAATACTGGTTGGTAGCTGCTACTATTTTTTCAATAGTGTTGAGTTGGGGAAAGAACTTTCCAATAATAACAAACTTTTTTATCGATTATTTTCCACTATATAATAAATTTAGGGCAGTTTCTTCTATTCAGGTTATAGCAGAGTTATGTGTTCCGTTACTAGGAGTTCTAGCTTTGAAAGAGTTTTTTTCATCCGAGGTATCGTCAGAAGAAAAAAAAGAAACTGTGAAAAAATCTTTTTACATAGTGGGAGGTATTTCATTATTGTTTGTATTATTTGGCTCTAGTTTGTTTGCCTTTGAAGGATTAAGAGATAATCAATACGAACAATTACCAGAATTGATAGATGCTTTAATAGCTGATAGGAAATCAATGTTATTTAACGATAGCTTACGATCTCTTTTATTAGCTTTAGCTACAGGAGCTGTGCTTTGGTTTTATATAAAAGGAAAATTAAAACAAATTGCTGTTCTATTTATTATAGGAGGGCTGATAATTTTTGATTTGGTTTCTATAGACGTAAATTATGTAAATAAAGAAGACTTCACATTGGCAAGAAAAGTACAAAAGCCATTTACGGCCACAAAGGCCGATACTGAAATATTAAAAGATAAAGGGTATTATCGTGTGGCTAATTTTAGTGTAAATCCACTACAAGATGGAAGAACCTCTTACTTCCATAATTCTATAGGAGGGTACCATGCGGCTAAAATGAAACGTTATCAAGAGTTATTTGATTATCAAATAGCAAAAAATAATATGGAAGTACTAAACATGTTAAATACAAAGTACTTTATTATTAGTAATGAACAGTATCAAGAAAACCCTGAAGCAAATGGAAGCGCATGGTTTGTAAATTCTTTAAAGAAAGTAAACTCTGCAAATGAAGAAATATTTGCTTTAGATAGCCTAAAAACAAAATCAGAAGCGGTTATTAATACTAATGAATTTAATTTTAAGGATTCAGGATTATTCAAAAAAGATACAACAGCCACAATCAATCTAGTTAAAAATGATCTTACAGAGTTGGTGTACGAAACAAACACAAGTACTAAGCAGTTTGCGGTGTTTTCTGAGGTTTACTATAAAGATGGTTGGAATGCGTATATTGATAGCAAAAGTGTTTCGTACTATAGAGTAAATTATATATTAAGAGGGTTAGAGATACCTAAAGGAAAGCATACAGTTACTTTTAAATATGAACCAACTATAATTAAAACAGGAAGCTTGCTAGCTTTGTTTAGTTACGGATTGTTTTTCTTGGTGTCTATTGGTTGGTTGGTGATAAAAAAAAGAAAAAATTAACTCTCTAGGTTTTTTAAAAAAGTAGAAGGAGTTACACCAATGTGTTTTTTAAATGCTCTTGTAAGGGCAGAAGCATTGGTGTATCCTATTTCTTCAGCTATAGCTTGTATAGAATATTTTTTAAAATTTTTATCAGTTTTTAACTTTTCTACGACATAATTAATTTTAAGCTTGGTACAGTACTGTTTAAAAGACTCATCGTGATGTTTGTTAAAAACAAAAGAAACATAGGTAGTATTTGTATTTAATTTTTCAGCAATATGGTTTATTGAAAAATCAGATTTTAAAAAATCTAAATTTTGTGGGGTAATTTTAAATTCGTCAAGGATTTTATTTTCTAAAACTGTATCAATATTATACTCTTTTTTTTCTGCTTCTATAGGCTTGTTATTGTTCATTATTAACATAAGTTTCTTTTTCCTTTTTTTCTCTTTCATTAAAAGATAAGAAATAAGAATTATGAAGGCAAGGAGTAAAACTGTGAAAGAAATAATAAGTTTTTGTCGTTTTTTTTCTTCTTTTTCTTGGATCGAATTATAAAGTTCTTGTGCTTTATTAAAGTTGTTGTTATAAAATAAATTGAATGTTTTTTCTTTATTAGCTTTAGCTAAATTAAACTGGTGAATAGTAAGTTTGGAGTATTTATAGGCACTATCTAACTGATTTAATTGGTTGTATTGATTTGAAAGAATATCATAAATAGTAATTAATTTACTTGGCTTACACTTCAAAGGATCTTTTAAAAAATTGTTAGAATAGTAAATAGTAGAATCAGTATTTTTTAAATTGTAGAAACAAATAGCTTTTTCAAAATGCTCTCTATGAGAGTAATTGTAACCGTTATGAATATTTTTATAGTTATTAGTTAAATTAATAGCTTTAGCAAACTCTTTTCGAGCCATTAAAACTTCGGTTTTTCTAAAGTTATAAATAATCTTAGAACTTTTATGAAGAGGATTAAAAAGCTTGGTTATTTTATAAGCTTTATCATAATAATAGGCGGCAGAATCAATAAAAATAGAACTGTTGTCACGGGCACTTAAATCCATGTATAAATCACCTAAACTATTAATAAGATTAGCTTTTATCTCTAAAAAGGCATCATCATTTTTTAACTCTAGAAAAGTGTTTTGTTTTAAATCGTTATAGGCACTGAGCAAAATATTTTTAGCTATAGATTCCATTTTTAAAGCTCTTTTTACAGTTGCTCTAGCTATCTTAATCATGATTTTATTTCTAAGATATTTGGTAGAATTTTTATCCTTTAACTTATTAACCTCTTGCATGAGTAGTATATACCCATAAGCTTCGTTGTAGTCTTCTTGATTTTTTTTTATCCAAAAAAGCCTATTTAAAGCAGCCATTTTTCCATCGATATAACATGTTGCTTTCTTGTTTTTTAATAAAAGGTTAATTTTTTCTATTGACTCTAGAGTTATTTTTTCAGCTTCAGCATAGTTTTTTAATTTATAAAAGCCATATGCTTTACAATTGTAAACTTGTATTTGTTTACACACGTCATTAGATTCTTTTAATTTATCACTATAATAAAATAGACTATCTATATTTGAGTCTTTAAAATAATACACTTTATTTAAGTGTATAGAATCTAAATGTTTTGTCTGAGAAATGACTTTTTTTGAAAAAGAAAAAGAAAAAAATAAAAATATTAAGACTCTGTTCATTTTAGCGTAAAATAAAAAGTGTTACATTTTCTAGACGTTATAAAGTGCGAAAATCAAATATAGTGTTTTTGATTATGCTTTTTATAAAATAAGGTGCGTACTACTTTTTTTTATTAAAAAGAATAATAAGTTTGTTAAGACAAACGGTACATAATGGTACAGATCGTTATGAGAAACTAACAAGTAAAAAGCAGAGAATTACTCTTCGCTTTTATATTTATTAAGTTTTGTAAATACAAGCCTTATTTCCATTGTTTATAATGGTAAAAATAGTAATACATTTGTTTCAAAATAAATTTCATGTATTCTAAATTACCCAAAAAGAGATATAAGTATACTTTAGAGTTTTTACAAAAACACCTTCCAGCTCCTGCTGTTATATTAGATTTAGGTGTTCGCAACCCTTTTTCTGAAATAATGGAAGAAAATGGTTATACAGTCTATAATACAAAAGGAGAAGATTTAGATGTGTTACCTCAAATAGTAAAAGATTATAAAGTAGATGCTGTTACTGCTTTTGAAATTTTTGAACACTTATTAGCACCTTTTAATGTTTTAAGAGAAATAGAAACTTCTAAAATAATAACTACAGTTCCTTTAAAGTTGTGGTTTTCTGACGCTTATAGAAGTAAAACAGATATGTGGGACAGGCATTACCATGAGTTTGAAGATTGGCAATATGATTGGTTGTTAGAAAAATCAGGTTGGAATATAAAGGATACCGAAAAATGGACAAGCCCAGTAAATAAAATAGGAATAAGACCAATATTAAGAAATTATGTACCAAGGTATTATGCTGTATATGCTGAAAAAGTGATCAAGAAATGAGAATAGGAATGGTTTTAGATGCTGTTTTTCCACCAGATCCAAGGGTAGAGAATGAAGCAATCGAGTTGATTAAGAGTGGTCATAAAGTCTTTTTATTTTGTTTAACCTATGGGGGAGAGAAAAAAGAAGAGTTAATTAATGGTATCAACGTTAGAAGGTATAAAACGAATAATTTTGAGTATAAAATGTCTGCATTGGTATACACCATTCCAGTGTATACTTTTTTAATGAGAAAAAAAATAAAACACTTTATTACCTCTAATTCTATTGAAAGTCTACATGTACATGATATAAGGATAGGAGAGGCTGCGTTTAGTGCAAATAAAAAAAAACTACCAATAATCATAGATTTGCATGAGAATAGACCAGAAATCATGCGTTTTTATCCTCATATGCAGAAGTTAAGAGGAAAGCTACTTATTTCGATAAAAAAATGGATACAAAAAGAAGAAGAGTTTATAAGAAAAGCAACAAATGTAGTTGTTGTTACTAATGAAGCAAAAAAAGAAATAGTAAAAAGAGTAGGGGTGCCTTCTAATAAAATAGTTGTAGTACCTAACACCGTTAGAAAATCTTTTTTTGAAAATAATTCTTTACCAAAAATATCTTACGAGAAAACAGAGGAAGAATTTACAATGCTATATTTGGGAGATACTGGATTTAGAAGAGGGTTAAAAACCGTTCTTGAAAGTATGGTAGAACTTAAAAAGAGCATTAAAAAGTTAACCTTTGTCGTTGTAGGAAAAACAAATCCAGAGTTAGAAAAAATAGTAGTTAACTTAGGTTTAACTAATCAGGTAAAGTTAATGGGTTGGCAGAATGATACGACATTTCCAAGCTGGATTAAAAACTCTGATGTATGTTTGTCACCATTACACAGAAATATTCACCATGATACTACTTATGCAAATAAAATTTTTCAATACATGAGTTTAGGAAAGCCTTTACTTGTAAGTGATGCAAAAGCGCAACAGGAAATGGTAGAAAAGGTGCAAGCAGGACTAGTACATGAAGCTGAAAATGTAGAAGATTTTACTCAAAAAATGATAACTTTGTATGAAAGTAAACAGATGAGAGAAAAAATGGGACAAAAAGGGAAAGAGTTTGTAAAAGAGCAGTTTACTTGGGATAAAACTTCAAAAGATTTAAAAGAATTATATAACAAATTAACTTGAAAGTATTAATTGTTACTTATTATTGGCCACCTGCTGGTGGACCTGGTGTACAACGTTGGTTAAAGTTTGTGAAGTATTTAAGAGACTTTAATGTAGAACCAATAGTTTTTACAGCAGAAAATCCAACTTACCCCATTACAGATGTTTCTCTTGAAAATGAGGTGCCTGAAGGAATAGAAATTGTAAAATGCCCAATAATAGAACCTAATAGAATTTTATCTAAAATAAAAAAAGAAAATACTCAGAAGAGCTTAGGTTTTTTAAATCCTAATCCAACTTTAGTTGATAAGGCTTTGATGTATATAAGAGCAAATTATTTTATACCAGATGCACGTAAATTTTGGATTCGACCATCCGTAAAGGCATTGAAAAAATACCTTTCTGAAAACAAAGTAGATGTAGTAATAACCACAGGCCCTCCTTATAGTGTTCATTTAATAGGTTTGAAGTTGAAACAACAATTAAAACTTAAATGGATAGCTGATTTTAGAGACCCATGGACTAGTGTTGATTATTTCCACTTATTACCACTCACAAAAAAATCGTTACAAAAACATTATGATTTAGAAGAAAAAGTAGTAAAAGAGGCAGATGGGGTATTGATGGTTAGTAATCATGCAAAGAAGAAATATGAAAAAAAAGCTAAAATTATTGAAGTAATAACAAATGGTTTTGATGATGATGGAGAGAAAGGTAAAGAGGAAGTAGTACTGGATAGTAAATTCACACTTACTTATATAGGAATGATGAGTTCAGAAAGGAATCCAGAAAACTTATGGGAAGTATTATCAGAAATAGCTAAAGAGAACGATGAGTTTGCGAATGATTTTGTGTTGAGATTTGTAGGTAAAGTAGATAATATTATTTCAAAAAGAATTAAAACAAGTTGTATAAAGAATGTTGAAGAAGTGGGGTATGTACCACATCATAAGGCAAAACAATATCAACAGCAATCGCAAGTATTGTTAATAGTAGTTAATAACTATCCAAGTGCAAAAGAAATGATTCCAGGAAAGACTTTTGAATACTTACAAGCTAAAAGACCTGTAATTGGTATTGGCCCAGAAAAAGGTAGTTTAGCAGAAATTATTATGGAAGTTGGTTCAGGAAATGTTTTTAGTTATGACAACAAAAAAGATTTAAAAGAATTTATTTTAAACCTTTATAGTCAATATAAAGATGGGGGTGTACCTAACATAACAGGTGGTATAGAAAAATACCATAGAAAGAACCTAACTAAGAATTTGGTAAATTTTATTAAGCGAGTTTCTTAACGTTAGTTAAAATACAATATATTGGGAATTATTTTTAAACAGTCAGTAAAAAATACTCTTATTATTTATCTTGGATTTTTAATAGGAGGTATAAATACTCTAGTATTATATACACGCTTCTTAAAAGATGAATATTATGGTTTGGTAACCTATGTTTTATCAGCATCAAACTTAATAATGCCTTTGATAGCTTTCGGTGTGCATTTTACAATTATTAAATTTTTTTCAGGGTATACTTCTAAAAAAGAACAAGATAAGTTTTTAAATTCAGTTATTTTATTACCATTACTAATAGCCATTCCAATGGGTTATTTTTGGAACTATTTTCATAATTGGATTATAGACTTTGTATCTAAAAGTGATTCAGAAGAAAATTTAATTATAGAAAGTTACACGATTTATATTTATATAATTGCGATATCTTGTGCTTATTATGAAGTATTCTATTCTTGGGCAAAAGTACAGATGCAATCTGTCTTTGGTAATGTTTTAAAAGAACTATATAATAGAGTAGCTGTAATGATTTTATTATTCGCAGTTTACTTTCAGTTTATAACGAAACAAGAATTTATTATTTATTTATCGCTAGCTTATATTTTAAGAACTTTGATGATGATGATATATGCATTTCGCTTATATATGCCTAAATTCTCATTCTCATTACCATACAATTTTAAAGAAGTTTTAAGATATACCTTTTACATCATATTAGCAGGGAGCGCAGGAGCTATTATTTTAGATATCGATAAAGTAATGATTCCAGGTAAAGAAGGCTTTGAAACAGCAGCGTATTACGCAGTAGCGGTATTTATAGGTTCATTTATTGAAGCACCTAGCAGGGCAATGGGGCAAATTTTACAACCTTTAACATCAAAATCAATTAATGAAGATAATGATAAGGAAACCGAAAGCTTATATAAAAAGAGTTCAATAAACTTGTTGTTAATAGGTGGGTTGTTTTTTGTTCTGGTAAACTGTAATGTGTCTGAGTTGTTTAGGTTATTACCTAATAAAAATTATGCAGGAGGTATATTAGTTGTATTGTTAATTTCTTCAGCTAAACTTTTTTTAATGTTATTAGGAAATAATGGAGCAATAATTAACAATTCTAAGCTATATCGTATTGTTTTGCCCATAAACTTAGGAATGGCAATTTCTGTTTATTTTTTGAATACTTGTTTTTATAATGATTTGGAGATGGGAACAGAAGGCTTGGCTTTGGCGACCTTAATAACAGTTTTAATATTCAATAGTTTTAAACTTTGGTTTGTTAAAGAAAAATTCAAAATGACTCCTTTCACTAAGAAAACATATTTAATGGTTATAATCATATTAATAATGTTTTTAGGGTTTAATTTTTGGAATTTTGCCATTCCAGAATTTTATTTTTTAAAATTTCCAGTTCACCCAATAGTAAATATTACTTTAAAAAGTGTCATTATTGTGGTTGTTTATATGTTTGTAGTAGTGAAACTTTCTATTTCAGAGCAAATAAACAACTTAGTGAGAAGATATATAAAATAAAAAAGACTCACACACAAGGGGTAAGTCTTAATTAAGGGAAATTGAAACAATAATAAGGGATTTGTCTCGACTACAAATGTATAAATTGTTTGCAATTCAACTGTTAACATATGTTAAGAAAATTCAAGACCCAATATTTTTTTTTCTAATCCTACTCAATTGTACTGGCGATATATTTAAGTAAGACGCTATATTTCGTTGTGTGATTAAATTATCTATGTTAGGAATTCTTTTTTGCAAAGCTAAATATCTTTCTTTAGAAGTAAGGGTAGAGACATTTAAAAGTATTTCTTCAGCTTTTAAATATGCATCTTCTAATATTTTAATATAGAATAAACTAAATTCTTTGTGTTTCAAAGTAAGATCTATTAGTTTATGAAAATCACCTTTATATCCAGTGACCTTAGTTATAGCTTGATAGTTAACTTCAGAAGGAACATTTCTCATCATAGCAGAGTTTGCCCCAGTTACATCGCCAATAGTAAAAAAAGCACGTGTTGATTTGGTTCCGTTTTCATTTAGAACAAATGAACGCATAATACCCGTTTTTACAATAAAAAAATACTTAGGATGTTCTCCATTTTTTGTAAAATACTGATTAGAATCAAGTTCTGTATAAGAAAGAAGGCTCTTAAAATTAGAAACCATATCGTCGGATGGCTCTATGTGTCTTTTGAGAAAGTAGTAGATATCATTATTAGTCATAAATAATAAGTTGTGAGGTGATAACAGTTAACTGCTAATTTACTAAAAAAGTTAAAGCATATAAACAAACACAACAGACCAAGTATTTAAGAGTATTAGGTCTGTAATTTTAGAGGCGGTAACTCATTAAGTACATCACAAATGTATAATGAATTTATAATAAAGGTATTAACAAACCTTAATAAATAAGGTTTTTTCTAATTCTACTAAGTTGAACAGGAGTAATATTTAAGTAAGATGCAATATGGTATTGGTTTATTAAGTTATCTATACCAGGTAATTTTTCTTGTAATTTTTCATACCTCTGTGTTGCATCTAACATTTGTAAGTCTAATATTTTAGACTCCTCTCTAATGTATATGTTTTGTAAAACTTTATAATGAAAAATAGAAATTTCTTGATACTCTAAAGAAAGTTCATAAAATTTATGATAGTTACACTCTAAAACTTCACAATCAGTTAAGCATTTATAAATTAATTTAGAAGGTTCTTTTTTTATGAGAGCACCCAAGTTTCCAGAAGTAATAACAGGAGTGTAAATAGTCTTAGTATGTTCTTTTCCCTTACTATCTATATGGTAAGATATTATAATACCTGTTTTTAAAATATAAAAATTTGTAGGGTTTTGACCCAAAGAAACTAATTCGTGATTTTTAGGGAATTTTTTCATATTCAAAATTTCAAATATTCTTTCATAAGCCTCTTCTGATAAGTGGTGAAAGTTTTGAGCAAAATTCCTGAAAAAATCCATCTAAAAATGTAAAAATTTGAGGTTAACTCAAATTTACATTAATTTTTTCTAAAAAACTAATAGTGTTGGCGCCCTCCATGAAAAGTAAATCTAAAATAGATAAGTTAGGAATAAAACCATATTTATCATCAAACATCTGAATGTAAGTGTCCATTTCAATGTCAACTCCCTTTTTAGCAATAGCTAAAGGTCTAAAATCATTATTCTCAGAAATAAGTTCGTAGCTTGTTGTTTTGTTAAACTGTTGTTCAATCTGCAGAGCATCAGCTACAAATAAATGAGTATCAATATTAAGGTCTTGTAGAAACTTATATCTTTTGTTAAATATACAAAGTAAATCTTCTTCAAAAAATTCAAAAAAAGGAGAAGAGCGGTAGGCTGATTGCAATGATTTAAAATGTTGTTGTTGCCAAGGAAAATCATTTTCAACTAAAGTATCTTTTGTTTTCTTTCTACCTTCTTCTTTTGTTTTTTGTTTCACAGGAATATTTAAAGCAAGTTTACCATTAGCTCCATAAATATAGCAGCGATTACGATAGGTTTGTTTTTGATAATTATCTTCAAACTCAAAAGTAATAGTGTTAGACTGATAAATTGCAGCATACTGCGAAATAGGAGCAAAGTATGTTGGGATAAAAAGTGACATTACGTTTTTTTATTTTTTCTAAAACTATAAATAGTATAACCTCCAATTAATAACAAAACCAGCCATAAGTAAGAAACAGGCTTTCCACTTCCTCCCACGGTTGTAAACATTCTATCCCAGCGTATAGAGTTTAGTTTGGCCATAAAGTTTGGTGCATTCGCATCCCAGCTTAACCAAATCATTACAGGTTTACCCACTACGTGATTAAAAGGTACATACCCCCAGCTCCTAGCATCTAACGATCGTTGACGGTTATCACCCATCATCCAGTAATAATCTTGCTTAAAAGTGTATTCTTTGGCCTTTTTACCGTTAATATAAATGTCATCACCAAAAATAGTAAGGTCATTATTTTCATATCTACGAATAATTTGCTCGTAAAAAGGAATTGTTTTGGAATTTAATTCGACAGTAACTCCTTTTTTAGGGATATATATAGGACCAAAATTATCGTTAGACCAAGCATATCTTGGGTCGTGAGGAAAAACAGATTTGTCGTAAGCTCCTTTTGGAGTTAAATGTTTTTCAATACTTTTAACAATAGGGTTTTTAGCTATTAAAGCAGCCTCTTCATCAGTTAAATTTAAAGCGTACTTTCCATCTTGAGTCATTTGTCCTTCTCTAATATTATATCTTGAGATAGCACCTTGACTAAATTTTTCACCATTTGTATCAATAATAAAGTACCATTGAGGTTTTGCTCTATCTGGCAGCACAGTTCTTTTACCGTTTATAAATACATAGCCGTCACGAACTTCTAAACTATCTCCAGGAACACCAACACAACGTTTTACATAATTAGTACGTTTATCAATAGGCTTGTAGGTTGGTTTGCCTGAGTTGTCTCCCCACATTAAAGCTAAGGTGTCTGAAGGCCAACTAAACACAACAATATCGTTGCGCTTAATCTTTTGAAAACCAGGAACACGCATATAGGGTAATGAAAGCTTGTTTAATAAACCATCTTTGTTTTTATCATCAGATAAGAATGATTTTGTTCCTAAAAGAGGAACTGTATCATGTGCCATGGGTGCAGCAACTGTAGTTATGGGTACGCGTGCACCATAATGAAATTTACTAACAAATAAATAATCACCAACCAATAACGTTTTTTCTAATGATGAAGTAGGAATGGTATAAGGTTGTATAACATATGTATGTACCAAAGTAGCCGCAATGATAGCAAAAGAAATAGAACTAACCCATTCACCTAAAGGAGACCTAGGTTTTAAACTTCTGTCTTTTATGTGTTTAGCATCAGTAAAGTAGTTTATATAATAAATGTATAGGCCTAAAGTTATGATAGCTAACAAGGTATCTGGTCTTTTATTAAAACCAAAACTTCTACAGGTTTCAACCCAAACAATTGGAAACATTAAAAGGTTTACAATAGGTATAAATAATAATACTACCCACCATTTAGGGCGGTTAATGATTTGCATTAATACAACAGCATTATATATAGGGATCGCTGCTTCCCAAGCTTTTTTACCAGCTTTAGTGTATAACTTCCAAGTGCCTAAAAAATGAACAACTTGTATTAATAAAAAGAATAAAAACCATTCTGTAAAAGTCATAATGTATATGTTTTGTATTTCCTAAGAAGGAGAAAAATTCAATATTATTGGTGTCTTTTTAAAGTGTTTTGTTACGTCTATTAACCTAAGTTTAACACATCTCTCATTGTAAAAACACCTGTTTTACCTTTTAACCACTCGGCAGCTACAACAGCACCTATAGCAAACCCTTGACGATTGTGAGCTGTATGCTTAATGTTGATAGTGTCTACCTCAGAATTATAAGTAACAGTATGAGTACCTGGAATATCTGGGGTTCTAATAGCTGTAATTGAAATGTTTTCTTCTGATGTTCTCTCATCTAATACCCAAGCTTTTTTATTAGTGTTTTCAATAACACCTTCAGCCAAAGTAATTGCAGTGCCACTCGGAGCATCTAACTTTTTAGTGTGATGAATTTCTTCAATAGAAACATTATATTGCTCTAAAGTACTCATCATTTTTGCTAGTTGCTTGTTTAGTTCAAAAAAGACATTAACACCTAAACTAAAGTTAGATGCATAAATAAAAGCGCCTTTTTTGTCATTACATAAATCAACAATATCATTGTATTTATCTAACCAACCTGTGGTCCCAGAAATAACAGGGATATTATTGTTAATACAATTGCTAATATTGTTATAAGCTGAAGAGGGGACACTAAAGTCAATTGCGATATCAGCTTTTTTGATATCGTATGTTTCTTGTTTTGTAGCTTTTATAACAATTTCATGTCCTCTTTGTAAAGCAATTCTCTCAATTTCTTTACCCATTCTACCATAACCAAGTAAGGCTATTTTCATTTTAAAAAGAATATTTTAGTGTTAAACCAACTTTTGGAGCATCAATAAATAAAGGGTCGGCAGTTATTACTGGTTTTACAGATAAACTATCATCTGTATCAAACTGTAGTAAATGTGCATTAACACTAGCTTCAACAATTTGTAAAATATATAATAGTACGCCAGTAAGTAACGATAAATCTCTATTTTTTCGTAAGGTTTTTTGAGCACTTTCTAAACCTGCTTCAGAAATAAGAACAGTTCCATCATCTTTGGTAAACTCATCTTGTAAACCTTGTTTACGAAGCTTAAAAGCAGTTCTATAACGATCGTATTCATTACTATTGTCAATATAGAAATAAACACTCGCTCCCATTGCAGCCCATACTATTGGGGCTTTCCAATACTTTCCATTGTAAATTTGACCTCCTCCAGGGAAAATAGCTGAATAAAAAGATGCTTTTGAAGGTGATAAAGGGTTGTATTTATCACTAGTTAATTGAAGTTGTTTCGCTTTAACAGCAATAAAGTCTTTTTGAGCAAAGATATTTTGAGACAAAAAAAGACTAAAAAAAACAAATATGATTATACGTATGTTCAATTACTTTAATAAGTTTTTAATACGATTAAAATCTTCTTCTGAATGAAAAGGGATAGAAATTTTACCTTTTCCACGATTATTCACAGTAACATCAATTTTATGACCAAAATAATCGCTAATAACCTTAACACTTTCAGAAATATAATTTGGTAAAGCTTTCTTTTTTGCTGTTTTAACAACGGCTCCAGCCTTTAAGTTTTTTACGAGTTCTTCTGTTTGACGTACAGATAGTTTATCGCGAACAATTTTTTCATAAATATTTAATTGATCAGAATTACTATCAACATTAATCAAAGCACGACCATGCCCCATTGAGATAAACCCATCTCGCATTCCTGTTTGAATAATAGGATCTAACTTCAATAAACGTAGGTAGTTGGTAACGGTAGAACGTTTTTTACCCACTCGAGTACTTAATTCTTCTTGTGTAAGTTGAATTTCATCAATTAAACGTTGATAAGAAAGAGCCACTTCAATTGGATCTAAGTTTTTACGTTGGATGTTTTCAACCAACGCCATTTCTAACATTTCCTGATCGTTAGCTAAACGAATATAGGCAGGAACAGTTTTGTTGCCAATAAGTTTAGAAGCTCTAAAACGACGTTCACCAGAAACTAATTGAAATTTATCACTTGATAATTTACGAACAGTAATAGGCTGAATTACTCCTAGCTCTTTAATAGAGCTAGCTAATTCTCGCAACGCTTCTTCATCAAAATAAGTTCTAGGCTGGTAAGGGTTTACTTCTATCGAGGTAACATCAAGTTCAATAATATTTCCTACTAACTTATCCGCATTTTTATCTTCTGCTGAATTTACTTCTGCAGTTTCTTTTAATAATGCTGATAAACCTCTACCTAAAGCTTGTTTTTTTGTTGCTTTTGCCATTTACAGTAATTATGCGTTTTTAGTTAAAATTTCGTTCGCCAAATTTAAGTAATTTACGGCACCTTTACTCGTTGCATCGTATGAAATTATGCTTTCACCGTAACTAGGCGCTTCACTTAAACGGATATTTCTATGTACTATTGTTTCAAAAACCATAGAACTGAAGTGTTTACGTACCTCTTCTACTACTTGATTAGATAAGCGTAAACGAGAATCAAACATGGTTAACAATAGACCCTCGATTTCTAATTCTGGATTATGTATTTTTTGAACACTTTTAATTGTATTTAATAATTTACCTAAACCTTCTAAAGCAAAATATTCACATTGAATAGGAATAACAACTGAGTCTGCAGCAACTAAAGAGTTTAAGGTTATTAGTCCTAAAGAAGGAGCACAGTCTATTAAAATAAAATCGTAATCATTTTTAATATCTTTTAATGCTTTCTTAAGCATGTATTCACGCTGTTTCTTATCTACCAATTCAATCTCAATAGCAACTAAATCTATATGAGCAGGTATTAAATCAACATTAGGAGAATCAGTTTTTAAAATAGTATTCTTTGCTGGAATAGTATGTTCTAAAACTTGATACGTTCCAATTTCTATACTTTCAACATCTAAACCTAAACCAGAAGTAGCATTTGCTTGGGGGTCAGCATCAATTAATAACACTTTTTTTTCTAAAACACCTAAAGCCGCAGCTAAGTTTACAGATGTAGTTGTTTTACCCACACCACCTTTTTGATTTGCAATTGCAATAATTCTACCCATTATAATTTATAAAGTTTGAAAGAGGTAAATTTACAATTATTTATCATTTTTAAAAGAGAAACACGTTAATAATAATAAATGAGTTGACAATTAGTTTAATTCAGTGCCTTGTTATAAAAAGAAAAGAAAAGAATAAAATTTATGTAACCTAAATTTTTGTAGGTTTTTTCTTGTTGATTTTTTAGTGTTTTGTTAACTCTAAGGTTTTCTTGGTTTGGTAGTTTTGGTTCAGTTTTTAAGATGTTAGTTAGTAAGATGACTAAGTATACGAATTCATTACTAAAACTAATTGAGTATAAAACTTATCGCGGAAACCGAAAAGCGTACGAGTAGGGAAAACTGAATAAACTATTTATTTTATGAAAAAAATTATTACAATAATCATGTTAAGTATCATGGTTATATCTTGTAAGGAAGAAGAGATGGAAAAAGAATCTCTAACCAAAGATGAAGTGAAACTATCAAAAGAGAACGAGTCTAATATGTTGTATTTCGCAACTACTGATGAATTAAAAATGTTTATTTCAGAGTATAACGAATCTGAAACAGACCTTTTAGATGAAGCTAAAAGAATGTCAGAAGAAGGAAGATACAATTCATTATTGTTAGTGTATAATTTAGAAGCTGATGAAGCTAAAGGTATGGGTATAAATGAAGAAGAAGTACCTGTGGTTAGTTCAGATGATGATATGCTATTGTTACTCTTAAATCAAAAAGGAGAAATAGGAATTGAAGACAAAATTTTTAGAATAGATGGTGAGTTTGTTTATAGTTACTCTCAAGGAAACTCTGATCAAATAAATGATTTTTTATCTGTTTATAATAATGGAGGAGTTCAAATAAATAAAGGAGAAACGTATAAATTTAGCAATGAGTTGTCTGTGTATATGCATCCTAATAAGGTAGAAAAACAAGAGAAAAAGACAAGTGCAAAGGGCGCTACTTCATATGTGTATTTTAATAGTAATTACAGAATGAAAGCAAGACAATATAATGGGTATTGGTTGTTTTACAGTTCAATAGGAGCTAAGACAAAGGTAGAAAAACGTAAAAGGTTTTTATGGTGGTCTTGGTGGAATACTGTGAAAACAGATAATAGATTAGAGTACCAGTTAAGTTATAGGGTAGATTCAACCTTTGGGTTTCCTTCTGTAACACTCAATACTTCAGGACATAAATATTGCTACTGTAATTCAGCAAATAAAGTTTATGACTGGTCTGTTGGTTTTCCTGCAGCGCCAAATATTTACGTGCCATTAGAAGGACAAACTAAACATTGGGCACATTGGTATAGTGCAAACCCAAACACTGTTTCAATTACATTAAATTATTAATGTAGTTTAGTTTTACAAATAAAAAAAACACAGCTTTTTAGCTGTGTTTTTTCTTTTTTATATGTTGCTTTTTTTTATCCGTTTAACATTACTGGCATTACTAGCATAGTAATTAATTCACCTTCTTCAGTACCATCAATTGGAGTTAAAATTCCAGCTCTGTTAGGTAAACTCATTTCAATTAAAACATCATTAGAGCTTAAATTGTTTAACATTTCGCTTAAGAAACGAGAGTTAAAACCAATTTGCATGTCATCACCTTGGTAATCACAGTTTAATCGTTCATCAGCCTTGTTAGAGTAGTCTAAATCTTCTGCAGAAACATTTAACTCAGTACCTGCCATTTTTAAACGAATTTGATGTGTTGTCTTGCTAGAAAAGATAGATACACGACGAACAGAGTTTAAGAAAGAAGCTCTGTCTACAGTTAGCTTATTTGGATTTTCTTTTGGAATAACAGCTTCGTAATTTGGATATTTTCCGTCAATTAATCGACAAATTAACACCACATTGTCAAAAGTAAATTTGGCATTGGTATCGTTATACTCAATTACAACGTTGTTTTCCGAACCTCCTAAAATACCTTTTAATAAATTTAAAGGCTTCTTAGGCATAATAAACTCAGCTGATTTATCAGCAGTAATATCGGTTCTGGTATACTTTACTAATTTATGAGCATCAGTGGCTACAAAAGTTAGTTCTTTTGAGTTGAACTGAAAAAACACACCACTCATTACTGGGCGTAAATCGTCGTTACCAGCAGCAAAAATAGTTTTTGAAATAGCGGTAGCTAAAATATCAGAAGGAATTTCCGTACTACTTGGAGATGGGAGCTCTACCGCTTTAGGAAATTCTTCACCGCTAAAATATGCCATATCGTACTTTCCTTGTTCGGAAATAATTTCGATAGCATTATCTCTTTCAGCTTTAAAAGTAAGAGGTTGTTCAGGAAATGTTTTTAAAGTATCTAATAATAAACGAGCATTTATAGCAATCGCTCCAGTATCAGTGCTTTCAACTTCAATAACTGATGACATAGTAGTTTCAAGGTCAGAAGCAGATATCTTTAATTTGTTTTCAGATAGTTCGAATAAAAAGTTATCTAAAATTGGTAACGTGTTGTTGCTATTTATAACTCCTCCTAAAACTTGTAGCTGTTTTAATAACTGTGAGCTAGATACGATAAATTTCATTTAGTAATTTTTCTATTTATTAGACTTACAAATATATCTTAATTTGATGATTTTAAAAATTATTTTTTTAAGCTTTATTAAATTGATAATTTATCTGTATTGTTCCATAGAAATTTCCTTTAGGAACTCGAGTACTTTTTAAATTTTTTGTATGATAATTTACAATATAACCAATATTAAAACGGTTACTAGTAAAGCGAATACCAAATGTTGTAGTAAACTTAAAAGGCTCTACATCAAAAGTAACTGGGCTTCCACTATTTAAAAAACTTCCTTCGATAGTGGCATTATAAGCAATGTAGTGTAACATAGGATTAAAAAACAAAAAAACTTCTGCCTTATTTTCAAAGCTAGTGCTTTGATTATTTAAATTTCCATGAAAAGCGATAGAATTTATAATACTTTCTAATGGTTTAAAACCTATACGGGTGTACAGCCCTGTTGAAAAATCGGTGTGTACTGTACCTAACCTTACAGAGTTTGACCAGTTTAGGTCAAAAACATTGTCTTTTAATATTTTTTTTATGTACTTCGCTTTTAAATTAAGAGCAAGAGCGTTTTTAATTTGATATTTCCAACCTACAGCTTTTTTAAAACCATATAAATTGTGAATAAAATCTTGTAGTTCTTCAGCAAAAGAAGGTGAGCCAATAGCACCTACTTGAATCGTTGTTTTAAAAACAGACTCATTTTTATAAAAACGATTTATACTAAAGCCTCCAAAGAGGTAACCAGCAAAAGGACGATCGTGCTCTTCCATAACATCTACAATAGCTTTAAAAGGAGTGTACATTTGATGGCCTATAAAAATTTCATAACTTTTTTTAGCCATTCTTTCAGGTTGTTTTGTGCTTAGATACCTATAAGTTAAAAAAACTCCATTAGTATAATATCTGTCTTGGTGGGTAGATATGTATAAATCATTATCGTTTAAGAAACTAAATTCTTTACTGTATTTATGTTGAGAAAATGAATGTAAAGAAAACAAGCTGAATAAAAGTAGTATGTTTTTTTTCATAGATGTAAATATCGTATTATTTTAGCATACCCTTGGTTAGATTATTAACAATAATAATGAATATTCGTATGAAAGAAAAACCTGTGTTGACAATTAAAGATTTTGAGAGTGTTTCAACTAATGAAGAATTGTTGACAGTCATTAAAGAAAAAGAAATTTCTATAACCAAGGTTAAAGTAAAGTTAGATTATGAAGAGGAATTAAGAAAATTACAAATTGAGTTAGTGAAGCTTCAGCAATGGGTTGCAAAAAATAAAATAAGAGTTGCTGTAATCTTTGAAGGTAGAGATGCTGCTGGAAAAGGAGGAAGTATTAGAAGGTTTATGGAACATCTAAACCCGCGTTCCACTCGTTTGGTAGCTTTGAATAAGCCAACAGAAGTAGAGAAAGGACAATGGTATTTTCAACGATACATTAAAGAATTACCCAACCCAGGAGAAATTGTGTTTTTTGATCGCAGTTGGTATAATAGAGCTGTTGTAGAACCTGTTATGGGGTTTTGTACAGATGATCAGTATAAAAATTTCTTAGTTCAAGTACCTGAATTTGAACATATGTTATATGAAGATGGAGTAGTAGTCATAAAATTTTGGTTGTCAATTTCAAAAGATGAACAATTACGTCGTTTTAATTCTCGAAATAACAATCCATTAAAGCGTTGGAAGTTTAGTCCAGTTGATAAAAGAGGGCAAGAACTATGGGATGTGTATAGTCATTATAAAAATGAAATGTTTAGTAAAACACATACAGCTTACAGCCCATGGATAGTAGTAAAAACAAATAATAAAAAGGAAGCAAGGGTAGAGTGTATGCGTTATGTATTATCACAGTTTGATTATGTAGGAAAAGAAGAGGCACAAACTGTTTTAATACCAGACCCAAATATTGTAATGCGTTATTATCGCTCAGTAAAACATTTAGATTAAAATGAGAAAGTTAACTCAAAGAGATGTAAATAAATTAAACACAACAAGAGGTTTAAAAGCTTTATTATCGAAACCTTTTAATTTAGAAAAAGCAATTCGATATGTTGATTATGAAAGAAAATTAAAAAAATTACAAGTAGAATTAATTCGCCTACAAGCTTGGGGAATAAAAGAAAATGAACGAATTATTGTAATTTTTGAAGGAAGAGATGCTGCAGGGAAAGGTGGGGCGATACGTAGAATAACTGAGCGAATTAATCCTCGTCACATGCGTATTGTAGCGTTACCCAAACCTAATGAAGACCAAAAAACACAATGGTATTTTCAACGATATGTAGAGAAGTTTCCAAAAGCTGGTGAAATTGTTTTTTTTGACAGAAGTTGGTATAATCGTGCAGTGGTGGAACCTGTTAATGGGTTTTGTACGAAAGAAGAATATGAAATTTTCATGAATCAAGTTAATGACTTTGAACGTATGATTTTAGAGTCAGGTATTCGTTTAGTAAAAATTTATATGTCAATTAACAAAAAAGAACAAGCGAAACGATTTAACGATATTAAGAATGACCCTTTAAAACAATGGAAAATGACTCCTGTAGATGAGAAGGCACAAGAACTATGGGATAATTATACAGAGTATAAGAAAGCAATGTTCTCTAAAACGAATACAGAGATCTCGCCTTGGAAAGTTATTAGAGCTAATAGAAAAACGATAGCAAGAATAAGTGTAATCAATTATATTTTAAAAAGAATACCTTACGATAAAAGTATAGAGGTTTAATTAAGATAATTTTTGTTGAATATTCTCAAAAATAAAGAATAATTCACCAGCGATTTGCTTGCTTGTTTCGAGGTATGTTTCTTTAATATAGTTTGTATTGTCTGATGCTTTAGGGTCACTATAAGGTAAATGAAATCGTTCAATAGCATCAGGAATAAACGGACAGTTTTTATTAGCACTATCACAAGTAGTAATCGCAATAAAAGGGAAACTGTTTTGAGGGTGCTCATAGAGTTTAGAAAAACCTAAAATAGATTTTTTAGTTTCATTAAAAGAAATTAAATATCTAGGGTTTTGGTGAGAAAAATCAATAACACTAAAAATAAACCCCGTTTTTTGTAAGCATTTAACTGTATTTCTATGAAAAGAAGTAGTTTCTGTACCACCAGAATAGGTAAACATATTCCTTAAATTGAAATACTCAATGGCAAAGAAACTCCATACCTGTGCAAATTGACTTCTACGAGAGTTATGAGTACAAATAAAATTTAAATTTATTTTTTCTCTATCAACATATTCTTTAAAAACAGTATCAGCTATTTCGAGCAATAAATCTTTGCGATTCTCGGTAAGAATTAATTCTTTTCTTGCTTCTTCAAAGAAAATTTTTGTATTAATATTCTTAGTGTTTATCATTTATTTGCAGTTCTTTTGCAGAGTGAAATTATTTGCAAAAATACAAGCTAATGCCCTTTTAGCTAATTAAATAAAGGTTAAGGATGTGTTTAGAAATCGGTAATAAAGTAGTAGTAATTGATGCTGATATTAGAGGATTTGTAACAAAAATTAATAAAGAGGAGGTTTTTGTTAAAGATGCGGACGGAATGGAGTATCGTTTTTTTAGGAAAGAATTGGTGAAAGTTGAAGTAGATCAAAATGAGTTAAGTAAATATTTTGATATCAATAATCCAATGCTAAAAGCTAAAGTTCAATCAAAAGAAAAAAAGAAAAAAAACTCCTTTGTAAAGGATAAAAAAGAAGTAGTTATGGAGGTAGATTTACATGCTAAAAAGTTGGTAAAATCTACACGAGGAATGGATAATTTTGATATTTTATCATTACAAATTAATAAAGCAAAACATAAATTAGAATATTGTATATCAAAAAAAATATCTAAGCTAGTTTTAATACACGGAGTTGGAGATGGAGTTTTAAAAACTGAATTAGAGTATTTATTAAACAACTATCCAGTTAAATATTACGATGCGTCTTATAAAAAATACGGTCAAGGAGCTACAGAAGTATATGTTTTTCAAAATCAATAAACTCTTCATAGAAAATGTAATGAAATTAATTATTAACTAGAAAATCTTACTTTTGTATTATGAATTCTGTTTATTTAGACAATGCTGCAACTACACCTATGTTACCTGAAGTTATAGAGCTTGTTCAACAATCAATGCAAAGCAATTTTGGTAACCCCTCATCTACACATCAATACGGTAGAAAAGCTAAAGCTGCAGTAGAAACAGCTAGAAAAAATATAGCAAAACACTTTAATGTATCTTCAAGTGAAATTATTTTCACAGCAGGAGGAACCGAAGCAGATAACTTGATTTTATTTAATGCTGTGTTAAATTTAGGAGTTAAAAGAATTATTACTTCTAAGATAGAACATCATGCAGTTTTAAATACGATACAGTTCTTACAAAAAAAATATAAAATAACTGTAGATTATGTTAAGATAAACCAAAGCGGAGCTGTTTCATTGGAGAGTTTGGAGAGCTTTTTAAATGAATCAGAGGAAAAAACTTTGGTGAGTTTAATGTATGTAAATAATGAGATTGGTAATTTATTACCAGTAGACCAAGTGGCGGTGTTATGTAAAAAATACAATGCTTTTTTTCATTCCGATACAGTTCAAGCCGTAGGGCATTTTACCATTGATTTACAAAAAACACCGATAGATTTTATCGCAGCAAGTGCACATAAATTTCATGGACCAAAAGGAGTGGGCTTTGCTTATTTTAAAAAAGAATTTGGTATTCAACCAATTTTATATGGGGGAGGGCAAGAAAAAGGAGCGAGGTCAAGTACAGAAAATGTACATTCGATAATTGGTATGGAAAAAGCATTAGCAGTTGCTTGTCAAGATTTAAAAAATGATACAAAATATATAAGTGGATTAAAAAAATACTTTGTTGAAGCAGTAAAAGAGTTAATTCCAGAAGTTAAAATTAATGGAGATTTAATAGAAAAAACAAGTTATACAATAGTTAACTTACGATTTCCTGTAGAAGACAAAATGTTGTTGTTTAATTTAGATTTATCGGGGGTAGCTGTGTCAGGAGGAAGTGCTTGTCAAAGTGGAAGTAGTAAAGGGTCACATGTTTTGCGCGCGTTTTTAAATGAAGAAGAAGAGAAAAAAACATCAATACGTTTTTCTTTTAGTAAGCTAAATACAATTGATGAAATTAATTATGTGCTTAATCACCTAAAAAAGATATTAAACACATAAAAGCAATTTTAAAGCTTTTTAAAAAGGTTTTTAGCAAAAATTTCTGTCTGCTATTGGTTTTGAATTTAAATCTCTTAAATCTTATTTACGCAAGCTAATTAAATAATCAAAAACTATTGTTTTATTTTGTTTAATATTTTTTAATTATAGTGTGACTTAGCTACCTCTGATTGTTTCTTACTTATGTATACGTGAGGTGATTTCATTTCAATTTAATTATTAATTACAAGAGAATGTTTTTTTTTAAAATTAAATTTGATATATTGTTAAATATAGTTGTGTAATTTTTTATATTGCAGAATTTTTAATATTATAAACCACACACTGAAAAGTTTATGAAGCCCCCCATGAAATGTTATTGTTAGCAATAAGATTGATGTTTTATGTTTGAACTTTATGCTTAATTACGTTAATTTTTTTGATTTAAAAACTCTGAATGTTATTTGGAGGTTTGTTAGTGTGTAAAAATAAAAGTCTTTTGTATGAGAGAAAACTACGTTTCTAAAATTGGTAAACAAAAAAAGATTTTCTTTTTTGTATTAACCTTCTTGCTTTCAGTTAAAACTTTTGCGCAAGACTGTAGTGTTATTGATGATTATACTCCTGTTTGTATAGGTTCTACTCAGACATATCCAGCAGAAACATCGGGTGGGTCAGCACAAACTATAAACCCAGGTAATAATTATGACTGTTTAGGTGCAACTCCAAATTCTAAATGGTTTTTCTTTCAAGTTAGTACTGGAGGAACTTTAGTTATCAATCAAACAAATTCTAATTTAGTTGATGTTGATGGAGCAATTTGGGGACCCTTTAACTCTATTTCAGATATGACCACTCAATGTGGTTCTTTTGTGGCGCCTTTAGCCTGTGATTATCTTGCTAATCCAACCTTTAGTTTTAGTATTCCTGTTGTCTCTGATAAATATTACGCCTTGTTAGTTTCAAATTACTCTGGAGCTGCAACAGAGATTACTTTGTCAGATGGAGGGAGTACAGCATCAACAGATTGCGCTACAGATACTGATGGTGATAATGTATCAGATGTATATGATTTAGATGACGATAATGATGGTGTTTTAGATGTAGATGAACAATCATGTACAACTACAAATATACCAGCAGGTAATGCATCTGCTGTTTACTCATCTAACTTTCACGACCCTTCAAATGCACTAGGGGCTAGTGATGGTCTTAATGCGTATATGGATTACCCAGGAGAGTTTTTAGTAGTAGATTTGGGTCAAGTACTTCCTCAAGGTGTTACGGTAACTATTAGAACAAGAACAAATGCAAGTGCTAATGTAAGTATATTGATAGATCAATCCATTGATGGTTCTACCTTTGAAAATTCATTAGCGGGTACTTACACATTTGATAATACATATATAGATATATTCTATACACTTAGTAGTGATGCGAGATATATTAGAGTGCAAGGAACAGGCTTTCTAACAAATTCAACCAGACGAATAGATGTAGATTCTTTTTCATACCAAGCTTCTTCTTCTACAAATTGTATCGATATAGATACGGATTCTGATGGGTTGGTAGATAGATTAGATACTGATTCAGATAATGACGGTTGTCCAGATGTACTTGAAGCAGATGAAAATGTTGTAAGTACTCAATTAGATGGAAGGAATAGGATAGATTATGCAACTACAGGAGGATTGACAAATTTTGGAGTTCCAAACTTAGTAAACTCAGGAGGTGCAGCAGATTCAGGAGGAGATCTAGGACAAGGAAGCACTACAGCATTAGTAGATGCTAATAATAGTACAGTATGTTGTGATATAGCAGTTTCAGGTTTTAAAGATACTGATGGTGATAACGTTCCAGATTTTTGTGATTTAGACGATGATAATGATGGAATTCTAGATACAGTAGAATGTAATACGGATATTACAGTAAGCCCAATTTCCGTTAGTAGTACAGATACTGATTTTACAGCACCTTATAATGGTGGTAGTGCAACAGGATCTTTAAATAATACTATTGATGGAAACTTAAGTACCTTCATAGCAGATAATAACCCTTCTGGAGGCTACACAGATGTAAGTTATTATTTTCCTCAAACAACTTTAAAAAGGATTAGAATTTATAACAACGGAGGTGGTATTCTAAGTGACGCACAAGCAATAAGCTTTATAGAAGAGATTAGGTTTTATGATTCTTCTAATGTGCTACAGGGTACTATAGGAGATATATTTGTGCCAAACGGTGATTCAGGTGGAAATCCTTTTGAAATTGATGTATATTATGAGAATATAGCGAGAATTGAATTTGTTAATTTAACAGGTTTGGCAAATGGAATTTCATGGAGAGATGTTAATATAGTAACATCGAATGATACAGACGCTGATGGAATACTTGATTGTCTCGATACAGATTCTGATAATGATGGATGTTTTGATGCTTTAGAAGCAGCAGGTAGTTTTAATTATACACAATTAACAAGCGGTGCATTTACAGGGGTAGATGCTAATGGAGTTCCAACAATTGTTGGGGCTAGTGGCCAAAATACTACTGCTGCAGTTACAGATGCATCTGATAGTACAGTATGTTGTGATATAACAGTTTCAGGTTTTACAGATACTGATGGTGATAGCGTTCCAGATTTTTGTGATTTAGACGATGATAATGATGGAATTTTAGACACAGTAGAATGTAGTGCAGAGATTATAGTAAACCCAATATCCGTTAGTAGTACAGATACTGATTTTACAGCACCTAGTAACGGAAGTGATCCAACAGGATCTTTAAATAATACTATTGATGGAAACTTAAGTACTTTCATAGCAGATCGAGCTCCTTCTGGAGGCTATACAGATGTAAGTTATGTTTTTCCTGAAACAGATTTAAAAAAGGTTAGAATTTATAACAATGGATCTGCTGATTTAGGAGACCCACAAGCAATAAGCTTTATAGAAGAGATTAGGTTTTATGATTCTTCTAATGTATTGCAAGGTACTATACGAGATATATTTGTGCCAAACGGTGACTCAGGTGGAAATCCTTTTGAGATTAATGTATATTATGAAAATATAACCAGAATTGAGTTTGTTAATTTAAAAGGATTGGAAGATGGAATTTCATGGAGAGATGTTAATATAGTAACATCGAATGATACAGACGCTGATGGAATACTTGATTGTCTCGATACAGATTCTGATAATGATGGATGTCCAGACTCAATTGAATCTGGAGGTACAGATGACGATAAAGACGGAATTTTAGATGGTACAGGTTTTGATTCTAATGGCCAAGTAACTGGAGGTACAGGAGGATATGATGGAGTTAATGGAAGCGAAATTATTAGTGATGTTGTCTCAAGTATTGTTATAACTCCAGACCCAGCTTCAATATGTGAGGGAGATAATATTACATTAACAGCTACACCAACAGGCTTAAGGGTTACAGATTATGGAACGACTGGAGCAACAGGAGATGATACAACAATAGCTATTCCTTCTGGAGATTATATATACAAATGGTATATTGGAGCGAGTACCACTCCTTTAACTGATGTAGCTCCTTATAGTGGTACAAATACAGCCTCTTTAACAATAACCAATGGACTAGCTGGTTTAAATGGAAATACATATAGAGTAGAAGTTACAACAGTAAATAATAGTTGTCCTGAAGAAGATAGTGTTGTTTTAACGGTTAATTCACCAGAAGTAAGTGTAAGTGCTGATGCAACGGAGCTTACCTGTGCAGACACAGATGTTGTGATCAGTTCAACACCAACAGTACAAGGAACAGCAAGTTACTTATGGAGTACTGGGGAGACTACCCAAAACATTACGGTAACTACACCAGGAACATATAGTGTTGTGGTAACCGATAGCGACAATGGATGTACAGTAACCTCTAGTGATGTAGTAATCACGCAAGACATAACCGCACCAGTGGTAAGTGTAAGTGCTGATGCAACGGAGCTTACCTGTGCAGACACAGATGTTGTGATCAGTTCAACACCAACAGTACAAGGAACAGCAAGTTACTTATGGAGTACTGGGGAGACTACCCAAAACATTACGGTAACTACACCAGGAACATATAGTGTTGTGGTAACCGATAGCGACAATGGATGTACAGTAACCTCTAGTGATGTAGTAATCACGCAAGACATAACCGCACCAGTGGTAAGTGTAAGTGCTGATGCAACGGAGCTTACCTGTGCAGACACAGATGTTGTAATCAGTTCAACACCAACAGTACAAGGAACAGCAAGTTACTTATGGAGTACTGGGGAGACTACCCAAAACATTACGGTAACTACACCAGGAACATATAGTGTTGTGGTAACCGATAGCGACAATGGATGTACAGTAACCTCTAGTGATGTAGTAATCACGCAAGACATAACCGCACCAGTGGTAAGTGTAAGTGCTGATGCAACGGAGCTTACCTGTGCAGACACAGATGTTGTGATCAGTTCAACACCAACAGTACAAGGAACAGCAAGTTACTTATGGAGTACTGGGGAGACTACCCAAAACATCACGGTAACTACACCAGGAACATATAGTGTTGTGGTAACCGATAGCGACAATGGATGTACAGTAACCTCTAGTGATGTAGTAATCACGCAAGACATAACCGCACCAGTGGTAAGTGTAAGTGCTGATGCAACGGAGCTTACCTGTGCAGACACAGATGTTGT